>JANQPZ010000087.1 GCA_028285215.1 Rhodovibrionaceae bacterium | reverse complement strand
TGACGACGTCGTCGAGCTGTCCAACCTTCAACGCCAGGTGATTCACGGGACCGACGACATCGGCCGCGCCAAGGTGGAAAGCGCGGCGGCCGCGATCGCGCGGATCAATCCTCAGGTGACCGTCGAAGCCCACAGGGATCGTTTGACGGCCGAAACGGCGCTAGACCTGATTGCGAGCTACGATCTGGTCGCCGACGGCTCCGACAACTTCGCGACCCGCTACCTCGTCAACGACGCCTGCGTGCTGGCTCGCCGTCCCCTGGTTTCGGCGGCGATCATGCGGTTCGACGGGCAGCTCTCCACCTTCAAGCCTCACGTCGACGAGGCCTTCCCCTGCTATCGCTGCCTGTTCGGCGAGCAGCCGCCGCGCGATCCCAAGATGTCCTGTGCCGACGTCGGGGTGCTGGGTGCCTTGCCGGGTACTCTGGGCGCCTTGCAGGCGACGGAAGTCGTGAAGGAACTCTTGGGCGTCGGGCGGTCTATGGCCGGTCGCCTGCTGCTCTACGATGCTCTGGAGGCCAGCTTCCGCGAAGTTCGCGCCAGGCGCGATCCCGCCTGCCGGATCTGCGGCTCCCAAGCGGATATCCTGGATCTCAGAGCCGAGACCTATGCCCCGTCCCGGGCCGCGGCGGAGTAGGTGCCCGGAAGGATGATATCCGGCAGGTCCGTGATGATGCAGTCGACACCCCACTCGAGAAAACGCTCCGCCTCCTCCAGGTCGTTTACCGTGAAGACCGCGAGTTCGTAACCCGCAGCCTTGATGGCGCGCGTCTGAGCGTGCGTCAGGGTTTCGCGCCAGAGATGAACGGAGACGCACTCCAAAGTCGCGGCATCGCTCTGCCAGTCGTCGGGCAGGATCTCCCAGAGGCGCCCTCGCGGCATCCGCGGCGCGATGTTGAGGGCGACGTCCAGGCAAGCGCGGGTGAAGGACGAAATCAGCGGTCGCGGCAGCTCCGGAGGCCAGATCCGGATCAGGAGATCGAGGGCCACCTCGGCGGTCTCGACCGCGCGGCCCGGCGTCGGCTTTAGCTCCAGATTGAGGCCCAGTCCGAGTTCCCGCAGCGCGGCGACCGCTTGTTCCAGAGTCGGAACGACCTCGCCGGTCCAGCTCCGGCTGGAAGCTTCTGCCGGAAACCAGGCTCCGGCGTCCAGTTGCGCAACGGCGGTCGAAGAGACCGTGGCGACATCCGCGGGGTGGGCACAGGTGCGGCCGAAGTTGTAGTCGTGGTGCAGGATCGGAACGTTGTCGGCCGTCAGCATGACGTCGATCTCGACCCAGGTCGCCCCCAGTTCAGCGGCGCGGCGCAGGCCGCCGAGAGTGTTTTCGGGTGCGCGCTTCGCGGCGCCGCGGTGTCCCATCACCTTTGGCAGCACATAGCCGTTGCCTCGAGTCACCAGCCCGCCTCGGCAACGGTGCAGCCGGCCTCGTAGACGGGGCGAGTCAGGTCGCTCAGGCGCGCGCGCTGGCGGCCATCGCTGTCGAAGTTGGCCGGATCGAGCCACTGCTCGAATGCCGTCTCGAGCTGCGGCCAGAGACTGTCCGTAACCGCATACCATGCGGTGTCCCGATTGCGGCCCTTGTACAGCGTGGCGCTCTTGAAAACCCCCTCGAAGCCCAGGCCCAAGCGCTGCGCCGCACGCCGTGAGCCTGCGTTGAGGGCGTCGCATTTCCACTCGTAGCGTCGATATCCGAGGGAGAAGGCCTCGCGCATCATTACGGCCATGGCTTCGGTCGCCAAGACGCTGCCGGCCAGGCGCGGCGAGAAACAGATATGTCCCACTTCGATACTGCCGTTCGCCGGGTCGATGCGCAGGTAGGAGGCGACACCCAGCGCCTCGCCGCTGCTGCGGTCCAGGATGGCGAAGAACAGCGGGTCGTCCTCCAGCGCCGCGGCAATCACCCAGTCGCGGTAGCTTTCCAGGCTCGCGAAAGGTCCGTAGCCGAGGTAGGTCCAGAGCTGGCCACGGTCGTCGCTGGCGTTCGCGGCAAAGAGGTCCGTGGCGTGGCTCTCGCTCAAGGGCTCCAGCCGCACGCGACGGCCCTCCAGCGGTGTCCGCGTTGGCCGCGGCGGAGGTGACCAGTTGGGCACGCTCCAGCCAACGGGCTGGCCCAGGCTGTTCTTCTTGGCATCCGGCATCGAAAGCTCCCGCAGACGGCCGGGATCATACCGGGATGGGCCGGGAGGACAAGCGAGCGAGGCTTTCGGGCGGTGTCGGGCCCGTACGTCAGGCCCGTGCATCAGGCCCTTGCGTCAGGCTTGTGCGGATGTGGGCTTGGCAACGACGCGCCAGGCCGGCAGGCATACGATCACGGAGGTCCCGCCCGGTTTCCGGCTGTCGATTTCCAACTGACCGCCGTGAAGCTCCACCAAGCCCTTGCTCAGCGGCAGGCCGAGGCCGGTCCCCTGGAACTTGCGGGACAGCGAGCTGTCCACCTGACCGAACGGCGTCAGCGCCACCTCGATTTCCTCGCGGCTCATGCCGATGCCGCTGTCTTCAACCCGCAGAAGGAAGTCGCCGGTCGGTCCGACGCCGGCTTTCAGTGTCACACGGCCGCCACGGTCGGTGAACTTCACCGCGTTGCTCAGCAGGTTCAGCAGCACTTGCTTGATCGCGCGGGCATCCAGCACGACCTCGGGCATCCCTTCGGCGATCAGCAGTTCCAGGAGGACGCCGTTCTCTCCGGCGCGCGGGTCCACCAGGCGCGCGGTCGAACGAATCAGCGTCTCGAGGTCTGTCTCCTCTTCGTCCAGGTTCAGCTTGCCGGCTTCGATCTTGGAAACGTCGAGAATGTCGTTGATCAGCTCGAGCAGATGGGCGGCGCTGTGGTGAATATCGCCGGCATACTCGGCATAGACGGGCTTGCCGAGCGGCCCGAAAGCTTCGGTCATCATGACTTCGGAAAAGCCGATGACCGCATTCAGCGGGGTGCGCAGCTCGTGGCTGATCGCTGCCAGGAACTCCGACTTGGCGCGGTTCGTCGCTTCTGCGGCTTCCTTTGCCTGCAAAACGGCGTGTTCGCGCATCCGCTCCAGTGTCAGATCGTGCGCCGTGCCGCGATAGCCGGCAAAGCTGCCACTGGCCGAATCGTAGACCGGCACGGCCGACAGACGGAACAGCCGGGGTCGGCCGTCCCGGTCGGTCATCTCGACCTCGATGTCGCGAAACGGCCGGCGCCATTCGGCCGTCAAGAACTCGGCCAGCTTCGGCGACTGCCCCAACTCCAGAAGCTGGCGCCCGATGAGCAGACGCGGATGCTGGCCGAGCGTCTCGCTCACCCTTTGGCTGACATAGGTGAGGCGGAGCTCCCGGTCGGTCTCCCAAACCCAATCGGTGACGAGGCGGACGATGTCCTCCAGGCGTTCTCGGATGTCTTCTTGCCTACCAGCCGTTCCGACCGGGCTGCGTGAGACGCGACCGGACAGCAACCGCACCCTGCCGTCGAGGGCAAGACAGAGCGAAAGGTCGATCTGCAGAGTCTCATCGCCCCCCGGGAGGCTCAGCCGCCGTCGTTCCTGCGGCAAGCTTCGCCAGCCCCCGCCCCGCGTCTCCAACGGCCAGCCGTCGTTGGCGACAGCGAGAGCTTCCGAAATCAGCCCATTCAGCAAGTCCGGGTCGGCGTGATCGAGCAGGGGGATTAGAGCCTGCATTGCCGGGTTGCTGTAAAGCAGTCGCCCGTTCCGGTCCGCGAGGAAGCTCGCCTCCGCCTCTTCGCTGTGACGCTGCAGGCCGAGCAGAAGAAGATCGTCGGGCGTTTCGCCCCCAGCCTGCGTATCCAGCTTGTTCGACGTGGCAGGTAGCTCTCGGTCAGGGGGGTCGGCCATGGCAGGACTGGCTTCGCGGGCAAGGTTAACCGGCCGCGCGTTTCAGCCGACCTTCCTCAACCCGCTTGAGAGCGTAGAGATACTCGGGGTTGCGTTGCCAGCGGCGCAATACCTGCTGCGCGGCATCGGGTTTGACACGATCGAACAGCGAGATCACGCGCGAGAGCTCACGGGGGTCCACCATCTGATCGCCGGGGCGACCCTTGCGGCTCAGTAGAAAAATTGAGGTGAAGGTCGGTTTGTCGACCTGCAAGGCGCGGCAGGCGATGACCAGTCCTTCGCCGCCGGGTTCGTAGATCAGGCGGCCCATCAGGCGGCGGCGCAGCCGCGTCATCTGCGCGAACATGGCCTCGAACAGCGTGATTTCGCCTTGCCGAAGGGTCTTAACCAGCATGTCCGGGGTAAGGCGCTCTTCCTCAGCCAGTCGCCGCGCCAGCCGACCGGCAGCGTCGTCCTGTTCGTCCGCCCGAGAGTCCGGCAGGGGCAAGGTCTGGACCGTGTCCGTCGTCACGTCCTCGAGAAGATCGTCGAGCTCGGTGGGATCGATATCGTAGTTGTCCAGGATATAGCTGCGCAGGGCCGCGCCAACCCAGAGGCACATGCGCCGTGCCAGCTCTGGCGACAGATCGGAACGGCGCACCAGCGGCTCCTGATAGGAATCGACACGCCGGCTCTCGTCGACCAGATACTCCAGTGTAGCTTCGGAGATCTGGGCGTTGGGGTTGTCGAGCAGCGCCTTGATGACGTCGGCGTTTCCGGCTTCGACCAGGGCCTCCGATACGAACTCGCTGACCTCGCGGCGCATGGCGATGGAGAGCTGATGCTGCTGCGTTCGATGGCGGACGATCTCGACCAGGTCGACGTCGCGCAAAACGCAGGACGTCACCAGCACGGGACGAGCGACCTCGATCTCGTCGTTGGCCAGCAGCTTTACGATCTCCAGCGGCGCGTTCTCGCGCTGCGCCAGCCTCTCGCTAAGCTCTCGACGGACGCGCATTTCAACGTCGCGGATCAGCTTGCAGAGAATGTCCGTCATCAGCGCGTGTTCGCGCTCATTCAATACGCGACCTTCTTCGGAGAAAAGGTCGGTTACGGTGTCGAGTAAGAGCTTGCGGCCCTCGGCGGACTTATCCCGCGCCAAGCTCAGCAGTTGGTCGAGTTCTCGATGAACGCTCATAGTGACCCTTGCCTCTCGAAGGCGCGGCGAGCCTCTCTTCCTCCCCGAAGCCGCGACCGAGCCTGCGTGCTCCGGCTTTACAGATCGTGAACCGCTGCATCGCGATGGTTGATGCAACGATGTAAACATTGTCTTAAAGCTGATTTTTATTTAGTTCATCAAATCAGAGCGTTAGGCAAGTGTCCTCGGAGTTTTTGCGGGCCGCTCGCAGCCTCCCGTCCGCCAGGTGAGTTCAGCCTGAGGCAGCGATGACGGCCGATGTGGCGGCGACCGGCGTTGCCGGAGCCACGTACCGGAGCCTCAACTTTGCATCGACAAGTCTACACGTATAAATCTTTAATAAATGATAAATTGGAATTATTCCTTCACTTTCTCTTAAGAGGGTCGGTTGTAATCTGCAGTCATGCAGATAGACACTGGTCAAGTTCGCCTTGGAACCGACTTCTTTCAGGCCTTACAGGGTCTGCCGCGCGCCGATGCTTCGCCGCTCCCTGGAGCCGGAGTTGCGGCCGAGGCGGCCGCGGCGGTTTCCCAGACGATCAGCATAGAAGGGATCGAAGCTGCGGAGTCCGCCGCCCGAGCCGCCGCCGAGGCCGGCGAAAACAAGCCCCGCGGCAGCTACCTGGACATCCGAGCTTAGGCGATCCTGTTCCAGGCTCCCGCAGCCCCGGTTTTCTGAAGATCCTGTTGGAGTGTCGAGCCGCGCTTGCCGGGACGGCTTCGCGGCGCCATCTTTGGGCGCTATGAGCCAGCCGCCCTCCTCGAATCCGAACTTCTCACGCGCTGTGCCGGAAGGCGACGATCGCGAGCGTTCGGTCTGTGCCGACTGCGGTTTCGTCGACTACGAAAATCCGAAGATCGTCGTCGGCGCAGTGGCCACAATCGCCCTTTCCGACGGCGAGCGTATCCTGCTCTGCCGCCGCGCCATTGCACCGCGTCGCGGATTCTGGACGCTGCCGGCCGGCTACCTCGAGCTGAACGAAGCACCGGCTGCCGGAGCGGCGCGCGAAGCCTGGGAGGAGGCACGGGCGAAACTGGAAATCGATCAGTTGCTGGCGATCTACGCGATCGAGCGCATCAGTCAGGTGCAGCTGATCTATCGCGCCCGCCTGCTCGATACCGCGGTCTCAGCCGGGCCGGAGAGCGAGGAGGTCGGGCTTTTCGCCTGGGACGAGATTCCCTGGAGCGAACTCGCCTTCCCCTCCGTCGAATGGGCGCTGGCCCACTGGCGCGAGACCTGCGGTCAGGCGGCTTTTGCACCTAGGGCCAATCCAGCCGGCGACACCGGACGCATGACCGGTCGTTTCGCTGCCGGTTAGGCCGGCGGCGCAAGGCAGCCTTTCCCAGGTCGCGGTTTTTCGCGCCCCGGTTGGCGGCTAGATTGCGTCGGAGATGCCTGACAATTCGTCCTTTTCGGAAATGGCTGCGCCGCCGTTGCCAGTCCGGCCGTCTGCGGCCTATCGGCGGGGCCTGCGCGATGCCCTCGGCGCGCCCTCGCTGGTTCTCTTTGCCAGCTATCTCGGCTTCGGCGCTCTGGTGCGTGCAAGCGACCTCAACCTGATCCATGGCCTTTTCTCGACTTTGACGGGCTGGGCGCTGCCCGGTCAGATCATCCTGATCGAACTGTACGTCGCGGGGGCGCCGTTGCTGGCCATAGCGGCGGCCGTGGCCCTGACCAATGCACGGCTGCTGCCGATGACCGTCGCCCTGATGCCCATGCTGCGGTCTCCGCGCTGGCCGCGCTGGCTGTACTACCTGGCGGCCCATTGGGTCGCCGTGACCGGCTGGGCTGCGGCGCTCAAGGCGTGCCCGAACCAGCCGCCGGAAGAGCGTCTGCCCTACTTCCTGGGTTTCAG
>JANQPZ010000061.1 GCA_028285215.1 Rhodovibrionaceae bacterium | reverse complement strand
TGGGACGTGCGCGGGCCGACCGGCGACGAGTTCGATCCCGACAACGACTTCGCCTATGCCGACCGCACGCGCCGGCGCCAGCCGGGCGACAGCAACCTGGGGCTCTCGCCCCATATGGACGCCGGCTCCTACGAGCGCTGGGTCGACCCGGCCTTTCAGAAAATCTACGAAGCCGTCTTCGCCGGAGACTGGCAGGCCTACGACCCCTGGAAGGCCGCCTATCGCACCCAGACACGCGAATATGCCTCCCCCGCGGTCTGCTCCATGTTCCGTTCGTTCCAGGGCTGGACGGCGCTGACCAGCCAGGGACCGAACGACGGCACCCTGCAGCTGGTGCCGGTCGCCTCGGGCATCGCCTACATGCTGCTGCGCGCCCTGCAGCCCGACGTGCCCGAGGACGAGCTCTGCGACGCCCTGCCGGGCCGCGCGCTCCGCGCCGATCCGAACTGGCATGCGGATCTGCTGGACGGGCTGATCTCGATCCCGCGGGTGGAGCCCGGCGATACGGTCTGGTGGCATCCGGATCTGATCCACGCGGTGGAAGACCTCCACAGCGGCGACTACGAATCCAACGTCATCTACGTCGGCGCCTCACCGCGCTGCGGCAAGAACGAAGCCTACGCCCGCAAGCAGGCGGAACACTTCCTGCGCGGCGACAGCGCCCCCGACTTCGCCCAGGAAAACTACGAGGTCGACTTCAAGGGACGCGCCACGCTCGACGACCTGACCGACCTCGGCCGGGCCCAGATGGCCTTGTAAGCCTTCGACTCAGTAGCGCGAAGCCATGAGCGGATCGCGGCGGGCTTGACGAGCGCGAGGAAGTTGGCCGCGCGGTTCTCGCGACCCTAGGCCTAGTCGATCCGTGCCAGCGCCTCTGTCATGGCCTCGCGGAAGTCGGGGCGACCAAACAGATCGTTATGGCCCGCGCTCTTGATTGTGCGGTCCAGCACCAGAGAGGAGATCGCCCGCCGCACCGCCTCGGTGCGACGCGGTGGCACGATGGTGTCACGTTCGGCGGTGATCAGGGCGGTCGGGGTGGCCAAGCCGCGCAGGGACTCGACGGTTGACATGTGATGGCGCAACAGCCACCTCACCGGTACCCAGGGATAGTGATCGCGGGCCATTGCCTCCAGGGAGTCGAAGGGACTTACCAGGATCAGGCCCGCAAGGGGACGCTGGGCCGCGAGCTCTGCGGCGATGCTGGCGCCGATGCTGATCCCCACGGCGACGACACGCCCCGCGCCGACGGTCTCCAGCACATGGTCATAGACCACAGGCGTATCGCCGAGAAGGGCGGCGGCGCTCGGGCTGCCGCTACTGGGCTCGTAGCCGCGATAGTGGAAGGCAACCACCTCGGCGTCGGGAAATAGCCGGTGAAGATACACCGCGAGGCTGCCTGCGTTCCAAGCGTTGCCGCCGAAGCCGAGAACCACCAACCGCTCCCCCGCTCGCTCCCCCGCTCGCTCCCGGGCGGGCGGCAGGTGAATGCCCCGGAGGCGCTCGCCATCGGGCGCCGCGACCTCAAGGCGGATGGCGGATGCCGGCATGAGCGGCTCGGAGCCCGACACCATGTAAGTCGGGAACAGCAACTGGGTCTGCAGTGCGAACATCAAAGCGACAGTGGCGATGTAGGCCACGGCGAGGATGCGGACCAGCTTGAAGAGCCACCTACCGGTATCTCGCATGATCGTCTCTCCGGCGCTGCGCGATCTTGGCCCAAGCCTGAATTCTTGCTGCCGATCCGCCCCTCAAGGCGGACGTCGGCCCCTGAAAGCCGTTGGTCTCAGATTGACCCAAAGGAGACATCCGGTTTCAGCAACGAAGGCGGGAAGTGTTTTGGGTCTGCCTTGCGGTGCCAGCTCACGTCGCGATCATGTAGAACTTCCGAAGCATCTCGGTAATGTGCCAAGTACACTTCGTGCCCTTTGGGATGAAGAACACATCGCCGGATGTGAAAGTTTCGGATCGCCCGTCAGCATTCGTCAGTGTCACCGATCCCGAGATAACGGTCATCATTTCGTGGACAGGGTAGCTGTCGATTTCTTCTTTGCAGGGCGCACACTCCCACACACCTGAGAGAATGGACTCGTCCGCCGTCGCGAAGAAGGTATGGTTCAGCTCCTTGTGGTCGTCACCGGTAAAGGCCTCCGGTGGGGTCAGATTTGAAGGTTGCATCCCCGTCGCCGGGTCGCCATCGGAAAGCAGCCTGAAAACTCTGTTCGCCATTGGTTTTCTTCCTGCTGGGGGCGGAACTGCTATCTATGGTCGGTTTCGACCTTAGCGTTCGGATCGATCGGAATCCATAAGCTTTGCGATCTGATGCGATTGGCGTCTCTTGGCATATCCGTGACATGCAAGGTCGGCAGGCGACTGTCCGAAGCTCTGCCGGAAGCGATCATCCGCCAACCGTCGTTTACGCGCATACGCTCTGACGACCAGTCAGGCGCTACTCCACCGTCACGAAGTTGGGGGCCGGCAGGTCGACGGTGCCGCCGCCGTTTTCCGCGACCTCTTCCAGGAGGTCGAGCCAGTTGTCGAGGTCGAAGTGGGCGTCATCGGCCGAGCCGAAGTAGTCGACCTGCTGGTCGGCGAAGAGCCGGCGGGCCTCGTCCAGCCGTCCTGCCCGCCCCTCCCAGGTCGTGTTGCCCAGCAGGACATCCTCGGTAACGCTGGACAGCAGCCCGACCAGCGCCGCTTCGTAGGGATGCATCAGCGGAACCGCCCGGGGCGTCTCGACCGGCCAGTCGGCCTCGATCACGGGGCCGCCCTCCTGCCGGGCCCAGATCGCCCGCAACAGGCGCCAGTCGCCCTCCGCCGCGTCGTAGTCGCCGGCCTGATGGTTGAGCCGCGCGCGCATGTAGTGATAGGGCACTTCCACGATCCGGTCCATGGCCGCCAGTTCGATGGCGGCGGTCAGGAGATGCACCGCCCCGGTCAGGGCCTCGCTGTGTTCTTCCGCCGTCGGCCGTCGGCGCAGCAGGTCGCCCTCTG
>JANQPZ010000059.1 GCA_028285215.1 Rhodovibrionaceae bacterium | reverse complement strand
CTGGCGGCGGCCGGCGAGTCCGCTCGCTGTTGGCCAGCAGCGCTGCCAAGCCGTCGTTCTCGGCGGCGACCAGACGTACCCGGCGGCAGACCTCTATGTAGAGCGGGTCCAGCTCGCTCATCGCCAGTTGCTCGCGACCGTCCCAGGGCTCCAGCCACAAGAGGGCCTTGCCGCTGCCGTCCATCCGATAGCCGCGCTCGCCGAAGGCCTGCCCATAGACGCGCAGCAGGACTTCGACGTCCCGCCGGAAGCGGGCGCCGGGCCCGCCCGGCGGCGCCACGCCCAAGGCCGGGCGGCTGGAGAAGCCGCCGTTCATGCGCGAGATGCCGTAGTTGCCCCGGCCCATGAAGCCTTCCTGCGTCTGCAGGGAGACGAGCGCGAAGAGCCAGTCCTCGGGCGCGGCGGCCCGCATGCGCGCGGCCTTGAGGTCGTGGTTGCGCGAGGTGACCAGCATGTCCAGCGCGTCGGCGCTCTCGACCCGGTGGCGGAAGTCCGCCAGGTCGCCGCTGGGCACCGGCGGTTGGAACAGCGCCGGCCGGTCCGGCGGCCCGACCAAGCACCAGGGGGCGTCGTCGGGAAAGGCCACGGTCAGGCCGCGCAGCAGCTCGGCCCAGGCGGCTGCGTCTCGCGGCAGGTCGTTCTGCCGCGCGCGGCGCAGGGCGACGACGGCCAGTTGCACGAGAAAGGCATGCCAGGCTGCACTCTGATGCGGCCGCAGCGTGGGGAACTCCTCGATGCGATCCGCGGTCAAGGCGGCCAGCACGCCGGGGAGGGAGAGCTGACGCGACTCCGCCGCTAAAGAGACGCTGATCAGATCATCGCTTAGCAGCTGGTGGTTCATGGTATGAATAATACATCCCCAGATTGCTGGGGGAAGTTTTTCTTCTCGCTGCATGGCGATGCGCGAAAGCGGTCTATCCCCAAGAGTTGGGGGCATCATGTTGTTGGAGATCGCGCGGGAGGCGGAAGGCATGGCGCCGGTTGAGTTGAGCAAGCCGACAGGCGCACGGATCCGCAATAGTCGAAGTGCACCGCTCGAAACTCGGCATCGACGCTCCAGGCTGCGAGCATCAACAGCCATCGCCGCACATTCCGCATCGTCCAGCTTGCGGGCATAGCGCGTCGAAGGCGTCGCGGTGGCGTCTCCAAGCGGGTCGGATTGAGCATCTGACAACAATCTCTGCGTGGCTATTCGTGAAAGGTTATATGGAATTAGTGCAGCATCGTCAATCTGCACACAGACCCACTCTGCGGTAGGCAAGTTTCCTTGCACCAAAGCGAAACGTGAAGCCCTCGGACTCCTGGCTCAGCAGCTTGGCTTCGACCTCGGCCCCCACATCGGGCGCCAGATGGGCCGGAATGTTCAGCTGTCGAATCGCCGAACCGAAGGGGCTGGTCGGCGGTTCGGGGAAGTGGACGATCCGATCCCGGAGGCCGAGGCGGGTCGCAACCGTCTCTTTCAGCCTCCAGGTGTCGAGCTGGTCGAAGCGCTGATCGGGGTCGAACCGCACGTTGGCCGCGGTGCTTAGGTCGCCGAAGGCGACGCCCTCCATCTGCTGCCAGTGCGCGATCCAGTCCGGCCCCAGAGACTCGGCCAGGCTGCGCAGGGCCTCGCCGTGGGTTGCCGCCTCGACCAGGCTGCGGTTGTCCCGCGGCAGGACCAGCATCGGTTCTAGGGCGAGCTGCCGGCGGGTCGCCTCGGCCGCGATGACGTTGGGATAGACGCCGCGCCCGTCGCGCAGCGGCCCGAGACCGTGGCGCGGGCGCTCCAGGCAGGCCGCCAGGCCTTCGGACGGCTCCAGCACGATGACCTTCGCCTGCTCGAAGCCTGCCGGGCGCGGCCTGCTGTGGCGGTGCAGCCGCCCGATCCGTTGCAGCAGCACGTCGGCCGGGCAGAGGT
>JANQPZ010000039.1 GCA_028285215.1 Rhodovibrionaceae bacterium | reverse complement strand
TCATCTATCTGGTGGCGTTGGAGGGCGGCGAGTACCGTGCGGCCGCCCGCGGCCTAAGGCGTGCTGTGCTGACGGCGAGTCACGCTGTCGCGCTGGCGTACCGGTCCCTACGCGGCCTTACGGCGGGCCCTCAGCCAGAGGAGGCTGGACAGGCCAGGGCGAAGGCGCGCAAGCGGCGACTGCGCGCGGAGCCGCACTTCGGTGGGGAGACGACGCCGGAAGCGGAAAGGGAAGCTCCGGCGCAGGCCATGGAGCCGAAGCCGGCCGCTGCCACCCGTGTGCAGCCGAAGTCGAAACCCCAGCCTGGCAAGCGAGGCCGCGAGGCCGCTCAAGGTCGGTTGGCCCTGGAGACCGGCAGCTACGAGCCGCCTCCGCTGGCTCTGTTGGCGCCGACACCACGCAGCCGCGAAGGCGCCCAGAGCCAGGATGCGCTGGAGAAGAACGCACGCCTGCTGGAAGGCGTCTTGGAGGACTTCGGCGTTAAGGGAGAGATCGTAAAGGTCCGCCCCGGCCCGGTGGTGACCCGCTACGAACTGGAGCCGGCGCCCGGCACCAAGACAAGCCGGGTGGTCAATCTTGCCGACGATATCGCGCGCTCGATGTCCGCGATTTCGGTGCGCGTGGCGGTCGTTCCCGGGTCCAGCGTGATCGGCATAGAGCTGCCGAACGCCAAACGCGAAACGGTCTATCTGCGCGAGCTGCTCGCCGCCGAGGCTTTCGAGAAGGCCGGCGGAAACCTTCCTCTGGTGCTCGGCAAGGACATCGGCGGTCACCCGCAGATGGTGGATCTGGCGCGTATGCCCCACCTGCTGGTCGCCGGAACCACCGGCTCCGGCAAGTCGGTCTCGGTCAATGCCATGATCGTCTCGCTTCTCTACCGCCATGGGCCGGACAGATGCCGCTTCATCATGGTCGATCCCAAGATGCTGGAACTGAGTGTCTACGACGGAATTCCTCATCTGCTCAGCCCGGTGGTGACCGATCCGAAGAAGGCTGTGGTCGCGCTCAAATGGGCGGTGCGGGAAATGGAAGAGCGCTACCGCGCCATGAGCCGGCTGGGCGTTCGCAACATCGACGGATACAACACCCGCATCGAACAGGCGCAGCGGTCGGGAGAGGTCTTGACCCGCCGGGTGCAGACCGGTTTCGACCCGGATACCGGCCAGCCGATCTACGAGGAACAGCCCTTCGAGTTGGAGACGCTGCCCTACATCGTCGTGATCGTAGACGAGATGGCCGACCTGATGCTGGTTGCCGGCAAGGAGGTGGAGGCCGCGATCCAGCGCCTGGCGCAGATGGCGCGCGCCGCCGGCATCCACCTGATCATGGCAACCCAGCGCCCCTCCGTCGACGTGATTACCGGCACCATCAAGGCGAACTTCCCAACCCGCGTGTCGTTCCAGGTCACCAGCAAGATCGACAGCCGCACCATCCTGGGCGAGTCTGGGGCCGAGCATTTGCTGGGTATGGGCGACATGCTCTACATGGCGCATGGCGGGCGGATCAGCCGCGTACACGGCCCCTTCGTCAGCGATCAGGAGGTCGAGGACGTGGTCGCCTATCTCAAGGCTTTGGGCGAGCCGAGTTACATCGAGGGGGTGACCGATGAGGAGGAGAGCGTCGGCGAGCTGGACCTCCCCGGCGGCGGTTCGGGCGATGAACTCTTCGACCGCGCAGTCGGCGTGGTCGCGCAGCACCGCAAGGCCTCTACGTCCTTTATCCAGCGGCAGCTCCAGATCGGGTACAATCGTGCCGCCAGGCTCGTAGAAGAGATGGAGGCGCAGGGCATCGTCGGCCCGGCCAATCACGTCGGCAAGCGGGAGATTCTGTTGCCCAACCACGGAT
>JANQPZ010000027.1 GCA_028285215.1 Rhodovibrionaceae bacterium | reverse complement strand
GTGAAAGGCCTGTCCCATGCCCTCGTACCGCGCCCCGCCGTCGCGCCGTGCCGCGGCCCGGGCCAGACCCACCTCCACCGGAAGGTCGAGCACCAGGGTCAGGTCGGGTGCGAAGTCCCCGACCACGGCGCCATAGAGCTGTTCGATGAAGGCCGGATCGCCGCCCTGCCCCGCCCCCTGATAGGCCCGCGTGGAGTCCGCGAAGCGGTCGCAGAGCACCCAGGTCCCGCGCTGCAGGGCGGGCCAGACCGTCTTGACCAGATGATCGCGGCGCGCGGCGAAGTGCAGCAAGGTCTCCGCCGTGGCATCCCAGCGCGCCGCCGCGCCGTGGACGAGCAGCTCGCGAATCTCCTCGGCGCCGGCGCTGCCGCCCGGCTCACGGGTCGCGAGCGTCGCAAGCCCCGCCGCGGTGAGCTGCGCCGCCAGGTGCCGCACCTGAGTCGACTTGCCGGCGCCCTCGCCGCCTTCGAAGGTGATGAAACGACCCGAGGTCGTGGAACGGTCTGGCGGGGCCCCCATCGGCGTCCGCGCCCCTAGAGCTCACCCAGGATCAGGTGCTTGACGCCGGCAATCAGCCGTCCCACCGGTCCGAGCTTGTCGACGGCCTCGCCGGCCAGCAGGGGAAAGCTCCGGGACGGCATGTCGGGCGCCTCGACGGTCAGAGTGGCCAGGCGGTCGCCGGCGGCAATCGGCGCCGGGATCGGCCCCTCGTAGCTGACGGTCACCACCACGTCGTCTCGGTCGTTGCGGCGCAGAGCCATGACCGCCTCTTCCGCCATCACCAGCGGCACGCTGTCGCTTTCGCCGAGCCAGACCTCGGCCTGCTCCACGACCTCGCCGGTCTCGAACAGGCGCTGGGCGGTGAACTCCCGGAATCCCCATTCCAGCAGACGCTCGGATTCCTCGGCGCGCTGGCGGACGTTCTCCAGGCCGGCGACCACCATCACCAGGCGCCGGTCGCCGCGCAGCGCCGAAGCCGTCAGGCAGTAGCCCGCCTCCTCGGTGTGTCCGGTCTTGAGACCGTCCGCGCCGATGTTGCGATAGAGCAAGGGGTTGCGGTTCGACTGGGTGATCTCGTGCCAGGTGAACTCCGTTTCCGAATAGAAGCCGTAGTACTCCGGGTAGTCCTGGATCAGAACGCTGGCGACGGTGGCCAGATCGCGCACCGACATGCGGTGGTCCGGGTCGGGCCAGCCGGTGGCGTTGGCGAAGTTGGAGTTGCTCAGGCCGAGCTCCTCGGCCTCGCGGTTCATCAGGTCGGCGAAGGCCGCTTCGGAGCCGGCGATGCCTTCGGCCAGGACGATCGAGGCGTCGTTGCCCGACTGCACGATCACGCCGCGCAGGAGGTCCCGCACGGCGACGCGGTCGCCCACCTCCACGAACATCTTGGAGCCGCCCTTCCGCCAGGCCTTCTCGGAGACCGGGAAGGTGTCGTCCAGGCTGAGATCGCCCGCCTTCAGGCGTTTGAAGACCATGTAGGCGGTCATGATCTTGCTCATGGAAGCCGGCGGGATCGGCCTGTCCGCGCCCTTTTCGAACAGCACCGTCCCGGCGGTGAGGTCGATCAGAATGGCCTCTTCGGCCGCGGTGTCGAAGGCCGCCGCCGCCGGACGGACCAGCAGGCCGATCAGCAGGCAGGCAAGCAACAGGCGGGGCATCGGTGGCGTCTCCCTTCGCTCTTATCCGGTCGCTGTCATCCAGCGCGGCTGGCCAGAGCAGAATTCACGTCTGAGACGGACGCGAAAGACGTCCGCCTGAGAGGATCGCGCTCTAGCCGCCAATTGCGACGCAACTGTGGCCGGGTCAACGAGGGTCACGTTATCGGGCAGCCGTCCCCAACGCCTCGGACACCCCCGCCGCTCGAAAGGCTTCGTTCAGTCCACCACCACGCGGGACTGCGGGAAACCGTCGTAGATCAAGGCCGCCAGAACCGCATCCGCCTCGGCCACGTCGCGCAGGGGGCCCAGGCGCACCCGCCAGAGGCGCTGCCCGCCGACGCTGGTCTCGCTGATCGACGGACTGCCGTAGGGCGTCAGCCGCTGCGCCAGATTCAGCGCGTTGGTCTGTTGCGAGAAGGCGCCCGCCTGGATGAAGAGATCGGACGGCGCGACCGCAACCTGGGTGACCTGCTGCCCGCTGGGCTGGGAAGAAGATGCAAGCGGCGTCGGCGCCAGAGCTTGAGAGCTCGCCGTTCGAGACGCTTCAGGGCTGACGGGGGCCGCACTCACGGGGGCCGGCGCAATCGGTTCGGCCGCCACGCTTTCGAAGGGGGCGGCGACGAACTGATCGACCTCCCCTGGCGGGACCCGCGCAACGTCGCCGCTCTCGGCGATCGTCCCGCCCCGGGCGAGCGCCGCAAGCTCGCGGCTTTCCTGCTCGAGCACCTGAACCCGCACCTTGGCGATGCCCTGCCCCAGGAACCCCAGCAGCTCCGCTCCGCGTTTGGAGACGTCGATGATCCGGCCCGGCTTGAAGGGACCGCGGTCGTTGATCCGCAGATCGAGAACCTTGCCGTTCTCCAGGTTGGTCACCCGCACCATGCTCGGCATCGGCAGCGTCGGATGGGCCGCCGTCAGGGCGTACTGGTCGTAGATCTCGCCGTTGGCCGTCAGGCGGCCATGGAAGCCGGGACCGTACCAGGAGGCGATGCCGGTCTCGTCGTAGTCGTAGTCGACCCTCGGCACGTAGCGGACGCCGGAGATCACGTAGGGCTGGCCGACCTTGTAGTAGCCCTGAGTCGGCACGCGATCCGGATCGGGATCGCCGCTGCTGCAGGCCGCCAGTGTCGCGGCCAACAGTCCGACCACGGCCAAGCGCGCTAGACCGCTCAACATCTCGCGAATCGCTCCCCTCAGATGCCTGATCGTGAAGTCTACCAACCGGGCCGGCCACCACAAGCCGCTCGTCGCCCGGCCGTGCGGCCCTCCTCCGCGCCAACACCCGCTTCGCGAGGAAGGGCTTTACATCCTACACAACATGAATAAAGAGCGGTAGTTGTCTGAAAATATACATTAAAACCCAAGTATACTAATTGCCAGGCCTGGGCCTGTCGTGGCTAGCCCTGCGACCGGCGGCGCAGTTCCTCCAGCAGCGCCGGCGAGGCAAAGGCGTCGGTCGGCAGGCCGGCCGAGGTCTGGAAGGCGCGAATCGCGTTGCGAGTCTGCGGGCCGACCCGCCCGTCCGCTTCGCCGACATCGAAGCCGAGCGTCGCGAGGCGGCGCTGGATCTCCTTCACCTCCTCGACCGCCAGGCGCCGCTCTTCGGCGGGCGGCTGCACCACCAGCTCCGGCAGGCCGGCCAGACGGTCGGCCAGATGACCGACGGCCACCGCATAGAGGATCGAGCGGTTCCACGACAGGATGTGGCGATAGTTCTCGTAGACCAGGAAAGCCGGGCCCCCGGCGCCGGCCGGCAGGATCAGGCCGCCGGCGATGTCGACCTGCGGTAGCGGCGCTCCGTTCGCCCGGCGTACGCCCAGCGCGCTCCATTCGGCCAGGCTCTTGGTCGTCTCCGGCAGGGTCGCGATGGAGACCAGGTCGTAATCGAAGCCCTCGGGCAGGCGTACCTCCCGCCCCCAGGTCTGGTCTCCCTGCCAGCCGAGCGACGAGAGGTAGCTGGCGGCGGAGGCGAAGACGTCCGGCAGCGAGCCCCAGATGTCGCGCCGCCCGTCGCCGTCGCCGTCCACGGCGTGGCCGATGAAGGTCGAGGGAATGAACTGCAGGTGCCCCATGGCCCCGGCCCAGGAGCCCTCCATGCGCGCCGGCTCGATATCGCCGGCCTGAACGATCCGCAGGGCGTCCAGCAGCTGCGCCTCGAAGAAGGCGCGCCGCCGCCCGTCCCAGGCCAGCGTCGCCAGGGCGTCGATCACCGGGAAGCTGCCGAAGTTGCCGCCATAGTTGGTCTCCAGCCCCCAGAAGGCGACCAGGAAGCGCGCCTGCACGCCGTAGGTCCGCTCCACCTGGGTCAGCAGCACCTCGTGCTCCCGCAGCAAGGCCTGTCCCTGGGCGATGCGTTCCGGCGTGACGGCATTGCCGAGGTAGCGCCAGAAGGTCAGCAGGAACTCCGGCTGCCGCCGGTCGAGCTCGATCACCCGCGGGATCGGCTGCACGGCGGCGAAGGCCCTGTCCAGGGTGGCGGGGGCGATGCCCTCCGCCTCGGCCCTGTCGCGGAAGTCGGCGAGCCAGGCCGCAAAGGGTTGCTCGGCGGCCGCAGCCGGCGGTGCCGGCAGCAGCAGGCCGATCAGCAGAACGACCGGCAAAACACTGGGCAAAACACTGGGCAAAACACTGGGCAGGATGCTGGGCAGGCGCAGACGAAGGCGATGCATCGGACTCGGCCCCTCACGGCAGCTGGGATCGTATTAGATAGAATGGCATCTGTCTGCCACGGCCGGCGAGTCGCGACAATCGTCACCGGGCATGACCTTTATGGAACGCGGGTCGTTCGGGGTGGTTCTAGCGAGGTGCGGGAAACAGCTCGTCCGTCCAGCCGGCCAGGCGATAGGCAAGCAGGCCGACATACTCCTTGGTCGCCAGAGAGAGCGTACTGATCGCCCCGAGCAGGCTGGGCACGAACCAGCCCTCTCGGCCCCCCTCATGCGGAGGCAGCAGGATGCGGTCCACCGGATATGGCAGAGTCTCCCACCCCACGGCCCGGAAGCAGGCGACGGCGCGCGGCATGTGAAAGGCGCTGGTCACCAGCAGCCAGGTCTCGCCCGGCTGCGGATCGGCCAACGCGACCGAATAGAGGGCGTTTTCCCGCGTGTTGCGGGAGCGGCGCTCGCGGAGGATGCGCTCCGGCGCGACGCCCAGATCCTGCAGCAGCGCGGCCGCCTGATCCGCCTCCGCCTCCGGCGCATCGGCGGGCCAGCGCGCGCCGCTGGAGTAAAGGAGCTTCGCCTCGGGATAGCGCGCCGCCAAGCGGACCGCCGCGATTAGCCGGTCCCCTGCCCCGTTCAAGGCATGGTCCGGCCCCATGGTCGCATTGCCGACCGAGATGCCGCCGCCCAGCACGACGATCCCGGTGATCCGCTCCGGCAGCTCGGGGGTGGCGAAACGCTGCTCCAGCGGCATCATCAGCCAGCGTTCCAACGGCGTGAAGGCCGGCAGGGCCAGCAGCAGACAGGCCGCCCCGATGGCCACCAGCGCCGGCCGCCGCCGGCGCAGCAGCAGGCAGACGAAGCCGCCCGCCACCAGGATCAGCAGCAGCGTCGCCGGGTTGGCCAGCAGCCAGAAGATCTTGCTCAGCTCGAACAGCATGACCGGCCAGCGATAGCATGCGCATCCGCCTCCACAGAAGCACGCCGTCGCAAGCGGGCTATGCGGCTTGCGACGGCTTTGCTACAGGACTGCGGTCAAGGACCACGCTCCGGAGGGGTGGCAGAGTGGTCGAATGCACCGGTCTTGAAAACCGGCAGGGGTGCAAGCCCCTCGTGGGTTCGAATCCCACCCCCTCCGCCATTCGCCGCCGATTGCGCGATGTTTTACGACGACGGTTCAATGGCTGCCATGCGGACGAGGCCGTCATTCGCAGAAGCAAGATCGCGGTCTGCTTGTAATTGAGACGTAGCAGAAAGTGGGCTTCTTGACAAACATACCAACTGTACGGTATTTTTTAAGAACGCCTTGATCCACCGAACGAAATCCTGAGCGCGGCGATGCACGGACCCGTCTTCTCGAAGCGGCGCGAGATGTCATTCGACAAAAGGGTTTCAACGCCACAACCGTCGATAACTTATGCAAGGCGGCCGGCGTGACGAAGGGGGCTTACTTTCATCATTTCGAGAGTAAAGAAGCGCTCGGCACCGCTACGGCGGAGTTCTGGACAGAAACGACCGGCGCCTTCTTGGACAAGGCACCATATCACGCGCATGCTGATCCGCTCGAAAGGCTTCGCGCCGACATCGCCTTTCGCAAGTTGCTGATATCGGGCGATTTAGCGGATTTCACATGCCCTGTCGGCACCATGACGCAGGAGACCTACGCATCGCATCCTGTAATCCGGGAAGCGTGCGCAGGCAGTATTCTGGATCACGCGGCAACTCTCTAAAGCCGGATATCGCCGCCGCACTGGCGGCGCGGCCAGATCTCGAACCGGATTGGACCGCTTATGACGATACAAGTATCCGCGCTCAAATGGGCTCCAGAGTTCGCTCGTGGCTACGTGAAGGACTTGCGGGTCCGCTGGGCCCTCGAAGAGGCGGAGCTGTCCTACGAGCCGGTGTTGGTCGGTGAGGATGCCCGTGCTGGCCGTGCGTATCGCGCATGGCAACCGATCGGACAGGTTCCAGCTTTCCGGGACGGGCAGGTCGAGATGTTTGAGTCCGGTGCGATCGTTCTGCATATCGCTTCAAAGTCAGAGAAGCTTTCACCAACTGATCCCGCCGGGAGAGCCCGTGTGGGGAGTTGGGTTTTTGCCGCCACCACATCGATCCAACCCTATGTCGATAACTACGCATTTCTTCGCCCGTTGCTTCCAGATGACAAGAAAGACGTGGTCGACGCGCCATTGTCTGCTCGTCTCGGTGCTCTTCAGGACTGGATCGGTGACGGGACCTATCTCGAAGGCCGGTTCACCGCTGGCGATCTTGTTATGACGACAGTCATCAGGGAGGTCGATGATGCGGTTTTGGCGAGATTCCCTGCTCTTCTGTCCTATCTCGAGCGCTGCCAGGAGAGACCTGCCTTCGCCCGCGCCCTGGAGGCCCAACTGGCGGATTTCAACGACACGTCATGACATCTTTGCGATGCGCAGAGTTCAATAGTGGCCTGGCGGTAGCTCTCAGCAGCTGTCTCTTTTTTCTCGATGTATGAGGCGGATCTGTCTTTATCCAAACCGTTCTTGGACAATCTGCTGTGACATGCCGAGCACGGCACTGATAGCAGTCCAATGGACACCACAGTGTCGCAGTTCCCGAACCTGCCTCTGAATCTGATCGCGGGTTGGCGAGCACCCAGAAGATCTTGCTGAGTTCGAACAGTATGATGCGGCAGTGATAGCACGCGCGGCCGCCGCCACAGAAGCACTGCGTCGCAAGCGGGCTATGCAGCTTGCGGGGGCTCAGGTTGCATGTTTTGTTCAATATCATAAAGTACATGCATGAATCTAAACGACCTTCGCGCCCTTATTGCCTTGGCGGATGCCGGTTCGGTCAGCCGGGCGGCATCAATGCTTCGCCTGACCCAGCCAGCGCTAACACGCCGTATTCAAAACCTCGAGTCCCATCTCGGGGTCGCCCTGCTTGACCGGGCGACGAAGCCGCCGACGCTCACGACAACGGGCCATCGGGTTCTGGATGGTGGCCGACGGGTGCTGCGGTCATTGACGGAACTGGAAGCGTCGTGCCGCACGGCTGGCGACGTTGTTGGTCCGCTTCGGCTTGGCGTCGCCTACGGCCTCGCAGAGGACGTTCTTGCCGCTCCTCTGACTGAATTGCAGCGCGCATTTCCGAAGCTGGAGTTGCTGGTGAAGACAGGCTGGACCAAACAGCTCCTTGAGGAACTCGGCCATTCGGCCCTGGACGGCGTCATCGGTTTTTTACCAACAACTCGGCCGGGTGCGTTCGCTAACGCGCGCACACTCGGGCAGGAGGCAGTTGCGGTCTTGGCACCGCGCCGTTGGTCAACGGAAGGAAAAACTGCTTCGATCTCACTCCATGATGTCGCATGGGTGCTAAATCCAAGGGCATGCAGCTATCGGAGTGCGCTTGAAACCCTGTTGGACCGGCAAGGCGTGCCAGTGCGCGTCGCCATGGAGGTTGTAGGGCGCGAGTTGCAGCTGTCGCTCATTGCGCGTGGCGCAGGCTTGGGCCTTTGCCCCTTGCGCGGTTTGCGGGCAAGCCCTCAGTCTCGCGATGTACGCATTCTGCGGCTTGACGACGTGAACATCCGCGTCGATGTCGCGATGATCTGCGGGCCGGCCACGTCCGATTTGTCACCAGTCTTCGAGACTCTGTCTGTTGCGGTGGAGCAATCACTACAAAGCGTGTCAAACAGCAGCCCGAGCGAAGCGGCCTCATAGGGCGAGGCGGATCTCAGCGCATAATCATTATAATAATTATGCATTGGAATGCTAAAATGTACTGAACTAGCGTATAGGTCGAAGCCCAAACCAACCGAAATCGGCTGGAACCTGCACGCGCGCTGGCGTGGCGAGCGTCCTGGGCAGCGCAGAAAGTCCTCTCAAATGATCGACCATGTCTCCATTGCGGTATCCGATCTCAGCGCCAGCGCTGCTTTTTATGACAAGGTCCTCGAACCGCTCGGTCTCATAAGGATCGTCGAACGCGACAAGACCGTTGGGTTCGGCAAGAGATATCCGGAGTTCTGGCTGAACGCACGTCCCGGCTTGGCAGCGATACCGCAGGACACGGGCCATCACATTTGCCTCCGCGCCTCAAGCCGGGATGCTGTCATGGCCTTCCATCAAACCGCGCTCGCGCACGGCGGCGTTAGCGACGGTGCGCCCGGCGATCGGGAAGCAGCGTTGACAACCTACTTCGGTGCCTTCATTCGCGACTTGGACGGTAACAAGATCGAAGCCGTCACGTTTCCCAGGGACTGACGGTCCTTGGGCTCTTCAGCACAACTGGACAGGTCAGCAGGCGTTGTCTTCGGCTTCCTCGGGATGTTGGGCTTCAGCGGCACGTTGGTGGCGACGCGCATCGCTGTGGTCGATTTCACCCCGCTCGACATCACACTGGCGCGAATCGTCATGGCCGGTTTGCTTGGCGCTGCCTTTCTGATCCTGACGCGTCAAGCCCAGCGGCCGAAACGCCAACATCTGCTTCCGCTTCTATTGATGGGCTTAGGGCTCGCGGTCGGGTATCCGTTTTTCCTCGCCATGGCACTGGAAACGGTGCCTGCAGTCCACGGTGCCGTCGTCACCGGCCTCGCGCCGGCTGCAACGGCGATTATTGCCGTTTTGCGGACAGGCGAGAGACCGCCTCTGCTGTTCTGGATTGCCTGCGCCACCGGTTTCTGCGCGGTTCTCTACTTCGCCTACAACGAAGGTGGCGGGCATCTCAGTTTGGCGGATGGCTGGTTGTTTCTCGGGATGCTCAGCCTGGGAATCGCCTATGTCGAAGGCGGCCGCGTCTCCCGAGAAATGGGCGGCACGGCGGCTTTGAGTTGGGCCATGGCTTTCCTGACGCCTCTCGCCACGGTCCTTTTGGTCGGGCGTCTCGGCGAGATCAGCATGGTCTCCGTAGCCCCCGAAAGCTGGGTGTCGTTGGCATATCTCGGCGCCGTCAGCATGTTTCTGGCATCGGTCTTCTGGTATCGAGGGTTGGCGCTAGGAGGGATCGCGCGCATCGGTCAGATCAACCTTCTCTTGCCTCTGGCGGCCTTGGGTTGGTCGGCCTTGCTCCTTTCAGAAGAGATCACGCGAACGGCTGCCGTCTGCGCCCTGATCGTTTTGGCCTCCATGCTGGTCTGCTTGAAGAGCCGAACCTGACGTTCGCTACATGGCAACGCGTCTCCAAGAACAACTCCAAACTGCGGGAGGTGGGACTAGAGCGGAAACATCACGAGACCGGCGTAGTGCAATTGGGCACCAATTCGAAGAACTGAGTACAGATGCGCAGTCAGCAGCCCTGTTATCGTAGGGCAATAGCGAAGGAGTAGTTCGCATCTTCGTCTCGCATGGCCCGCCATACCTTTTGTAGGTCTTTGTATGATTTTCTACGCTACAGCCAATCTTCCTTGGCCGGAGTTGTTGGCTTAAACGGCCTCAGAATC
>JANQPZ010000349.1 GCA_028285215.1 Rhodovibrionaceae bacterium | reverse complement strand
GATTTCCGAGGGCACGGACAACGTCGCGGTCAACACGCCCATCGCGCTGCTGCTGGAAGACGGCGAGGATGCCGCGGCGCTGGACGGTGCCAAGGCCGCCGCCGCAGCGGCGCCCGCAGCCGCGCCGGCGGCGGAGACGCCCGAGGCGCCCAGGGCTGAGCCCGCAGCTGCTGCGCCGGCCGCGGCGGCGCCCGCGGCGGAGCCAGAGTGGAGTGGCGCGACCAAGACCACCACGGTGCGCGACGCCTTGCGCGACGCCATGGCCGAAGAGCTGCGCCGCGACGGCCGGGTCTTCGTGATGGGCGAGGAGGTGGCCGAGTATCAGGGCGCCTACAAGGTCACCCAGGGCCTGCTGGCCGAGTTCGGGGAGAAGCGCGTGATCGACACGCCGATCACCGAGCACGGCTTCGCCGGTCTGGCGGCCGGCGCGGCCATGTACGGCCTGCGGCCGGTCGTGGAGTTCATGACCTTCAATTTCGCCATGCAGGCGATCGACCAGATCATCAACTCCTCGGCCAAGACGCTCTACATGTCGGGCGGCCAGATCCAGAACCCCATCGTGTTCCGCGGCCCCAACGGCGCTGCATCGCGCGTCGCCGCGCAGCACAGCCAGTGTTACGCCTCCTGGTACGGCCACGTGCCGGGCCTGAAGGTCGTCTCGCCCTGGTCGGCGGCCGACGCCAAGGGGCTGCTGAAGTCTGCGATCCGCGACCCGAACCCGGTGATCTTTCTCGAGAACGAGATCCTCTACGGCCAGTCCTTCGAGGTGCCGGACAGCGACGACTGGCTGGTGCCGATCGGCAAGGCCAAGGTCGTGCGCGCCGGCAGCGACGTGACCGTCGTCGCCCATTCCATCATGGTCGGCCGCTGTCTGGAGGCGGCCGAGCAACTGGCGGGCGAGGGCATCGAGGCCGAGGTCATTGACCTGCGCACGATCCGCCCGATGGACACCGCGACGGTTATCGAGTCCGTGAAGAAGACCAATCGCCTGGTCACGGCCGAGGAGGGCTGGTCCTTCGCCGGCATCGGCTCGGAGCTGGCGGCGGTGGCGATGGAGCAGGCCTTCGACTATCTGGACGCGCCGGTCGCGCGCGTCACCGGCGCCGACGTGCCTCTGCCCTACGCCGCCAATCTGGAGAAGCTCGCGTTGCCGCAGGCCGACAAGGTCGTCGCGGCGGCGAAGCAGGTCTGCTACCGCGACTGACCGGCGGCCGTTCCGTAAGAGGACGGCTGCCCGTCGCGCGTTCTGGGAGGAACAGGAAGAGTCATGCCGATCAATGTGCTGATGCCGGCGCTCTCGCCCACCATGACCGAGGGCACCTTGGCCAAGTGGCACGTCAAGGAGGGTGACGAGGTCGCCTCCGGCGATGTGATTGCGGAAATCGAGACCGACAAGGCCACGATGGAGGTCGAGGCGGTCGAGGAGGGCAAGGTCGGCAAGATCGTCGTCGGCGAGGGCACCGAAGCCGTGGCCGTCAACGCGGTGATCGCCATCCTGCTGGAGGAAGGCGAGAGCGCCGGCGATATCGATGTCGGCGCCGCGCAGGCGAAGGCGCCCGCGGCGCCGGGCGGCAACGGCACGGCCGCTGCCAACGGCATCGAAGCGCCTGCGCCCAGCCCGGCACCTGCACCTGCCGCCGCACCGACACCCGCCGCGGCCCCGGCGGCTGCGCCTGCACCCGCTTCCGGGTCCGACGGCCGCGTTTTCGCCTCGCCTCTGGCGCGCCGCATGGCGCAGCAGGCGGGCATCGACCTGGCGCAGCTCAAGGGCTCAGGGCCACACGGCCGGATCGTCAAGTCCGACATCGAGGTCGCGCTGAAGGGCGGAGCCCCGGCCGCTGCCGCGACGGCTGCTCCGGCAGCCGCGCCGAGCGCCGCCGCCCCGGCCGCAGCCGGGACCCTGCCGCAGGGCACGCCCGGCAAGGCTTTCGCCGACACCTTCGGCATTCCCTACCGGCAGGAGCCGCTGTCGGGCATGCGCAAGGTGATCGCCCAGCGCCTCACCGAGTCGAAGCAGACGGTTCCGCACTTCTACCTGACCATCGACTGCGAACTGGATGCGCTGCTGAAGGTCCGCAAGGATCTCAACGCCCGCGCGCCGGAAGGCGAGGGCGGCTACAAGCTCTCGGTCAACGACTTCGTCATCCGCGCCGCGGCGCTGGCGTTGCGGCAGGTGCCGGAGGCCAACGCGGCCTTCGACCCCTCCGGCCTGGTCTTCTTCGAGCAGGCGGACATCTCGGTCGCCGTGGCGACGCCGGCGGGCCTGATCACGCCGATCGTGAAGGCGGCCGACGGCAAGGGGCTGGCGCAGATCTCCACGGAGATGAAGACGCTGGCCGGCAAGGCCCGCGACGGCAAGCTCAAGCCGGAGGAGTATCAGGGCGGAACCTTCTCGATCTCCAACCTGGGCATGTTCGGGGTCAAGCAGTTCGAGGCCGTGATCAACCCGCCGCAGGGCTGCATCCTGGCCGTCGGCGCCGGCGAGCAGCGCCCGGTCGTGAAGGAAGGCGCGCTGTCGGTGGCCACCGTCATGTCCTGCACGCTCTCGGTCGACCACCGCGTGGTCGACGGCGCGGTCGGCGCGCAGTTCCTGGCGGCCTTCAAGAAGCTGATCGAAGATCCGCTGACGATGTTGCTGTAGAGGGTGTTTTAGGGAGACCTGATCGAGCTTGCTGTCTTTCGTCTCGCCGGCTTACGCCGCCTCGGCTCCAGGGTTAGCTTGGCGGTGCGGAGGCGGGTCCGGCTGGAAGAGGCGAGACCGCTCCGCGAGGCAAGGCTGAAAAGCTGTTCGAAAGGAGTGCGGCCATGAGCGATGCGTTTCCGAACATCCTCTCTCACGTCTCGATCGGGACCAACGACTTCGCGCGGTCGACCGCGTTCTACGACCGGGTGCTGAAGAGCATCGGCATCAACCGGATCATGGAGCACCCGGGCGCGGTGGCCTACGGCAAGCTCTACCCCGAGTTCTGGGTACAGACGCCGATCGACGGCAAGACGGCGAGCGTCGGCAACGGGTCGCACTTCGCCTTCTTCGTGCTGTCGAAAGAAGAGGTCGATGCCTTCCATCGGGAGGGCCTGGCGGCGGGCGCCGAGGACGACGGCGCGCCGGGGCCGCGCCCCCAGTATGGCGAGCCCTACTACGGCGCCTTCCTGCGCGATCCGGACGGACATAAGATCGAGGCGACCTTCTGGGATCTGGAGCTCGCCCGCAAACTGGGGATGGGATAAGACAGCATGGCCGACAGCGATTTCGATCTGGTCGTCGTAGGCGGCGGGCCGGGCGGTTACGTCGCCGCCATCCGCGCGGCGCAACTGGGCATGAAGGCCGCGGTGGTGGAGCGCGAACATCTGGGCGGAATCTGCCTCAACTGGGGCTGCATCCCGACCAAGGCTCTGCTGCGCACCAGCGAGATCTACCACTACTTCCAGAACGCCAAGACCTACGGCCTGAAGGCCGACAACATCGGCTTCGACATGGCGGCGGTGGTCAAGCGCTCGCGCCAGGTCGCCGGGCAGCTCAGCGGCGGCGTCAAGCATCTGCTGAAGAAGAACAAGGTCGCGGTCTTCGACGGCCACGGCAAGCTGAACGGCAGCGCCGGCGGCAAGCGCAAGCTCCACGTCGAAAAGGACGGCAAGGCGGTGGCCGAGCTGACGGCCAAGCACGTGATTCTGGCGACCGGCGCCCGGGCCCGCCAGCTTCCGGGGCTGGAGGCCGACGGCAGCACTGTCTGGACCTACAAGGAGGCCATGGTCCCCGAGGGCATGCCCAAGTCGATCCTGGTGGTCGGCTCCGGCGCCATCGGGATCGAGTTCGCCAGCTTCTACCGCACCATGGGGGCCGAGGTGACGGTGGTGGAGCTGGTCGAGCGCATCCTGCCGGCCGAGGATCCGGAGATCTCCGCCTTCGCGCGCAAGACCTTCGAGAAGCAGGGCATCAAGATCCTGACCGAGGCGAAGGTGACCGGCGTCGAGCGGCCGAAGAACGGCTCCGGCCTGGCCAAGGCGACGGTCGACCAGAAGGGCAAGACCCAGACGCTGGAGGTCGAGAAGGTGATCTCCGCCGTCGGCATCGTCGGCAACACGGACGGCATCGGCCTGGAGGGCACCAAGGTGCAGGTCGACCGCGGCCACATCGTGATCGACGAGTGGATGCGCACCGGCGAGCCGGGCGTCTACGCCATCGGCGACGTCTGCGGCCCACCCTGGCTGGCGCACAAAGCCAGCCACGAGGGCGTGATCTGCGTCGAGAAGATCGCCGGCAAGAACGACGTGCATCCTCTGAACGTCCGCCGCATTCCCGGCTGCACCTACTGCCACCCGCAGGTCGCCTCGGTCGGCCTGAGCGAGGAGAAGGCGAAGGCCGCCGGTCACAAGCTCAAGGTCGGCCGCTTCCCCTTCCTGGGCAACGGCAAGGCCATCGCGCTCGGCGAGCCGGAGGGGCTGGTCAAGACCGTGTTCGACGCCGACACCGGCGAACTGCTGGGCGCCCACATGATCGGCGCCGAGGTGACCGAGCTGATCCAGGGCTATGCCGTCGCCATGCAGCTCGAGACCACCGAAACGGACCTGATGCACTCGGTCTTCCCGCATCCGACCCTCTCGGAAATGATGCACGAGTCGGTGCTTGATGCCTACGGACGGGCGGTCCATTTCTAGGGGCATGACGGACATGACCGACAAGACCCGCCTGCGCCATCCGGAGAAGGCGCACAAGCCGGACAACCCGGTGCAGCGGAACAAGCCGGCTTGGCTGCGCGTCAAGGCGCCGGTCAGCCGGGAGTATCACGCCACCCGCCAGGTTGTGCGCGAGCATCGCCTGCACACGGTCTGCGAGGAGGCGGCCTGCCCCAACATCGGCGAGTGCTGGGCGAAGAAGCACGCCACCATGATGATCATGGGCGACATCTGCACCCGGGCCTGCACCTTCTGCAACGTGGCGACCGGCAAGCCGGGGGCGCTGGACCCCTTCGAGCCCTACCGGGTCGGCGAGGCGGTGAAGAAGCTCGGTTTGCAGCATGTGGTCATCACCTCGGTCGACCGCGACGACCTGGAGGACGGCGGCGCGGAACACTTCGCCAAGGTCATCGGAGCGATCCGCGAGGCGACGCCGACGACCACCATCGAGATCCTGACGCCGGACTTCCTGCGCAAGGAGGGCGCGCTGGAGGTCGTGGTCGCGGCGAAGCCGGACGTCTTCAACCACAACCTGGAGACCGTGCCGCGGCTCTATCCGACGGTGCGTCCGGGTGCGCGCTACTTCCATTCGCTGCGCCTGCTCGACCGGGTCAAGCAGCTCGACCCGACGATCTTTACCAAGTCCGGCCTGATGGTCGGCCTGGGCGAGGACAAGAGCGAGGTGCAGCAGGTGATGGACGACCTGCGCTCGGCCGAGGTGGACTTCCTGACCATCGGCCAGTACCTGCAGCCGACGCCGAAGCACCACGTGGTCGACCGCTTCATCACGCCGGAGGAGTTCAAGGCCTACGAGACGGCGGCCTTCGCCAAGGGCTTCCTGCTGGTCTCGGCCAGCCCGCTGACCCGCAGCTCCTACCACGCCGACGAGGACTTCGCCCGCCTGCGCGCGGCACGGGAGAAGCTGCTGGCGGCCGGCTGATCGGCGGCCTTCGCCCTCTAGACTTCTGAGGCGATCCTGCTCTGGGGCGCGGTCCCTTCCAGACGGCGTTCCTCCGATTATTTTAACTTCGGTCCGCTAGGGTGCTTGTCGGCGCGACGCGGCGGCACAGACGGCTTGCCGCGACGCGGTCCGCAACCTACGGTCTCGCGCGTCAGTCATCTTCGAATCGTATCCAGACACATGCCCACCCATGCCGAGCAGCGCGTGCTGCCCTATCAGCCGCAACAGCTCTTCGATCTGGTTGCCGACGTGGGGAGCTATCCGGAGTTCCTGCCGTGGTGCAAGGCCGCCCGCGTCCGCAAGGGAGAGGCCGACGACCGGCAGATCGTCGCCGACCTGGTGGTCGGCTTCAAAATGATCCGCGAGCGCTTCACCAGCCGCGTCGAGCTGCAGCCGGACGAGCGGACGATCCGTGTCCAGTATGTCGACGGACCCTTTCGCTACCTGAACAACACCTGGCAGTTCATCGAGCATCCCGAGGGCTGCATGATCGACTTCTACGTCGATTTCGAGTTTCGCTCGCGCATGCTGCAGAAGATGCTGCAGCCGCTGTTCAACGAGGCGGTGCGCCGCATGGTGGCCGCCTTCGAGGGGCGGGCGCAGGAACTCTACGAACCCTTAAAGTGATTGGGTCGGCTCGACGCCGGCCGAAAGGGCCGCGAAGAGCACCAGGGTCATTACGGCATTGAACACGCCGTGCATGGCGATGCAGGGCCAGAGGCTGTCTTCCAGCTCGCGCAGCCGGGCCAGCAGTACGCCGACCAGGATCAGCGCCGGCATGAGCTGCGGAATGCCGTGGGCGACGGCGAAGATCACGGCCGAGATCAGGATCGCCAGGCCTTGCGGGAGCTGCTGGCGCAGCCAGCCGTAGAGCACGCCGCGGAACGCCAGCTCTTCCACGAAAGGCACCAGGATCGATACCAGCGGCAGGATCACCAGGAAGCCCCAGAGCGACGGGCCGGCCGGGGCCAGCAGCGCGACCTGCGGGTTGGTCTCCTCGGCGCCGATCAGGATCAGGGTGATCGCATTGACCAGAATCGCCGGCAGGATAGCGCCGGCGCCCCAGAGCGCGCCGCGCTTCACCCAGGCGGGCGGCAGGGTCCCCAGCCCGAGCTGCCGCAGGGACAGGCGGCGTCCGTGCCAGACGATCCAGAGAAACGCGATCAGGAAGGCCAGCGACTGGCCCGCCAGCACGATCGGCATCAGCACGGCGCGGACCTCGGGCGCCACCCTGTCGACGCCCAGGGTGCTGGCCAGAATGCCGACCGTCAGGCCGGCCGCGAGAAAGCAGGCCACGGTGATCAGGACATCGATCAGGTCCGGGCGCGCCCTGCTGCTTTGCCCCTGCGGCGGCCGGGCAGCTTCGCGCTCGGTTTCCGGCGGGAGGTCGCCCGGTTGCAGGTCGCCCGGTTGCTGGTCGCCGGGGTGCAGTTGGCGTTGGGGCAGGCGGCTAGAGGGCATGGGTGAGAAGATGGAGCCCATGGCGGAGCGATGCCAGCCGTACCGCCGTGCGGTCGCCGGAGAAGACCTGACGGTCGCTGCGCGCGGTCTCGTCGCCCCGCCGCGCCAGGCCGAACCAGACCAGGCCGACCGGCTTTTCGGCGGAGCCGCCGCCGGGGCCTGCGATTCCGGTCACCGACAGCGCCACGTCGGCCCGGCTGGCGGCCAGCGCGCCCTTGGCCATGGCCTGGGCCGTTTCGCCGCTGACGGCGCCGCACCGGAGCAGCGTCGCCTCCGGCACCTCGAGAAGCTCCATCTTGGCGGCGTTGGAATAGGTGACGAAGCCGCGCTCCACCACGTCGGACGAGCCGGCGATCTCCGTCAGCGCGCCGGCCAGCAGCCCGCCGGTGCAGCTTTCGGCCGTGACCACCATCCGGCCCGCGCCGCGATAGCGCTGCAACAGGGTCTCTGCGGCCTCTAATACGTCCAGGGGAAACATGTGTTCCTTCCAAACCAGAGCCAGGCCGCGTAGCACAGCGCCATGGCGTAGGGCGCGGCCAGCACGTCGTCCAGCATGATACCCAATCCGCCCTTGATGCGACGGTCGGCCCAGTTCGCCGGCCAGGGCTTCAGGATGTCGACGACGCGAAAGGCCACGAAGGCCAGAACGTAGAGCTTCAGGTCCAGCGCCACCGGAAAGATCACCAGCCACTGCGCGGCCACCTCGTCGACCACGACCTCTCCGGGGTCGGCGCGCTCGCCGGCATACTTCGCGCTGGCCCAGATGCCGACGAGGAAGACCGCCGCCGCAGCCGCCAGCAGCGCCCAGGGGCCGCCGAGCCAGACGATGGCGGCGGCAAAGGGCAGGGCGGCCAGCGAGCCCCAGGTGCCCGGCGCCTTCGGCAGCAGTCCCGCGCCGAACCAGGTGGCGATCAGGCTTTCGGGCCGCCAGAACGGCGGGCGTTGCCCGCTCGGGGCGGGGGTTTGGGGGGGAGAGGAGCCTGTCGGTGCCGCGTTCACGGGCCGCCTCACGGGCCGCGCGGCAGCTCGAGCGTCGCCGTCGCCTGGGCGGCGATGCCTTCGCCGCGGCCGGTGAAGCCCAGTTTTTCGGTGGTGGTCGCCTTGACGCTGACGCGCTCCACCGGGAGGCCCAGGATCTCGGCGATCCGCTGGCGCATGGCGGGGCGATGCGGCCCGACCTTGGGCGCTTCGCAGATCAGGGTGACGTCGCAGTGCAGCAGCCGCGCGCCGCGCGCCGTCGCCAGCGTGCCGGCGTGCCGCAGGAAACGCGCCGAGTCCGCGCCGCGCCAGGTCGGATCGCTCGGCGGGAAGTGGCTGCCGATGTCGCCGTCGGCCAGCGCTCCCAGGATCGCGTCGGTCAGGGCGTGCAGGCCGACGTCGGCGTCCGAATGGCCGGCCAGGGCCTTTGCGTGCGGGATCCGGACGCCGCAGAGGAACACGGCCTCGCCCGGCCCGAAGCGATGGACGTCGAACCCCTGGCCGACCCGGACTTCGCCGGCGGCCGCGTTGTCGGGGCGGCCTGCGCCCAGCCAGCCTTCCGCCTCCGCCAGGTCAGACGCCGTGGTGATCTTCAGCAACTTCGGGGAGCCCTCGACCAGCGCGACCGGCAGGCCGGCGGCTTCGGCCACGGCGGCGTCGTCGGTCAGCTCCTGCCCGGCGGCGGCACGGTGCGCGGCCAGGATCGCCGCGAAGTGAAAGGCCTGCGGCGTCTGCGCGCGAAAGAGGTCGCTGCGCGGCACCGTCTCCGTCACCCGCGCGCCGCTTCCGCGCTTCAGCGTGTCGGTCACCGGCAGCACCGGCAGGGCGGCCGGCGTGTGCGCCAGCGCATCGAGCAGCCGCTCGACGACGTCGGCCTCCAGCAAAGGACGTGCCGCGTCATGGATCAAGACGTTAGAGGGAGAAATCTCATGCAGACTCTCAAGTCCGAGGCGCACGGACTCCTGGCGTTCGGCGCCGCCCGTGACCGGAGGCAGCAGGTCGAGCCCGGCGGACGCTTCGGCATAGGCGGCCGCGTCCTCGGCATGGATCACGGCCCGCACGGCGGCGATCCGCGGGTGGGCGGCGAGGCGCGCCAGCGCATGGGTCAGGATCGGCCGGCCGGCCAGCGCGGCGTACTGCTTCGGCGCAGGACCTCCGAAACGGCTGCCGCGCCCTGCCGCGACCACGATGGCCGCCGTTCCTCCCGTCATACCTGCTTCCTTGCCTGCCGTTGCGCGCGGACAGTAGAGCGCTTTATCGGCAGGTGAAACCACCTGCTGCAGAAAAAGCGCTCAAGTCCTTGAGTTTGCGCATAATCTTCCCGCTTTCCGGAGTCGCGGAAGGCGGCCCGGCTCGCCTGAAACAAGCGTTGGTCGTACTGCACGCTCGGCCAAGCGGTGTTATATAGCGGCGATGCCGATCACCCTGCTGATCAACCTCACGGCCCTGGCGGCTCTGCTGCCGGCGACGCTGCTGCCCTGGCGGTGGCGCAGCGAGCGGCCGGACCTGGTCTTCTGGTCGGTTCTGGCCGTTGCGGTCGCCGGGTCCCTGGCCGCGATTTCCGTTCAGCTCGGCAGCGGTTGGCCGACGGGGCTCGGCGTCGCCCTGTGGCTTTCGGTCGCGGCATCGCTGGCCCTCTTCGCCGTCACGGCCTGTTTCCTGCAGCAGGCCTGGCGTCTCGCGGCGCTGCTGCTGCCCTATGTCCTCTGCCTCGGTCTGCTGGGGACCGTCTGGCTGGCTGCGGATCCGGCGCCGGAGACCTTGCCGGCCGAGTTCGAGGCCGAGGGCTGGCTGCTGGCGCACATCGCCGTGTCCTTGATGACCTACGCGCTGGCGACGCTGTCGGCGGTGGCGGCCGCGGCCGTCTTCCTGCAGGAGCGGGCTCTGAAGCTGAAACGCCGCAGCAGCCTGACCGGGCTGCTGCCCTCGGTGGCGGATGCCGAGCGCCTGCAGTTCGGCTTTCTGGTGGCGGCGGAAACGGTGCTCGGGCTCGGCATCCTGACCGGCGCCGCGCTGACCTGGGTGCAGTCGGCCGCGCTGCCGTTCGATCACAAGACGCTGCTGTCGCTGCTGGCCTTTGCGGTGATCGCCCTGCTGCTCTATCTCCAGAGCCGGACGGGGTTGCGCGGCAAGAGGGCTGGCCGGCTGGTGCTGGTGGCCTATCTGCTGCTCACCCTGGCCTATCCGGGCGTCAAGTTCGTCACCGATGTCCTGATCGCCTGACGCAAGACGGTCCGGCGGCAGGGCCGGGGCGTGCCGACCCGCTCCAGGGGACAACAGCCGAATTCCCTACCGCACTGCCGCAAAAAAGCGTGCAAGGATCCCTTTGAACCGTTACAACACGCTCAATGAATAAGCAGTTTTCTCCAGATGCCTCAATGCTAGGCATTCAAATCGACGGCCTTGCCTTCGCTCCGGTGGTGCTGGCCCCCATGTCGGGCGTCACCGACCTGCCGTTCCGCCGCCTGGTCAAGCGGCTGGGCGCCGGCTTGGTGGTGTCGGAGATGATCGCCAGCCAGTCGATGATCCGGCAGACGAAGGAGTCCCTGAAGCTCTCCAGCTCGACGCCGGAGGAGTTTCCGATGGCCGTGCAGCTCGCCGGCCACGAACCCGAGGTGATGGCCGAGGCCGCGCGGCTCAATGCCGACCGCGGCGCGGCGCTGATCGACATCAACTTCGGCTGCCCGGTGAAGAAGGTGGTCAACAAGCTCGCCGGCTCCGCCATGATGCGCGAGCCGGCCCTGGCGGGACGCATCATGGAGGCGGTGGTCGAGGCCGTCGATCTGCCGGTCACCATGAAGATGCGCCTTGGCTGGGACGACGACTGTCGCAACGCGCCGGAGCTGGCGCGCATCGCCCGCGAGTGCGGCGTTCGCATGTTGACGGTGCATGGCCGCACCCGCTGCCAGCTCTACAACGGCAGGGCCGACTGGCAGGCGGTGCGGGCGACCGTCGAGGCCACCGACCTGCCGGTGCTGGTGAACGGCGACATCGGCAGCCTGCAGGACATCGACCGGGCGTTGGCGCGGTCGGGCGCCGCCGGCGTGATGATCGGACGCGGGGCGCAGGGCCGCCCCTGGTTCCTGCGCCAGGCCATCGCCTGGCTGCGCGAGCGACGCAAGGAGCCGGACCCGAGCCGGGCGGAGCAGCGCGATATCGTCTTGGAGCACTACGACGCTCTGCTGGGCCACCACGGCAGCGTCATGGGCAACCGGATCGCCCGCAAGCACCTGGCCTGGTACGCCACCGGGCTGGCCGGCGCCAACGACTTCCGCCGCCGGATCAACCGGGCCGAAGACCCGCGCGAGGTGCGCGCTCTGGTCTCTGCCCTCTATGACGGCACCCTGAGTCCCGAGACCGCGCGACCGGAAGCCCAGACGCCTCTAGACAGAGGGTCGGAGGCTTTGGCCGCATGATGTCCGCACAGGCCTTGCGGCGGGCGATCGTCGGCAACGACATCGACCACTCCGCCATCCTCAACGCGCTGTCCGAACCGCTGTTCGTGCTCGACGCTGCCGGCTGCTTCGTCTACGTCAACCTGGCGGCCGAGCAGTTCCTGGGGCAGTCGTCGAAGACCTTGCTGGGCCGCCCTCTGACGGATCTGCTGCCGGCCGACCACCCCATTTTCATGCTGGTCGAGCAGGCGCGGGCCGGCGGCCACTCCATCACGGAATTCGGCGTCACCATCGAGACGCCGCGCATCGGCACCCATCTGGTCGCGGTCGACGTTTCGGCGATCAACGAGCACGAGGGCTATGTCGTGGTCGCCCTGCATCAGCGCTCCATCGAGCGCAAGCTGGATCACCAGCTTACCCATCGCAGTGCCGCGCGATCCATCACGGGCATGGCGGCGCTGCTGGGACACGAAATCAAGAATCCGCTGTCCGGCATTCGTGGCGCGGCCCAGTTGCTGGAGTCGTCGGTCGAGGAGAACGACCGGCCGCTGACGCGCCTGATTTGCGAGGAAGCGGACCGCATCGTTTCCCTCGTCGATCGCATGGAGATGTTCGCCGACGATCGCCCGATTGAGCGCGGCGCGGTCAATATCCACGAGGTGCTGGGCCACGTGCGGCGTCTGGCGGAAACGGGCTTCGCCGGTCAGGCGACCTTCTACGAGAGTTACGACCCCTCCCTGCCGCCGGTCTACGGCAACCGCGATCTGCTGATCCAGGCGCTCTTGAACCTGGTCAAGAACGCCGTCGAGGCGCTGCCGAAGACGGGGGGCGAGATCTACCTCTCGACCCGCTATCAGCAGGGCGTGCGTCTGGCGATTCCGGGCAGCGGCAGCCGTGTCGACCTGCCGCTGGTCGTGACGATCCGCGACAGCGGCAAGGGGATTCCCCAGGACCTGCGGGCCAGCCTGTTCGATCCCTTCGTCACCACCAAGCCCGCGGGCAAGGGCCTGGGCCTCGCGCTCGTCGCCAAGGTCGTCGGCGACCACGGCGGCACCATCGAGTTCGAGAGCGATGAGAAGGGGACGACCTTCAGGCTGATGCTGCCGAAGGCGCCCTGACGTTTGAAAGCGGACGTTTGAAAGCGGAAGCTCTGCCATGAGCGCAGCCAAGATTCTCGTTGCCGACGACGACCGGGCCATCCGCACGGTGCTGTCCCAGGCGCTCGGGCGCGAGGGCTACGACGTGCGCACGACCGATACGGCGGGGACGCTGTGGCAGTGGGTGCGCGACGGCGAGGGCGACCTGGTGATCACCGATGTGGTGATGCCGGACGACAACGGCCTCGACCTGATTCCGCGCATCAAGAAGGTGCGGCCGGAACTGCGCATTCTGGTGATGAGCGCGCAGAACACGCTTCTGACCGCCGTCAAGGCGACCGAGCGCGGCGCCTTCGAGTATCTGCCCAAGCCCTTCGATCTGCGCGAGCTGGTCGGCGCGGTGGAGCGGGCGCTCTCGCAGCCGAACGACGGGTCGGCCGCCGGACCGGCCGCCGAAGACGAGGAGCGTCTGCCGCTGATCGGCCGCTCCCCCGCCATGCAGGAGATCTATCGGGTTCTGGCGCGCCTGATGGGCACCGACCTGACGGTGATGATCTACGGCGAGTCCGGCACCGGCAAGGAACTGGTCGCCCGCGCCCTGCACGACTACGGCAAGCGCCGCAGCGGCGCCTTCGTCGCGATCAACATGGCGGCGATCCCGCGCGAGCTGATCGAAAGCGAGCTTTTCGGCCACGAGAAGGGTGCCTTCACCGGCGCGCAGGCGCGCAGTTCGGGACGCTTCGAGCAGGCGGCGGGGGGCACGCTGTTTCTGGACGAGATCGGCGACATGCCGCTGGAGGCGCAGACCCGGCTGCTGCGGGTGCTGCAGGAGGGGGAGTACACCACCGTCGGCGGACGCACCCCGATCCGCGCCGATGTCCGCATCGTCGCGGCGACGCACCGCGACCTGCGCCAGATGGTGCGCGCCGGCGATTTCCGCGAGGACCTTTTCTACCGCCTCAACGTCGTGCCGATCCGCCTTCCGCCGCTGCGCGAGCGCACGGAGGACATTCCCGAACTGGTCCGGCACTTCTTTCGCCAGGTCGGGTCGGAAGGCCTGCCGACCAAGACGCTGGCCGCGGACGCCATGGCCTACCTGCGCAACCACACCTGGCCGGGCAACGTGCGCGAGCTGGAGAACCTGGTCCGCCGGCTGGCGGCGCTCTACAGCCAGGAAACCATCGACGTCGAGGTGATCCGGGGCGAGCTGGCGGAGGCACCGGGCGAGATCGCCAGCGGCGCGCGGCCTCCGGCGCCGGTTCAGGGCGGATCGCTGGGCGACAGCGTCGAGCGGCACCTGCGGGACTACTTCGCCGCCCACAAGAACGAACTGCCGGCCAGCGGCCTCTACGACCGGGTGCTCCGGGAGGTCGAACGGCCGCTGATCGAGCTGTCTCTCTCCGCGACTCGCGGCAACCAGCTGAAGGCCGCCAAGCTCCTCGGTCTCAACCGCAACACCCTGCGCAAGAAGATCAAGGACCTGGATATCGAGGTGGTGCGCGGCCTGAAGTGACCCGGACTTCGGGGCCGGAGCCGAACGGCCGATCCAACAATCGACAGGGCAGGGCGAATTATCTGTTGCGTTCTGGCAACAGCGTGGCCCAATAGACGCTTTCAAACAGCAGTTCGGGAGTTCGATCCCGCCGCCATGACGATTGAGGCGGACATAGAGTCCAAACTGACAGCCGGCCCGTCCGAGAGCGGCCCTGCGCGCGAGAAGCCGGAGGCCTCTTCCGGTCGTTCCTCCGCCTGGCGGCTGTGGCGGCGCTTCGCCGTCTGGGCCGGCCGGGTGAAGCTCGAGCAGCGTCTGGCCGTGCTGCTGCTGATCGCGGCCCTGGCGACGGGCTCGGTCACCTTCGCGTCCATGACCGGGCGGATCGACGTCCTGGCCGATCCGCGCGACGTGCTGTTGATGATCAACTTGAACCTGGTGCTGCTGCTCGCCTTCGGCGTGCTGATCGCACGCCGGGTGGCCATTCTGATGATCGCGCGGCGGCGCAACGTCGCCGGCGAGCGGCTGCATGCGCGCCTCGCCGGCCTCTTCGCCCTGGTCACGGCGACGCCGACGGTCATCGTGGCAGTCTTCTCGGTGCTGCTGTTCGACTACGGACTGCAGGGCTGGTTCAGCGAGCGCGTCAGCACCGCCGTGCGAGAGTCCATGGCCGTCGCGCGCTCCTACCTGGAAGAGCACGGTCGGGCGATCAACGCCGATGCCGTCTCGATGGCAACGGAGGTCGACCGGCAGCTCTCGCTGTTCGGGGCCAGGCCCGAGCGGCTTAACCGCCTCGTCGGCACGCAGGCGGCGCTGCGGTCCCTGTCCGAGGCGATCATCCTGACCCGCGACGGCCAGATCCTGGCGCGCGGCGGCATCTCGATGGCGCTGGTGTTCAATCCGCGCGTTCCCCCGGACTGGGCGCTGAACGCCGCCGACCGGGGCGAGGTCGTCATCGTGACGGCGGAAAGCGACGACCGGGTGCGTGCGCTCGTGGCCCTGGACCAGTTCGAGGGCGGCTACCTGGTGGTCGAGCGCTTCATCGATCCCCGGGTCCTGGCGCACATGGACCAGTCCGCGACGGCGGTGCGGGTCTATCAGCAGCTCGAGGGCGAGCGCAGCCGCATGATCGTCACCTTCGCGACGATCTTCCTGGTGGTGGCGCTGCTGCTGCTGACGGCGGCGGTCTGGGTCGGTCTGGCCTTCGCCAACCGCCTGACCGCGCCGATCGGGCGGATCATCGCCGCGGCGGAACAAGTCGGGCACGGCGACCTCAGCGCCCGGGTGGCGGAGCCCGATCCGGAGCGGAGCGACGAGGTCGGGGTTCTGGCCAGCAGCTTCAACCGCATGACCTCGCAACTGGACCGGCAGCGGCGCGCGCTGCTGGATGCCAACCGGCAGCTCGAGGAGCGCCGGCGCTTCATCGAGGCCGTCCTGTCCGGCGTCTCGTCGGGCGTGATCTCGCTCGACCGCGACGGGCGGGTGATGCTGCCGAACCGCGCCGCCTGCGACCTGCTGCAGGTCGATGCCGAACAGCTCCGCGGCCGCAAGCTTGCCAACCTGTCCCGCGACGTGC
>JANQPZ010000348.1 GCA_028285215.1 Rhodovibrionaceae bacterium | reverse complement strand
GCCCTGGATCGGCCCCGGCCGCACGATGGCCACCTCGATGACGAGATCGTAATAGGTGCGCGGCTTGAGCCGCGGCAGCATCGACATCTGCGCCCGGCTTTCGATCTGGAAGACGCCGACCGTATCGGCCCGGCAGATCATGTCATAGACCTTCTCATCCTCGTCCGGCAGCGACGACAGGCTCTCGCGCCGGTCGTAATGATCCTCCAGGAATTCGAATGCCTTGCGGATGCAGCTCAGCATGCCGAGCGCCAGCACGTCGATCTTCAGCATGCCCAGGCTTTCCAGATCGTCCTTGTCCCATTCGACGACGGTGCGGTCGTCCATCGCCGCGTTTTCAATCGGGATCACCGAACTCAGCCGGTCGCGGGTGATCACGAAGCCGCCGACATGCTGCGACAGGTGGCGCGGGAAGCCGATGATCTCGCTGGCCAGATCCAGGATCTGCATCAGGTGCTTGTCTTCGGGATCAAGCCCGGCGCGGCGGGCATCCTCCTCGTCCAGCTTCGACGAGGTCGAGCCCCAGCGGGTGCCGGAGATCGCCGTGATCACGTCGTCGGACAGTTCGAACACCTTGCCCACCTCGCGCAGCGCCGAACGGCCGCGATAGGTGATCACCGTTGCCGCCAGCCCGGCCCGGTCGCGGCCGTATTTCTGGTAAATGTACTGGATCACCTCCTCGCGCCGCTCGTGCTCGAAATCCACATCGATATCGGGCGGCTCGTTGCGCTCCTCCGAAATGAACCGTTCGAACAGAAGGTCTACCTTTTCCGGATCCACCTCGGTGATGCCGAGGCAGAAACAGACGGCGGAATTGGCCGCCGAACCGCGCCCCTGGCACAGGATCTTCTGCGAGCGGGCAAACCGCACGATGTCGTAGACCGTCAGGAAATAGGGCGCGTAGTCGAGCTTGCGGATAAGGCCGATCTCATGCTCCAGCGCCGACAGCACCTTTTGCGGCGCCCCGTCCGGATAGCGTTCTTTGAGGCCGATGGCGGTGAGCCGCTCCAGTGTCTCCTGCGGCGGGGTATCGCTGCCGGTCGGCTCGTCCGGATAGAGATATCGCAGCTCATCGAGAGAAAAACTAAGCCGGCGAAACAGCGCCTGCGTCTCGGCAACGGCCTCCTCGTAGCCCCGGAACAGGCGCCGCATCTCGGCGGCCGGCCTGAGGTGCCGTTCGGCATTGGGCTGCAATTGCTTGCCCGCCTCGCGCAGTGTCAGGTGTTCGCGAATACACGTCACCACATCCTGCAGGAAACGCCGCGCCGGATGGTGATAGAGCACATCGCCCACCGCCAGCAGCGGCAGGCCGGCCTTGCGGGCCAGGCGCGACAGCGACGCCAGCAGGCGCTGGTCGGTCGCCCCATACTGCCAGGAGGCGGCAAGATAGAGCTGTCCCGGAAAGCGTTCGCCAAGCGGGCCGAAACAGGCCGGTTCCCGCACCGGCAGCGCCGACGGCAGGACAACGGCCATGATCAGCCCTTCCCCATGCTCCATCAGGTCCTCCAGCGACAGGTGGCATTCGCCCTTCGGCGCGCGGCGTTTTCCCGCGGTCAGAAGCTCGCACAGCCGGCCATAGGCGGCGCGGTCCTGCGGCCACACCAGGATGTCCGGCGTCGCATCGGCAAAAACCAGCCGGCAGCCCGGCGCGAAGGGGAGTTCCGCTTCCTTGGCCGCCATGTGCGCCCGCACCACGCCGGCCAGCGAATTGCGGTCGGTCACGCTGAGCCCGGAAAGTCCCAGCCGAGTGGCTTCCGCCACCAGCTCTTCCGGGTGCGAGGCGCCGCGCAAGAAGGAAAAATTGCTGGTGGCGGCAAGCTCCACATAGCCGGGCTCTGCCCGCGTCATGCGAACAGCCCGTGCATGAACCATTTCGGCTCCTGCGTCTCGCGCTCGAACAGGCCCTGACGGAAGATCCAGAAGCGGTGACCCTCTTCATCTTCGACGCGGAAATAGTCGCGGCTGTGGCCGCCACGTCCGTCCTTCCACCATTCGCAGGCGATGCGTTCGGGCCCTTCCGAGCGGGTGATCCTGTAGAGTGTCTTGCGCCAGCGGAAACGGATCGGCGGCCCGTCCGGCACCTCGGCAACCGCCTCGACCTGCTCCGGCCGGTCGAACAGCACGACCGGGCGGGTGAGCACCGGCGGTCCGCCCGTATCCTCAGCTTCCTCTTCGCGCCAGAGGGGATCCTGCTCAGCCGCTGCGGCTGCACCGGCGGCCTGCGCCACCAGCCCGTAGCTGCGCTCGGGAATATGGGTGTCGGCGGCAACAAAACGCTGCACCCGGTCGGTGCCGAGGCGGGCACCCAGCCGGTCGACGAGGCTGGACAGCGCCTCGCCCTGGCCATTGCTGCCGCCGAGGTCCGCCTGCTCCTGGGAACGGGTCTGGCTCTCGAGAATGTTGAGACGCATGAGATCAAAGCCGAAGCCGGCATCGAGATCCTCGTGAAAGCCGGCAATGCGCTCGCGAAACAGCATGACGATGCGCTCCGCCTGGTAGACCGGGCTGGCCGCCCTGACGGTGATCGTTGTCACATGACCGTCGACGCGAAACAGTTTCAGCTCCAGCTGCCGGGCACCGAGCTGCCGTTCGTCGAGACGCGGGCGCAGATTGCCGGCCAGCTGCACCACGGTCCGCTCGATATCCTCCTGCAGGGCGATCGGCTCGGCAAAAATCCGTTCCGACGAAAGCTCCGGCACCGGCAGGCGCGGCGAGATGGCCTCTTCCACCCGCCCCAGCGCCTGGTCGAGCCGCAGCAAAAGCCCGTTGCCGAAGCGTGCCGCCAAGGGCGCCCGCGGCAGCGAGGCGATGCAGCCGACAGTGGTCAGGCCGAGCTTGCGCAGCATGTCGAGCAGATCCGCCTCCAGCCGCAGTCCGGCCAGCGGCAGGTCGAGCAGCGCCGTTGCATGCGCGCCCGGCTCCAGAATGGTGCTGTTGCCATAGCGGGCCAGCGCCCAGGCAGCACCCGGCGTGTCCGCAATGGCAGCCTGTGCCAGAAGGCCGGCAATGTGCAGCCGCGCGGTGACATCCTCCAGCATCGCCTGTTCGCCGCCAAACAGATGCGCGCAGCCTGAAATGTCGAGAAACAGGCCGGGGCACTGCCCCGCCACCGCCTGCGGCAGGCGCTCCAGCGCCACCAGCGGCGTGTAGCGGTCGCACCAGGTGGCGATGGCGCCAAGCAGCGCTGCATCGGCCTTGGCATCATGATCGAACGTATCGAGATCCGGAAACAGCGCCCGCGCATCGCTCAGTGTCTGTTCGACACGCAAGCCGGCCTCGTGGCCACGACCATCCACGGCGACAAGCCGCATGGCATTCTTGACCTTGGCAATGGCGGCAAGTGGCGGCGCGTCAGGACGCCCGTTCAAACGCCACGACCTGCCCCACTTGCGGCGCGCCATCCGGTCGGTCGAAAGGTGCGGCAGGGCGATCGACAATATCCGCTGG
>JANQPZ010000336.1 GCA_028285215.1 Rhodovibrionaceae bacterium | reverse complement strand
GCGGCGGATGGGGCCATCTGGGCTTCAAGCTTTGGAAATACAACGCCAACCAACTGGCGCACGAGAGCAGCGTGGATGTCGAGCCGGCCTAGGCCGATGAGCGGCACGATGCTCCGTGAGGGATCTGGGGAGGAACGGATATGGCTGTGAAACGTCAGCTCAGCATGGTTATGGACTTGAACAAGTGCATCGGCTGTCACACCTGCACCTCCGCCTGCAAGCTGCAATGGACCAACCGGAACGGCCGGGAGTACATGTACTGGAACAACGTCGAAACCATGCCCGGCACGGGCTACCCCCGCGACTATGCGAAGATGGGCGGCGGCTTCGACGAAGAGGGCGCGCTGAAGCTCGGCCAGGAGCCCAGCGCCGAGGACTATGGCGTTCCCTGGGAGTACAACTACGAAGAAGCGCTGATGACCGGCACGGACCCTTGGCTGCGTCCCAACGTCAAACCGACCTGGGGGGCCAATTGGGACGAGGACGAGGGCGAGGGCGACTATCCCAACAGCTACTACTTCTATCTGCCCCGGCTGTGTAACCACTGCGAAAATCCGGCCTGCCTTGCGGCCTGTTCGCGCAACGCGATCTACAAGCGCCAGGAAGACGGGATCGTTCTGATCGATCAGGAGCGCTGCCGCGGTTACCGCTACTGTGTCGGTGCCTGCCCCTACAAGAAGGTCTATTTCAACGAGGAAATCTCGAAATCGGAGAAGTGCATCTTCTGCTATCCGCGTATCGAAAAAGGGCTGCCCACCGCCTGCGCAAAACAGTGTGTCGGGCGCATCCGCTGGATCGGCTATCGCGACGATGAAGCCGGCCCGATCCATCTGTTGGTCGAGCAATACAAGGTGGCCCTGCCGTTGCATCCGGAATGGGGAACCAAGCCGAACGTTTTCTACGTACCGCCGATGTCACCGCCGAAAATCGGTGACGATGGCGCGCCGACGGCGGAGTCGCGGGTGCCGCTCGACTATCTTGAGGGCCTGTTCGGGGACGGCGTCCAGTCGGCGCTGGAGACTCTGTCCCGCGAGCGGCAGAAGAAGGCCGAGGGCGGGGAGAGCGAATTGATGGACACGCTGATCGGCTATCGCCACGCCGAGATGTTCAAGCTGAGCTGAGGACGCTCTGGTGTCTGCACCACGAACACAGGCGCTCCCGGCGGGGGATTCGGCCGCGCGGGCCGAAGCGAAGGAAACGATCTGGCGGCTGGCGGCGGCCGCGCTGGGGCACCCGGCGCCGGAGCTGCAAAGGGCGTTTGAGAGCGGGACCTTCCATGCCGCCTTGAACGACGCCTGGTTCTCGGTGACCGGACGGACCTGGCCGAAGAGCGGACCTTCGGCCGACTTTGCGGCATTGGAATCCGGCTATATCGCGGCCTTTCTCCATGGGCCCAAGGGCAAGCCGGTGGCCTCTCTGCTGGCCGGCGATCATGAGCGGCTGCTGGCGGGCCAGGCACGGCCGGTTTTCATGCTCAACATTTCAGCCTTCTATCGCCATTTTGGTTTGCAGGCAGCGGCCGCAGATGAAGGCCGGTCCGATGAGCCCGATCACCTGGCCAGCATGCTCGAATTCATGGCGGTGCTGGTGCATCTGGAGGTGCAGGCGCTCCGCCGGGATCGCGACCCTGCCGCCTACCGGCGGGCGCAGCGCGATTTTCTGCGCCGCTATCTCGGTCCCCTGCTCAACGTTGTCGCTGGCTGCCTGCGCGGCTGTCCGGATGAGGCGCTGGATGCCACCATCCGGCAGCTTGTCGGAGAGCTGCCCGACTGGGCGGACCACCAGGCCGCGGAGCTGGAAGCCCGTGTCGGCCGTTACCGCGATCCGGACGCCGCGAGTGCCGCTCGCGCCGAAGTGGCGGAGGGCCATGCCGCCGCTACCCGCGTCGTCGATCAGAACCTGTGGGGATAGGAGAAAGCAATGACAGCAATCCCTCTGCGCGGTCTTGCTGCCGTGATCTACGCAGCCTCCGCCTTTGCCGCCGTGTCACCTGCCTTCGGCGACAGTATTGTCGAGGCGAACGTGAAGGCGCTGGGGCCCGGCGATGAGGTCGCGGTGTCGCGGATTCCCGATGGCGTTTACCTGCGCTCGGTCAACGACCCGGACGATATGATCTGGGAACGGCTGCCGGAGTATCGCACAAGGTTGGCTCCGGCGCCCCCGGTCCACGAGTCGGTGGCTCTGCGGCTGGACGAGGACGATCCCGGGATGGATGTCTATTTCAGCCTGGCGCGGACGTCGGAGCGCTTTTATGTGCGCCTGCGCTGGCGCGACGAGACCCGAGACGCCGCCACCTTGCGCGATCGCTTTCGCGACGGCGCGGCGGTGCAGTTCGCGATCGGCGACGCGGAGACTTCCTACATCATGGGCACCGGCCCCGACGCGCCGGTGAACATCTGGTATTGGCGTTCAGACGCGAACTCTGTGGAGAGTCTTGCCGCCGGCGGACCGGGCAGCACCACGCGGCTCGACGCGCAGCCGGTCAGCGGCGACAGCCTTTATCAGACCGGGGAGAAGCCGGCGGCCAATCAGTGGGTCGTCGTCATGTCGCGGCCGATCGATACAGAGGGGGCGCACCAGGTTTCCTTTGATCGTGCGCAGGTTCCCATTGCCTTTGCGCTCTGGCAGGGCAAGGACGGTCAGCGAGACGGGCTGAAAAGCGTTTCCGAGGACTGGATCCTCGTCAACCTGGCGGCACGGTAAGGCCGCGCCATGGCGATCGGAGACAAACCCGCAGCCATCGATTGCGGACTTGGCCACGCCTGCCAGTTCTGCCCGCAGGAAGATGTCTGCGCCCTCGACAAGCCGCACCACAACCGGGTGCTGATCGAAAACCGACTGGCCGAGATCGATCAGATCATCCTGGTGCTTGCCAACAAGGGGGGCGTGGGCAAGAGCACGGTCTCCGCCAATCTCGCCGCCGGCCTCGCCCAACGCGGCTTCAGGGTGGGCGTTGCTGACGCCGACGTTCACGGGCCGAACCAGAGCCGTTTTTTCGGCTTCGCCGGCCAGCGCGTGCGCCTGGGCGACGGCGGCCTCGCGACGCTGGACTATGCCGACCCTTCGTTGGCGCAGCCGGTCAAGGTCGGCTCCCTCGCATTTCTGCTGGAGAGCGACGATACGCCGGTGGTCTGGCGCGATGCCTACAAACATGACTTCGTGCACCACCTCGCCGGCTCCTTCGACTGGGGCTCCTTGGATTTCCTGATCGTCGACATGCCGCCCGGCACCGGCAACGAGCTGATCACGCTCTGCGACATGCTGGAGGGCGCCAATGTGTCGGCCTTGCTGGTCACCACGCCGCAGGCGGTTGCGCTGATGGACAGCATGAAGGCGGCAAGGTTCTGTCATGAGCGCGGCCTGCCCATCGTCGGCGCCGTGGAAAATATGGCGGGCATGGTCTGTCCGCACTGCGCCGGTGAAATCCACATCTTCCCCAACGCCGATCTGGACCGCCACCTGGCCGAGGCCGCCGTGGAGACAGTAGCCCGTGTTCCGCTGGCGATCGAACTTGCCTCGGCCTCCGACGACGGTGCGCCGCTGGTGGTTTCAGCGCCTGAGAGCGCTGCCGCCAAGGCTTTTGCGCCGGTGATCGAGGCCTGCACAGCCCTCGGCCGGGCCGACTTCGATGGGGCCGTTGCGCGGGCGCTCGACGCTGTCTTTGCGGAAAACCTTGGGGCCGGCATCCTCGATGAGGCCTTGGCCGGGCTCGATCCCTCGGCGCAGGCCGAGATGCGGAGCGCGCTGACGCAGATGC
>JANQPZ010000159.1 GCA_028285215.1 Rhodovibrionaceae bacterium | reverse complement strand
ACGTCTCAGCTGGAAGCGAAACGCTTCCAGCTGAGACGTGAATCGCCCTCTAGGCATAGTTGCGCCACAGGCAGAACCCGACCGCCGCCAGCGTCAGGGCCAGGACGATGCGGAGCAAACCCGACCAGTGGCTGCGCAGGACGGCCGAGGCAAGATCGCTCAGCGACAGCTGCGTCCGTAAGCCGGCACGGGCGAAGCTCCGCCTGTCCTGCAAGCGGGTCCAATAGGCGGCGAGACCGGCCCGCCGATCTGCTGACCAGAGACGGTCATGGCCGAGCAGGGTCAGGCGCGCCAGCAGCGCGGCCCAGAAAACGTCGGCCAGGGTGAAGCGGTCTCCGGTCAGGAACGGCCGATGCGCCAAAGCCGCTTCGGCCCGATCGAGCATAACCTCCAACTGACGTTCGACGGCTGCAATCCGTTCAGGGCTCGAGAGATCCCGCGCGAGACGATCGATCTCGGTCGCCTTCCGGCCGTAGAGTTCGGCCAACTCAGGGTTGGTGGCGGCGCGCGCCTCGAGACGCAGGAAGCGTCGCTGCAAGAGGCGACGGCCGAAACGCGGGAAGCGGGCAGCGGTCAGCAGTGCGATCGGCAAGCTCTCCACCAGGTCGATCCAGGTCTGCGCTTCATCTCGATGATCCAGAAGAGGACCGTCGAACGCGCCATCGAGGTAGCGACAGATCGCCGGCGCACCCGCAAAGATGCGTCCGCCATGGGAGAGCACCGGCAGCTCCATGGCAGGTGTCAACGCCACGAACCAGGGATCGAAGACCTCCGGATCCGGCCCCGCATCGACGGTAATCTCGCGCCAGATCACTCCCTTTTCCAATGCACAGAGGCGCACGATCTGACATCCGAAAGACAGCGGATAGTTGTAGAGCTTGGGAGGCTTCGACTCAGGACTGGCCATGGCGAGCCAACCTAGCCCCGGACTCGTGGAAAGACCAGATTGAGGGCGTCCGGCAGCACCCGGACCTCTGCCGGCAAGGCCGCGACGACGTCGCCGTCTCCCTGGATCGGGTCCTCGACCGGCCCCTGAATGCGAATCTGCCGGCCGGAGACGATCCGAAAGTCCGACAGTCGCGGCAAGAGTCCCAGCACCAGGGCGGCGGCGTACTTCAAAGCCGCAAGCCGGCCCGGCGTGTCGAACAGACAAACCTCCAGAACGCCACTCTCCAGCCGTGCTCCCGGAGCCATGACGAAGGCGCCGCCGTAGTGACGGGCGTTCGCCACCACGGCCGAAGCCACCGTCTCCTCGACGCCGTCGATACGCACGTTGTAGCTGGGAAAGTCGAAGCGCCCGATCTCCCTTACCGTTTGATAGACGTAGGCCCCCTTGCCGAGACGACGCTTCAGGGCAGTGCTGACCTGCGCGACCACGTGCGCATCGAAGCCGACGCCCGCCATCAGGGTAAAGCGGCGCCCGTTGGCTTCGCCCAGCGCCACTGGCCGGACCGGCCCGTGCAGGATGGCTGCCGACACCTCGGACGGCCGGGTTGAAAGACCGATCTCCCGGGCAAGAACGTTCGCCGTCCCCAGGGGCAGAAGGGCCAAGGGTGTGGTGGCACCCCCCGCGCGGTTCTGACCGAGGCCGTTGATCGCCTCGTTGATCGTACCGTCGCCGCCGGCCACGACCAGACGGTCGCAGGCCCCGCGCTGCAGCTCGGCCGCGAAGGCCTCGGCGTCGCCGCGCTGCCCCGTAGGGCGCTCCACGACCTCCACACCGGCCTGGAGCAGACGATCGAGCACCGCATGGTACTTCTGGCGTTTCGCCCCGCCTGCGGTGGGATTGAAGATCACTTGAACCCGGCGTATCGGCGGCGCCTCCCCCACGGCCTCGCCCGACCCCGGCGGCCAGGCAGAAAGTTCAGGATTCATACTTATCGCCGCGACACCAAGTACTTTCATTTAATTGCACCTGTAACTCTTGGCTCGTTTCAAGCCATTTCAATTACGTTACGATCACGTGAAATTTCTTGGAAGATGTTGCGGAGCAATAGACGACTTCGTCCATATATTGATATATGCCCAAAATCATCAACAGAGATTTCGCGCGTGTCGCGCGCCCAAACAGCAGCCGACTCGACCAACGAGGACATGGGATGCACGGAATGGTCGCCCCCAGACACTACCGAGCCATCTTCATTTCGGACATTCATTTGGGCACACGCGGTTGTCAGGCAGAATACCTGCTGGATTTTCTGCGCAACACCGAGTCGGAATATCTGTTTTTAGTCGGTGATATTTTTGATGGCTGGCGCCTCAAGCGAACCTGGTACTGGCCGCAGTCGCACAACGACGTTGTGCAGAAACTGCTGCGGAAGGCGCGCAAGGGCACCAAAGTCATCTACGTTGCCGGAAACCACGACGAGGCCCTGCGCAACTACACGGGCGTGCACTTCGGCGGCGTAGAGGTATGCAACGACCATGTCCACGAAACCGCCGACGGCAAGCGGATGCTGGTGATCCACGGCGATGCTTTCGACGGCGTGGTGAAGTACGCAAAGTGGCTCGCCCTGCTGGGTGACTGGGCCTACAACTGGATGCTTTGGCTCAACACTTGGTTCAACCGCGCCCGCAGACTGTTTGGCTTCGGCTACTGGTCACTTTCGGCCTATCTCAAAAAGCGGGTCAAAAACGCCGTTCAGTTCATCAACAACTACGAGACCGCAGTGACGGACGAGGCACGGCGGCGCGGCGTCGATGGCGTGATCTGCGGCCATATCCATCACGCGGAAAAGCGTGAGATCGACGGCATCCTCTACGTCAACGATGGCGACTGGGTGGAAAGCTGTACGGCCTGCGTCGAACACGAGGACGGTCGCTTGGAGATCCTCAACTGGGTCGAGGAACGCAACTTCACGATGCTTCCCCGTCCGACGGAGCTGCCCATGCTCGAAAAACCCGATCTGCAAGGGTCCGACGACGAAGACGAGCGCGACCGGAAGGTCGCAGCCGCCTGATGCGCATCGCTCTGGTCAGCGACGCTTGGTTCCCGCAGGTCAACGGGGTCGTGAGAACTCTGAGCCGCGTGCGCGAAGAGGTGCTGGCGCTGGGTCACGAAGTGCAAGTCATCTCGCCCGATCTCTTCCGCACCGTCCCCTGCCCCACCTATCCGGAAATCCGCCTGGCCGTGCTACCCGGTCGACAGCTGAGGGCGAAACTCAATGCCTTTCGGCCGGAAGCCATTCACATCGCCACCGAAGGCCCGCTCGGTTGGGCCGCGCGCGGCTACTGCCTGAAGAAGCGACTGCCCTTCACGACCAGCTATCACACCCGTTTTCCCGAGTACATCTCAGCTCGCCTACCTGTGCCGACCTCCTGGGGCTATGCTTTGATGCGTCATTTCCATGGCGCCTCCAGCGGCATCATGGTCGCAACGGCCGGTTTGCAACACGAGCTTGAAGAGCGCGGCTTCGGCACCGTGCGTCTCTGGTCGCGCGGCGTCGATACGGATCTCTTTCGCCCCCGCAACGACCCGGCGCTCGATCTGCCCAGGCCGGTGTATCTCTACGTCGGACGAGTCGCCGTGGAGAAGAACATCGAGGCCTTTCTGAAGCTCGAGCTGCCGGTCGGCACCAAGGTGGTGGTCGGCGACGGCCCGATGCGCGCCGATTTGGAGCGCCGCTACCCCAGTGTCGTTTTTACGGGCGTCAAGCATGGCGAAGAGCTGGCGCGTCACTACGCCAGTGCCGACGTCTTCGTCTTCCCCAGCAAGACGGACACTTTCGGAGTGGTGCTGCTGGAGGCCGCAGCAACCGGCCTGCCGATCGCCGCCTTCCCCGTGCCCGGCCCGCTCGACGTGGTGGACGGGCACGGCATCGGCGTCCTGGACGAGGAACTGAGCTACGCCATCGAGCGCGCGCTGGCGATCCCGCCCGAGCGCTGCCGTACCCACGCCCTCAAGTTCTCCTGGAAGGCCTGTGCCGAGCAGTTCATGGAGAACCTGCAGCCTTTCGGCAGCGAGAAGTTCGCGGTCGCCTAACCGCTGCGGCCGGGCAAGGCGGTGCGGCCGCCCATAGTTTCCTGTCGCGAAAATGCTTCAGGCGCATGGCGCGATAACTGTCACGTTTCTATGCAGAGATAGGCCGCTCTAGAGCGAGATCGTCTTAGGCGGAAGCGCTTCCGCTTCCGCCTAAGGCGTGAATCCTACTCTAGAGGCCCTGTCGGGAGCCGGTCGCATGATCGCGAAACGCCTTTTCGCCTTGAGTGTCTTTGTGATGGCCATGGCTGTCCTGGCCTGGGCCGGCGTCGATGCCGTGAAGGCCGGGAAACGCTTCGAGATTGCCGGCATATCGACCGGCATGTCTCCCGAGCAGGCTCTTCAGGCGGCCAGCGCCCGAGGCTACAGGCCCCATAAGAACCTGTTCGGAGACTATCTGCACTACGGCCCGAGCTTCGAGGAGTGGGTAAAGATCGAGCTGAGGGAAATGAGGCAGCCCGAAGCCGAAGGCGCCTTGCGGACGGCCAACTTCGAGAAACCGGACAGCTTCGAGACGCTCGTCATCAACTTCCTTCCCTTGCCGGGCGGTGAAGTGGTCCAAGAAGTGATCTACAAAATCGAAGCGCCAGGGATGACCTTTGAGAAGATGACGGAACTGGCTGCGCAGAAGTACGGAGACGCCGACCGCGAAGGCACCTACGCGAGCGGATGGCACTGGTCGCAAGGCACCGACAAGATCTCGCTCTACGATCGCGGGAGCAGCGGGCTGATCAACCTGACGCTTGAGAGCGGCCTCACCCGCCGCGACGTGCGAGAGCTGGTTCAAGAAGCGATTGGCGACGGCGCCCAGACATCGTTTTGATCAGCGCTGCAGGCCCCAGCGCACAAGCGGGCCCCTGCTCTCGTCATAAGTTTAGAGGGCGATTCACATCTCAGGCGGAAGCGAAGCGCTGCCGCCTGAGGCGATCGCGCTGTAGCTCGACGTTCTCCGAGTCCCTCGCGCTGGCCGCAAATCAGCGCCTGCTCTTGCGCCGACACTGCCGGCATTGGCAGTCGACAGCTTCCTTCTGCGGCTGGCCCACCCGAAAGCACAGCTGACCGCAGAGGCAGCCGCCTTCGTAAAAAAGCTCGTCCGCATTTGCCATCGCCGGGTCGCACTCCATGCCATCCGACGGTGGATTTTGGCGCGCGAAGCTAAAACCCGCACTCGGACTTGCCAGTACTTAAACGAATGTTAGGCTGCCCCTAACGCTTGCGCCTTCAGAGTGCAAAGGGCATTTCCATTCCCAGGTTTCTTGTGTCTTTGCGCCGGGTAAGCCGTTGAGTGAAGTTTCTCCATCGAGCGTCGCGTCCGCAACCGCCGACAAACGGCGGCTGAAGCTTGATGCGCAGACTTGGCCCCTCGCTCGCAGGCTGCTGTCCGGATACATCCGGCCGTATCGCCGCACGATCGGGTTGGCTCTGGCGGCCATGGCGGTCATGGCAATGGCGACCGGCGCCATGCCGCAGCTGCTCGACCCCATCGTCAACCGCATCCTGGTCGATGCCGAAGCCACGCTGCTTTGGCCGATCGCCTTCGCGGCTTTTGCGGTCTTCGCGATCAA
>JANQPZ010000309.1 GCA_028285215.1 Rhodovibrionaceae bacterium | reverse complement strand
ACTTCTGCTGTTCGGCGGGCTGCTGCTGCTGGCCTATCCTCTGTCCCGCCTGTTGCCTCGCGCGGCGCCGGCGCCCCTGGGGGCCAATCTGGGCGCCAGTCTGGGCTGGCGGCGCTTCGCGCTTCTGGCGCTTGCGCCCGCCCTTCTCACGCCTCTGGTGCTGCGCGTCCTGCCGACCGACTTCCTGCCGCTTCTGGTCGGCGACTACCTCGCCGCCCACTTCGCCCTCTACGGTCTGCTGACCGCCGCCGGGCTTTGGCTCTCCGGCCGTCTCCGGGAGGCCCGGACGGTCCCCTGGATGCGCACGTTGCTCGCCGCAGGTCTGCTCGCGCTCTACAGCCTCGGTGCCCTCGGTCTGGCACTCGACAGCTTTGCGCTGTCCTTCGTCCCGACGGAAGCGCGGCTGCCGCTGATCGCGGTCATGATCGCCGGGACTCTGCCGTACTTTCTCGCCGACGAGTGGCTGACCCGCGGGGCGCAGGCGCCGCGCGGCGCCTATCCGCTGAGCAAGCTCTGCTTCGCCCTGTCGCTGGCCATCGCCGTCGCCTTGGACTTCGAGCGGCTGTTCTTCCTGATCATGATCATCCCGCTCATCCTCGTCTTCTTCCTCCTCTACGGCCTCTTCAGCCGCTGGGCCTACCGCGCGACGGGACAGCCCCTGGTCGCCGGCCTGGCCAACGCCCTTGCCTTCGCCTGGGCCATCGCGGTGACCTTTCCGATCCTCGGCGGATAGACTGTCGGACGGACTTCGGCGGAGTTATTTTTATTTGTTTTCAATTTCTTGTAAGCCGCCTTTGCCATCGCCTGTGAGGAGAAGGCTGCCGGTCAGGAGCGCTGCGGCCGCCTGTCCGAAGATCTCGCCGCGCCAGCCCTGGAGCAGGTACCGCTCGGTTTCGGGGTCGCCGGCCGCCAGGGCCTCCAGCTCGGCCGCGCTCGCGACCAGGCGCTGGGCCACGCCCTGCCGCTCGCACTTCTGCTTCAGCAGCACCTTCAGCAGATCGACCACCGGGCCGGCTTCCACCGGCTGCTCGCGCGGGGGGGCCTTCGGCAGATCCGCCTCGTCGAGGGCGAGGCCCTGGGCGATGGTCTCCAGGATCGCCTGGCCGATGCGGCCGCGGGCGTAGTCCGCCGAAACGCCGCGCGCCCGCGCCAGGTCTTCGGCCGTCTGCGGCGCCAGCCCGGCGATATCGTAGAGCTGCTCGTCGCGCAGGACGCGGTTTCGCGGCACGTCGCGGCGTTGCGCCTCGCGCTCGCGCCAGGCGGCGAGGTGGCGCAGATGCGCCAGGTAGCGGCGGTCGCGCGAGCGGCTCTTGAGGCGCCGCCAGGCGTCCTCCGGTTCCAGGCGATAGGTGGCGGGGTCGATCAGCACCGCCATTTCCTCCTCCAGCCAGCTCTCCCGCCCGGATTTGGCAAGCTTCTTCCGCAGCTTCTCGTAGATCACCCGCAGATGCGTGACGTCCGCCAGCGCGTAGTCGAGCTGCTTGCGCCCGAGGGGACGATGGGCCCAGTCGGCGAAGCGTACGGACTTGTCGATCCGCGCGCCGGCCAGGCGATTGGCCAGCTTGTCGTAGCCCACCTGGTCGCCGAAGCCGCAGACCATGGCGGCGACCTGGGTGTCGAAGACCGGATGCGGCAGGCGGCCGCTGTCATGGAAGAAGATTTCCATGTCCTGGCGGGCGGCATGGAAGACCTTCAGCAGGTCGGTCTTGTCGAACAGCGACCAGACCGGCTCCAGGTCCATACCCTCGGCCAAGGGGTCGATGGCCGAGGCTTCGTCGGGCCCGCCGATCTGGATCAGGCAGAGGCGGGGCCAGTACGTGGCGTCGCGGATGAACTCCGTGTCGACGGTGATGAACTCTGCCTTGGCTTGGCGGGCACAGAAGGCGGCGGCCTCCCGAGGATCGGTAATCAGGGTCATGGTCGCGCGATATAGCAGCTTCCGGGCCGGGGCTCGACCGAAAGCGACCGACCCGCGCCGCGGAGCGCGACCTTGACAAAACCGCGTCCGAGGGGGCCTTGTGCGCGCGCTCGAGCCCTCCGCCTCCGGGCGCGGTCGCGGGCCCGGTTTTGACACCCCTCTAGCGAGCTTCTTGCATGCATCCCTATCGCACGCACACCTGCGGCGAACTGCGCTCCGCGCACGCCGGCCAGACCGTCCGCCTTTCCGGCTGGGTTCACCGCAAGCGCGACCACGGGCAACTGCTGTTCGTCGATCTGCGCGACCATTTCGGGATCACCCAGTGCGTGCTGGACATCTCCAGTCCGCTGTTCGCCGAGATCGAGCGGGCGCGCAACGAGTCGGTCGTGACGGTCACCGGCGAGGTGGTCGCGCGCAGCGCCGAGACGGTCAATCCCAACCTGCCGACCGGCGAGGTCGAGCTGCGGGTTCAGGCCTTCGAGCTGGACTCCCGCGCCGAGCAACTGCCGCTGCAGGTGAACAGCGAGGAGGACGCCGGCGAGGAGACCCGGCTGCGCTACCGCTTCCTCGATCTGCGCCGCGAGAAGATGCAGAAGAAGCTGCTGCTGCGCAGCCAGGTGATCTCCTCGATTCGCCGCCGGATGATCGAGCAGGGCTTCCACGAGTTCCAGACCCCGATCCTGACCGCCGACAGCCCGGAGGGCGCGCGCGCCTATCTGGTGCCCAGCCGGGTGCATCCCGGAAAGTTCTACGCGCTGCCGCAGGCGCCGCAGATGTTCAAGCAGCTCCTGATGATCGCGGGCTTCGACAAGTACTTCCAGATCGCCCCCTGCTTCCGCGACGAGGACGGCCGCGCCGACCGGTCGCCGGGCGAGTTCTATCAGCTCGACTTCGAGATGAGCTTCGTCACGCAAGAGGATGTTTTTGCTGCGATCGAGCCGGTCTTGCATGGGGTCTTCGAGGAGTTCGGCGGCGACCGCAAGGTGACCGCGCTGCCGTTCCCGCGCATCGCCTTCGACGAGGCCATGCTGAAGTACGGCAGCGACAAGCCGGACCTGCGCAACCCCATCGTCATCGCCGATGTGTCGGAAGCCTTCCGCGGCGGCGGCTTCGGCATCTTCGCGAAGCTGATCGAGCAGGGCGCGACCGTGCGGGCGATCCCGGCGCCGGGGGCAGCGGCGCAGCCGCGCAGCTTCTTCGACAAGCTGAACGCCTGGGCGCAGGGCGAAGGCAAGCCCGGACTGGGCTACATCGTTTTCGACGGCGGCGAGGCCAAGGGGCCGATCGCCCGCAATCTGGAGCCGGAGCGCTGTGAGCAGATCAAGCAGGCGGCCCGCCTGTCGGACGGCGATGCGGTCTTCTTCGCCTGCGACAAGCCGATGGCCGCGGCGACCTTCGCCGGCGCGGTGCGGACCAGGCTGGGTCAAGACCTCGACCTGCTGACCAAGGATGTCTTCGAGTTCTGCTGGATCGTCGACTATCCGCTGTTCGAGCTGGACGAGGAGACGGGTACCGTCGAGTTCTCCCATAATCCCTTCTCCATGCCGCAAGGCGGTCTGGAGGCGTTGGAGACTCAGGACCCTCTGACCATCAAGGCCTATCAGTACGACATCGTCTGCAACGGGGTGGAGCTGTCGTCCGGTGCGATCCGGAACCACCGTCTCGACATCATGGCGAAGGCCTTTGAGATCGCCGGCTACGACGTCGCCGAAGTGGAGAAACGCTTCGCTGGCCTGTTCCAGGCTCTGCAGTACGGCGCGCCGCCCCACGGCGGTTCCGCGCCGGGCATCGATCGCATCGTCATGCTGCTGGCGGACGAACCCAACATCCGCGAGGTGATCGCCTTCCCGATGAACCAGCGCGCCGAGGATCTGTTGATGCAGGCGCCGGCCGAAGCGACGCCCGAGCGGTTGCGCGAACTGCACTTGAGACTCGCTCTGCCGCCCAAGAAAGCCGAAGAGACAGCTTAGAGCGGGAGCGAGGCGCTTCGGCCTGAGACGATCGCGCTCTCACCAGGGTAAAGGGAATCTTAAGCCCTCCCGAGACAAGATGACCGCCAGCTTGACCAAAGCGACTCCGGCGTGGTCTCTTCGCCCACATTGGGGTGTGGTTAACAAGGTGTTTCTTTCGGGGGCTTAAGATGCCGCGTCTGGCGATTCTCTTCGGGCTGCTTTTGCCCCTGACGGCTTGCGGCATGCCGACGCCGATCTCGATTGCCTCTCTGGTGCTCGACATCGGCAGCTACGCCGTCACCGGGAAGACCTCGACCGACCATGCCATGTCGGCCATCGCCGGCGAGGACTGCGCCGTGATCCGGGTGTTGGAGGGCGACCCCTGCAGCTCTCCCGACGACTACGAACTCGCGCTGGCTGTGCTGGAGCCCTTGCCCGACGCGGGCGATGCCGTGCCGCCGGTGCGAACGGCCGATCTCCAGAGTGCGCAGGTGGCCGCCTACGGCATCGACGATATCGCTCCGCGCGGTCCCTTCCTGCAGGCCAGCTTCCTGAGCGACGATGCCGCGCCCGGCGTTGCGCCCCGTCTTGCACCCCGTCTTGTGTCCCGTGTTGCGCCTGCTGTCCTGCCCACGGTCGATACGGGTCGCACCGTCGATACGGGTCTCTCCGTCGATACTGGCCCTTCGGCCGATGCCGGCGTCTCGCGCGCCGTTGCGGCGGCGCGGGCTGCGCTGAACGGCGTCCAGCTCGGTGAAGCCGGGTTTCTGAGCGACGATCTTTGGCCCGACCGCGGCCAGGCTGCGCGGCCGCTGGGCGTTGCCATGCAGCCGCTGTCTTCGGTCGAAGGCTGAAGCATCCACTGCCGGTTGCAGTGTAATGGTTTTAAGTCATTGAAAAAAATGTATAATCTACTATACGGCTCGGCATTCGGTCACGCCGCGGGCATGGACAGAACGCTTTCGCCGGCCTAGACTCGGGGCTGGCCGACACGCCCGCAAACCCTGCAGAAGACACGGGAAGGGTGACGGGCCTTCTGAGCACAACTGCGGGACAACGGATCAGCATGCGCACGCCGGCCGACGACGGCTTCTTCATGCCTGCCGAATGGCATCCCCACAGCCGCTGTTGGATGGCCTGGCCGGTGCGTGCGGAGGTCTGGGGCGAGGGGCTCGACGAGGCCCGCGAAGCCTATGTGGAGGTGGCCAAGGCCATCGCCCGTTTCGAACCCGTGACGATGATCACGCCGTCGGAGCAGCTCGCCGAGGTGTCGGTCGAGGTCGGCTCCGGGATCGCCTGCCTGCCGCTCGCCATCAGCGACTCCTGGACGCGCGACACCGGTCCCAGCTTCATGATCGACGGCAAGGCCGGGCTGGTGGGGGTCGACTGGCGCTTCAACGCCTGGGGCGGTCTCTATCCGGACCACGAGGCCGATGCAGCGCTTGCGGAGAACCTGCTGTCCTATCTCCAATTGCCCCGCTATCAGGCGCCGCTGGTGACCGAGGGGGGCGCGCTGCACAGCGACGGCGAAGGCACGCTGCTGGCCGTCGAGACGACGCTGGTGAACGAAAACCGCAATCCGGGACGAAGCCGCGACGAGATCGAGACCCTCCTGAAGGCCTATACCGGTGCCAAGACCGTCATCTGGTTGCCCGAGGGCCTGGTCGACGACGAAACCGACGGGCATGTCGACAACGTCGCCTGCTTCGCGGCACCGGGGCGCGTTGTGACTCTGGCCCCCGGCGATGCGGGTGACGAGAACCATGAACGTCTGCAGCGCAACTTGGCGATCTTGCGCGACGCCACCGATGCGCAGGGGCGCCGCCTGGAGGTCGCCGAGCTTCCCCAGCCCAAGGCACGCAGGAAGGCGGATGGCACGCGGCTGACGCTGAGCTACGTGAACTTCTACCTGCCGAACGACGGCGTCGTTCTGCCGGCGTTCGACGACCCGGCCGACGACAAGGTTCTGGAAATCCTGGAAGACTGTTTTCCCGGCCGCGAGCTGGTGCAGATTCCTGCCTTGCCGATTCTGCAAGGCGGCGGGGGGATTCACTGCATCACCCAGCAGCAGCCAGAAGCGAGTCTCTTGATCCCGGAGGAGACGGGGCGCTAAGGCGGCATCCACGCCTAAGACGATCGCGCTCTAGTCGGGCGAAATCGCTTCGAGGATACGGCAGTTCGAGATCGTACCGCCGCCGTCACAAGTCGCCGCGATCAGCCGCAACTCCTGTTCCAGAGCATGAAGATCGGCGATCTTCCGCTCCACTTCGGCCAGATGCGCCGCGGCAATCTCATTCACGTCGTCGCACGGGCGCTCGATGTCCGTGGAGAGCTCTAAGAGCTCCCGGATCTGTTTGAGACCAAAGCCGAGATCGCGGCACCGTCGGATGAATCGAAGGCGCTGCAGGGCGGCGGCATCGTAGCTTCTATAGTTGCCCGCGCCCCGCTCCGGCGGCGGCAGCAGTCCGATCTTTTCGTAGTATCGGATGGTGACGACCTTCGTCCCCGTGTTCCGCGCAAGGTCTCCGATCTTCAGGGCGCCGTGTTTCATGCCTTGACCCTATAGTTGCTATAGACAGTAGGTAGGCGGGGTCGAAGTCAAATGCGAGTGCGCCCCTTGCCCTGCTGCAACCAGGACGCCTGTTCAGCCGGCGCGGCCGCGATCGGCCGCTATCGCACCGTCCTGTGGGTCGTGCTCGCGATCAACGCTGTGATGTTCTTCGTCGAGATTGTCGCAGGCCTCGCCGCTGGATCGGTCGCGCTGCAGGCTGACGCGCTCGACTTCTTTGCCGATGCCGCGAACTACGGCATCAGCCTTTTCGTGCTTGGGCTGAACATCCGCTGGCGCGCGCGTGCCGCGCTCGTAAAGGGCGCTTCGATGGCACTCTTCGGACTCTGGGTCATTGGAAGTGTCGTGTGGCATGCGCTGCATGGCACGGTGCCGGACTGGACCACCATGAGCATCGTCGGAATGGCAGCCCTTGCCGCTAACGTTGCCTGTCTCGCGTTGCTCTACGCGTGGCGCGAAGGCGACGCCAACATGCGCTCGGTCTGGATCTGCTCACGCAACGATGTGGTGGCCAACCTGGCGGTGCTGGCCGCGGCCTTCGGCGTCTTCGGCACCGGAACCGGCTGGCCGGACATCCTCGTGGCTGCGGTCATGGCCACGCTGGCGCTCCAGGGAGCAGCGACGATTATCCGTCAGGCGTCTGCCGAGCTGCGGGAGGACCGCAGTATCAAAACCTGGGATCAAACACCTGGAGCGCGATCGTCTTAGGCGGAGGCGCTTCGCTTCCGCCTTAAGACGTGAATCGCTCTCTGATCCTGCTCTAGTCCTCCACGATCTCCCAGATCTTCGCGTGGTCGTCGGCCCGCTCCGGCCGAATGACCCGGAACCGCTCCCGCAGCCGACCGTCCTCGTCGAGGTCGCGTTCGACCGCGAGCAGGGTGCCGGTCTTGTGGGTGCAGAGTCCGCTCGCGTCGTCCACCTCCGCCCGGGCGGCCGGCAGGGCCTCGGCGAGGCCTGGCGCCCCGTAGATCTCGATGAAGTGCCGGGCCAGACGCTCGACGACTGCGAAGTAGCCGGCGTCTTCGATCTCGGCCACTTCGACCAGCGAGCTGCGGCCGAAGCTGTCGGTACCCAGCCAGCCGCCGGCAAGCGCCAGCTTGTCTTTGCTGTCGAGCGCCGCGAGATCGCCGTCGGCGAAGGCAAAAGCGCCGGAGACGGCCCATTCGCCGGGTTCGGCGGCCGCCTTGAAAACATAGAGATCGGAGCTGTCGAGCCGCAGGGTTCGCGGCAGCTTGCGTGGTGTCATTCAGCCAGACTAAAGCGCGATCGTCTCAGGCGGAAGCGCTTCGCTTCAGCCGCTTACGGTCCTCAACCCCGTGTCCAGACGCTTGGTGCGGTAGAGCGCGCGGTCGGCCGCGCAGATCACGCCCTCGGCATGACTCCTGCGCCCGTAGTCGTGCCAGCCGATACTGGCCGAGACGGGGATCTCGATGCGGCCGTAGGGCACGCGCAGGCTATTGACGGAGCTGTCGATCTTGGCCGCCAGCGTGTGCGCCGGCGCGGCCTTGATGCGCGGCAGCAGCACGGCGAACTCGTCGCCGCCCAGGCGGGCGACGATGTCGGACTTGCGCACGGCGCCGCGCAAAAGCTCTGCGGTTCCCTTCAGCACCGCATCGCCGGCCAGATGTCCGTAAGTGTCGTTGATCGCCTTGAAGCGATCGAGATCGACGAGAATCAGGAGGCCCGGCTCGCCGTGTCGCTTGCAGGCGGCGAGAACGCGATCCAGCGCTTCCGTAAAGCCCCGGCGGTTGAACAGGCCGGTCAGTTCATCGGTGATCGAGAGGTTCTCGAGCTGCCGGATTCGCTGCTGCTGCTCTGCCAGGGTCTGTTCGGCCTCGCTTGCTGCGTCCAGAAGCTGGGCGATCAGCGCCTGGCCGTCGGCGCCCAGCGCGCTCCCGGCAAGCTCCGCCAGACGATAGAGGCGATGCGCCGCCTCCGAGAGGTCGCTCAGCCCTGACGGTGTCGGCTGCAGGGGGAACCCCGAGCCCGTGTGGAGTGCGTTGAGGGTGTGGAGCTGTGGCATGGGCGCTGTCTGCTCTTGTTGACTCGGTTCGGCTCGGCTCGCCGACAGGGACTTTGCAGACACTGAAGCAAACGGCGTGCCAACTCCGTTGTGGTTAATCGCCAGCATTTTCGTCATTTGCATCGTTTGCCGTGGCCCGGCGGCAGCTTCTGCCGTCCGATCTTGCCGCGGGCCGGCAGCTTTTGCCGGCTGGCCCCTGGCCGGCTTGCTGCCGATTGCGATCGCATGGTCATGTAACGCCGGCCATCTGCGCGGAGGGGGCGGGCGCGAAGATGACGGGCCTGGACAGCGGATGACGAGGAAACGCCGATGACCGAGGACGGCAAGCTGCGGGTGGGGATCGCACAGATCGACTGCCGCCTGGATGCCTTGGATCACAATGCGACCAAGCATCTGGAGGCGATCGAGCGGGCGCGGCGCGAGGGCGTCGAGCTCCTACTCTTTCCCGAGCTGTCGCTGACCGGCTACACGGTTGGGCCGCAGACCGTCGGCCTCTCCCTCCGGCGCGATGCCGCGCTGCTGACGGACCTGGCCCGGGCGAGCGGTCCGATGGTCAGCGTGCTGGGCTTTATCGAAGAGGGGGTGGCGGCCCAGTTCCACAACTCCGCCGTGGCCCTGCAGAACGGCGAGACCGCCTTCATCCACCGCAAGCTCAACCTCGCGACCTACGGCAACCTCGAGGAGGGCAAGCACTTCGCCGAGGGCCGCTACTTCGAGACCTTCGAGCTCGATGCGCGCTGGCGTGCCGGCGTCCTGATCTGCGCCGACAGCTGGAACCCGGCCTTGACGCATCTCGCGATGGTCCACGGCACGAC
>JANQPZ010000302.1 GCA_028285215.1 Rhodovibrionaceae bacterium | reverse complement strand
TGCGGATCTCTGCAGCGCTCTGCGGCTCCGGGCGCTCGAGCTTAACGGCGGAGATCATGTTCCTCGGCCAAAACGACTTGGGGCGCCGCAGGTGGCCTGCGGCGCCCCAATCGTAACGAGTCTGTCGAAATCGCTTACTGGATGATGATCTCGACACGACGGTTGGCGGGCTCGCGCACGCCGTCCGGGGTCGGTACGGCGGGCTCGGCCTCACCACGACCGGCGACCGAGATGTTCTGGCTCAGGATACCCCGGGCCACCAGTGCGTCGCGCACGGCGTTGGCACGGCGCAGGGACAGGGCCAGGTTGTAGGCCTCGGAGCCGGCACGGTCGGCGTGACCGGTGACGGAGAAGTCGATGATGCCCATGCGCTGTGCGGCAGCAACGGCGTCGTCGACGATGCCCATGCCGCTGGAGTCGATCTCCGCGCTGTCGAAGGCGAAGAAGACGATGTAGGGCTCGGGCGCACCCATCGGCGTCGGCGTCGGCTGCATCGCAGCTTCAAGCGCCTCCATGGCGGCATAGAAGCCCTCGCGGCAGGCGGCGATGTGATCGGGCTGATGGTTCTCTTCCTGCTGCTCGACCCAGCAGTCGAAACGACCCTGGGCATGAGCGGCTTCGATCGGCGCCTGGACGCGGGCGGTCGCCTCGAGTGCGGCCAGCAGACGTCCGCGGGCTTCGGTCAGCTCGCCGACATGCTCGTCCGGCAGGTCCCAGTTGCCGAGTTCCTCCGGCAGAACCACGTCGTTGTTGGCCGCAGCCATGGCCTTCCTGGCGAACAGGCCGGCGTCCGGCCAGTCGTACATCTGGTCGGCTTCGAAGAGGGTCAGCTCTTTGTACTCGGCAAAGAGCGCCTGGTTGAACGGAGTCCCGCCGGCGGCATCCATACCGCGAACGGCGTCGACGTTGTTGATGTCGGACAGGCTGGCGCAGCCCGTCAGGACGCCGAGGGCGGCGAAGGCGCCGACGACTTTCATGCGGAACATTAAGCTACTCCTCCATACGTAGTGGGGGTCTCAGGCTTGTTTCGATCTTCGGATACGCCAAAAGCGCCCCGAAAGATAGTGGGGCCCTGAACCATTGGAGGAATGCCCCCCTCCAAGTCAGAACATTGCCCATTAGATTAGTTAAGTCCTTCGCCCTTGTCAAAAGACCATAATATGACGCGATGTTGAATTTCTGCCGCAATTTCGAGGGCTTGCAGCTTGATTCAGCAGTGTTGCCGCAAAAAGGTTAAGTGTCCCTATAGATGTTATACGGTTCTCCCGAACCACCTAAGGAGGCAGCCGGTTTCAGGCCGGTCGCCGGTCTGCCCAGAGAGCGATCATCTCGGGCGGGATGGCCAGAGCGAGTCCACCTAAGGCGATTCTGCTCCAGGGTCCGGACCCATTAACGTCGTTTGACTGATACACCGCAAGAATGGCGGCTTGCCGCCGAGAGCGGACGTTCAGGCGTCCGGGGCCGGAGGGAAGCCGAGTGCTGCGTAGAAACGGACCGCCGCGACGTTTTCGGCGGCGACTCTTAGGTCCAGCTGCGCGCGACCGCGCGCCGCGAAGGAACTTGCAATCTCCCCCATCATCGCTCGCTGCAAATCCGCGGCGCCGAGGGACAACAAGAGCGGGCTAGCTCGAACACGCGGCAGGCGGTCGAGGGCGCTTCAGAGTCTCGGCAGCGCGTAGACACTGCGCGTTAGGCCGTCAGGAAACAGCTCCCTCGCGATGACTTCGCCACCCAGCTTCTCGGCGAGGCGACGCGCCGGCTCGTTGTCGTCCTTCATGTGGGTCTCGACCAGCGACCATCCCAACGTCTGGTAGCCGAAGCTCACCGCCGCCCGCGACGCTTCTAGCGCATAGCCATGACGGCGCATTGCCGGCACGATCCACCACGTGAGTTCTGATCGCGGGTAGCCTTCCGGCCACCACAGCCCACAGCCGCCGATCATCTCGCCCGACGCTTTGATAACCAAGGACCATCGCCCGAAGCCACGCAGAGCCCAGTGGCCGATGTCGGTGGCGAGAATGCGCCAGGCGCGATCCGCGTCCAATGGTCCGCCGTAGGCCCGCGAGGCGTCCGCATCCGCAAAGAAATCACGGTAGACAGCGTAGTCTTCGGGCTCTTGGCCTCGCAGCAGGAGGCGTTCGGTCTCGAGTTGTGGCGTCATGGTTGATGCCTTCCGATAGGCGCGTAAGGGCCAATTCCGGCCTTTGGGCAGCATGGCAAACGGCGAGTCATGGCTCCTGAAGGGAGCCTGTTGTATCCGATCACCTATCTTGGCTTTCTGAAGAACAGTTTGGGCGACTTGAACCGCATTTGCCCGACGAAGTTCGCGGCGTTCCCCGTGTTGATGATCGACGCGTCGTTTCGGGGATCGTCAATGTCCTCAAATCCGGATGTCGCTGGGTTGATGCACCATCGAAATACGGTCCGCGAAAAACGCTCTGCAACCGCTTCGTTCGCTTCACCCGCACTCTATGGCGATCACAATGCCGTCGAGCGAGTATTCGGCAGGCTCAAGGACTTCCGTCGCATCGGGACGCGATACGACCGCAGGGCCGACGTCTATCTCTCCGTCGTCTGCCTTGCCGCTGCAGTCAGCGATTGCTTATGAGGCCGAAGCCTAAGAGCTTCCTGGTTCCCCGCCGTTGGCGAGACTGCCGTCGCTCAAGCTCGCCAGAGCGACGACCGGACCTGCGGCGGCCCGGGCATCGTCCGGGTCGTGGGTCACCAGCAGTGTCGGCAGCCCTTTGGCGCGGGCGTGTGTGAACACGAAGCTCCGAATCCGGTCGCGCAGGCCGACATCAAGCTTGGCGAAAGGCTCGTCGAGCAGAAGTGCGCGGGGCTGCGCCAGCAGTGTCCGCAGCAGCGCGACACGGGCGCGCTGTCCGCCGGACAAGGTCGCCGGATCGCGCGACTCGAAACCCTCCAATCCGGCGTCGACCAAGGCGCGGGCGACTTCGGCGCGCCGGGCCGACCGGTTGCGCAGGTCCGGCGGCAGCCCGAAAGCCAGGTTTTCCCCGACGCTGAGGTGCGGGAACAGCAGGTCGTCCTGGAACAGAATGCCGACCCGTCGCCGCTCGGGCGGGAGCGGGGCCAAATCGGCACCGTCGAGCAGCACCCGGCCCTCGGTCGTGAAGTTGCGGTCGAGCATACCGCAGAGAAAGTCGAGCAGACTGGACTTGCCGCTGCCCGAGGCCCCCATGACCGTCACGATCTCTCCGTCGCGGACGGTGAAGCTCAAGGGGGCGAAAAGGCGCCGTCCGCCGAGACTCAGGGAGAGGCTCTGGAGTTCCAAGGTCATTGCAGGGCCCGCCTTCGCCGGTAGCGCCAGGCGGGGAGCCCGACGGCCGCGGCGAAGGCCGCGAGCGGCAGCAATGCTTGCAGGAAGGCGTAGACCCCGACGATCCGACGGTCGGCGCCGGCCGACAGCGCCACGGCCTCGGTCGTCAGGGTCGCATAGCGCCCGGCGCCGGCGAAGAGCGTGGGCAGGTACTGCGCCACGCTGACCGCGAAGCCGACTGCCGTTGCGAAGAGCACCGGACGCAGCAGCATCGGCAGCTTGACCCGCCAGAAAACGGTGAAGGGCGTGGCGCCGAGGCAGCGCGCGCTTCGCAGATAGCGCGCGTCGAGCCGCCGCCAGGGCTCGGCGAGCGCCAGGAAGACGTAAGGCAACACGAACAGCAGGTGGCTCCAGACCAGGGCCGTGAAACTGCCGTTCAGCCCGACCGACACGGTCAGCACCTGAGCGCCGAACAGAAACGCGACCTGCGGCACCAGCAGCGGCAGGTACAGCAGCCAGAGCGCGCGCGTCGGCCGCCGCCCGCTGCGTTGCTCCTGTTCCAGGCACCCCAGCACCAGCAACAGAGCGAGCCCGGCCGCGGCGAGACCCAGCAACAGGGTCGTCCAACCGGTCTCCATCGCCGGTTCCAGCTGTCGGCTCCAGGTTGCCGCCGAAAGACTGTCGGGCCAGGCTGCCGGCCAGCGCCAGCGTCCGGCGAAAGACCAAAGCGCCATCACCAGCAGACCGGCCAGGCCCAGGGTCAAGACAGCAAAGAGACTGCCCGACCAGGTTGTCCGGGCCGTCCGTCCCGATCCGCCGCGCGCGCCGCCGGCAGTCCAGCGTCGCCCGAGACGGGCCACCAGCAGTTCGCCGAGTCTCCAAAGCGCAATGCCTGCGACGACGACGAGAAGCTGCAGAGTGGCACCGGCGGCCCCGACGAAGCGCAGGGCGAGATCCGGGTCGTTGAACCAGCGGAACACCAGAACGGCGAGCGTCGGCGGGGCGGTCGGCCCCAGAATCAGCGCCATGTCGATGACCGAAAGCGAGAAGGCGAGCACGGCGTAGATCGGCAGGCGAAGCTGCGGATAGACGGCCGGCAGTACGGTCTTCAGCCAGGCGGTGACCGGGCCGTAGCCGAGCGACCGCGCGGTTGCCAGACGCTGGGGGCTCTGGACTTGCCCGAGCGCGCCCAGCAGCATCAGCAGCAGGAAGGGCGTTTCCTTGGTCGCGAGCGCCAGGGCCAGCGCCAGCCCATAGCGATCCTGGATGGTCGCGACGTCGGGGGGCAGATCGAAGCCGGTGGCCCAGGGCGACAGCAGGCGCAACAGGAAGCCGCTGGGTGCGAGCAGAAAGGCGATGCCGATGGCGATCGCCGCGTGCGGGACCGCCAAGAGCGGCGCCAGCAGGCGTGTGGCCTGCCGGTAGGCCCAGGTGCCTTGGGCGGCGGCCGCGAAGCCGACGGTCAGCGCGAAGGCCAGCAGCGTCGATCCGAAGCCCGAGACAAGCGTCGCGGTCAAGGCGCCGGGCAGTGCCGGATCGTTCAGCAGCCGCGCCCAGGGCTCCAGCGTGAAACGGGTGCCGCCGAGATTCGGGAGAAACCCGAAGGCCGGCAGCCAGGTTCCGATCAAGCCGGCTGCGATCGGAACCAGGAACAGCAGCAGCGTCAGGAGCGGGACCAGAGCCAGCGGCGAGGCGGGGAACGGACGCAGACGCAAGGCGATTAGGGGGCGCAGTGGCACCGGGGTGCGTCTCTCGGCGCTATCGCAGATAGCGCCGGCGCCAGTCCTCCTCCAGCGCCGTCATCCAGGTGGGATGCGGCTCCAGCAGCACCGGCCCCAAACGGTCCGGCGGCAAGGTCGCAGGACCGCGCGGGATCTCGGCGAAGAGCGCCTGCTGCGCGAGGCTCAGGCGGTCGAGTGCCAGGACCGTGTCGTCGCCCCAGATCTCGGGGTTCTGCTTCTGCGCCTGCGCTTCGGGACTCATCAGGAAATTGGCCGCCACCATCGCCGCTTCGGGTGCCTGAGCGTTGAAGGGAATCGCCACGAAGTGGGTGTTGCCGATGGTGCCTTCGGGAAAGACGAATGTGCGCGCGCTTTCCGGCAGTTGCCCGGCTGCGATCAGCGAGGAGGCTTCGCCGGGGTGGAAAGACAGCGCGATGTCGACTTCGCCGTCGTCGAGCAGGCGTCGCTGAGCCGGCCCGCTGGTCGGAAAGACCCGGCCGTCCCGCCAAAGCGTCGGGTGCAGGCGCTCCAGGTACGTCCAGAGTGGGGCCGTGACCTCCGCGAACTGCGCCGCGCTCTCCACCGGTCGCTGCAGCAGGTCGGCATCCTCCGCCAGCTCGATCAGGATCTGCTTGAGGAAGGTGGAGCCCATGAAGTCGGGCGGTGCCGGATAGGTGAAGCGTCCGGGGTTGGCCGCGGCCCAGTCGGCCAGTTCACCTGCGTCGGCCGGCGTCGTCTCGACGCGGTCCGAATCATAGATGAAGTTGAACTTGGCCATACCCCAGGGCGCCTCAAGCCCGTCGGTGGGTACGGTGAAGTCGATCAGCGTGGTCGGCTTGCCCTCGGTGTCGACCAGCGCGAAGTTCGGAAGCTCCGCCACGAAGGGGCCGAACAGCAGATCGGCCTCCTTCATCGCTGCGAAGTTCTCGCCGTTGATCCAGATGAGGTCGACGCTGCCCTGCGCCCTGTTGCCGGCGGCCTTTTCCGCCAGCACACGGGCGACGGCGTCAGCGGTATCCGACAGCTTTACCTGCTCCAGCGTGAGACCGTAGCGCTCCGCGAGCTGGTCGCCGACCCAATCGATGTAGGCGTTGATCCGTTCGTCCCCGCCCCAGGCATTGAAATAGACGGTCTGTCCGTTCGCCGCGGTCACCGCCTCGGCAAAGCTGGGAACGGGACGCGGCTCGGCCGCACCCTGGGTCGCCGCGACGGCTGCGAACAGGCCACAGGCCAGGGCGATAGAACGGCGTCGGGACATCGGCGAGCCTCTGCTGTGATGGTGTCGCCGCTCGATTGTAAAGCGACCGGCGCGGGAAACCAGCCGGCAAGCTAAGGTCGGGCCCGGGCTCTGTCAGCCCGCGCCAATACCGTTTCACGCAGGCGTGACCGAACGTCAGACGCGATCCCGCTCTAAACTCATGATGAGAGCAGGATCGCCGAAACGCGGAGATCGCAGCCGGCGCTTGCGCAGAGAGCCTCACCCGGCTTACATGCAGGACAGGTGCGCCGATCCTGGGGTGCCGCTCCGGCGCGGGTGTAGCTCAGTGGTAGAGCAGTAGCTTCCCAAGCTACGTGTCGTGGGTTCGATTCCCATCACCCGCTCCAACTCCCTGCAGCCGACGCACGGAAACGGTCCGGATCATCCGGGCTCCGAGAGCGCGATCCTGGCTCTTAAGGTCGTCTGACCATCTCGGCGATGTAGGGCGGCAATGCGAAGGCGCCGAGATGAACCGCCGGCGTGTAATAGCGGGTGGCGATTCCGGCGCCGGAGAAGCGCGCCTGCAGCGTCTCCAGGGGGAGGCTGCGCAGACTGGTGTCGTCGGTCGCCCAGCCGAAGGCCATCGGCCCGCCGGCGTAGGTCGGCACGGTGGCGAGGTAGCAGGCCGTATCGGCGAAGAGACGGCGGAAGAAGCGCAACGTTTGGCTCAACTCTTCCGCCTGCAGGAAGGGCACGCCGTTCTGGGTGACGAGAATGCCCCCGTCCGACAGGCAGCGCTTGCAGTCGGCATAGAAGCGTTCGGTGAAAAGGACCTCGCCCGGACCGATGGGATCGGTCGAATCCACGATGATCAGGTCGAAGCGCCGCTCGGTCTCGGCCACGTATTTGAGACCGTCCGCGATCACCAGTTCGGTGCGCGGGTCTTCGTAGGCATGGCCGCAGATGGCGCGCAGGTGGGTCTTGGCGAAGTCCACGACGCTCGCGTCGATCTCCACCTGTACGGCCTGGACGACGCTGCGGTGCTTCAGCACCTCCTCCAGCATGCCGCCGTCGCCACCGCCGATGATCAGCACCCGTTCGACCCCGCCGTGCGCCAGGATCGGCAAGTGCGCCAGCATCTCGTGATAGATGAACTCGTCGGCCTCGGTGGTCTGAACGACACCGTCCAGGGTGAGCACTCGTCCGAAGGTGGCGTTGCGGAACAGCAGGAGGTGCTGATGCTCGGACTTCGCCTCGAACAGCACCTCCTCGATTCTCAGGCCGCTCTCGTAGTCCCGGTGCAGCGTCTCCCGGAACCAGTCGCTCACAGCCCCTGGCCTCGCAGATGCTCGGTGACCGCGACATAGGACGGCGCGAAACCTTCGCGCAGCACCTCGACAGCCTCGTGCGGCTGGGCATCGCCGCACATGAAGACGTCGAGCGCCGCGTACTCCCGCTCCGGCCAGGAATGAATCGAGATATGCGATTCGGCCAGCACCGCCACGCCGGAGATTCCGTCGTTCGGCGTGAAGTGGTGCAGGTGGATATGCAGCAGCGTCGCGCCGGCCGCTTCGACACAGCGCTTCAGCACCGCCTCGACGTGATCGAGCTCGTCGATGCGTTTGGCACCCCAGAGGTCGACGATCAAATGCGTGCCGGCGTACTCCTTGCCGTCACGCAAGATGAAGTGATCTTTGCGCTCGTCCGGCTGTCCAGCGACAGCTTCCGAACCAGCGGCAGAAACGGACACTTCCTCCTGGGTGGTGCTTGAACCGCGATCCAAGTCCATCCCCAATTGGAAGAGGGCGGCATCGCGAGACATCTCGTCCTCCCCAACCAGCAGATGAGCTTCGCCGGACCGGCCGGCGAGTGAGCCGCGCGATATGACGGTTTTGCTGCCGGAAATCAAGGGGCGATCGTGTGAAATTCCGGATGTCGCAAGCAAAGGCCGGATCGGACCTCTGCCTGCGCAAGATCCGGTACGTCGCGACCCCAGCGGTGAAAGAGTCGGCGCGCGGCCGCCGTCGGACGAGCCGAGATTTCCTCTAGAAGATACCTTCGAGGATACCGCGTTCCCGGCGATCGATGGTCGGCGTTCCCGCCCCGGTCACCGGCTCGCCGATGGCCCGGGCTTCGCGGAGGCGACGGGCCTCGGCCTCGGCATCGATGATCTCGCCGCTGGGCAAGGCATCCCGCCAGAAGATCAGGTCTTCCAGAAAGTCTTCGCTTTCCTCGTTGACCCTCTGGGTCTCGCGGTCGACCACCTGACGGATATCCGGTGCGACCTGATTTGCGCCCGCCTGCAGCAGAATGGCGCGTTCGCCCAGGGAACGGCCGTCGTCCGGCATCACTTCCTGCACGCTCGCCTGCTGATCGCCCAGTCGGAAGACGCTGCGCCGCGCCTGGTCCGTCGGCGTTCCGACCTGCGGCCGCGCGGCGCCGGGGCGCGGCGGTCGCAAGGCGAACTCCGGCGGCACGGTCAGAGGCGCGCGCGACACGACGCGGAACTCGTCGGGCGCCTGCTTGTCCAGGCCCAACTGCTCTCGCGCGCCTTCGCAACCGGCCAGCGCCAGGGCCGCAACGGTCAGGCAGAGAAGCTTCGCTCTGCGCACAATCGATCTGCGCATCGTCGATTCGTATCCCTATGAATCATCAGCCGACAGTCTTTTACCGCTTGGAGGCCGGTGTGAACAAGCCATCCAGTAACAGCAGCGCGACACCCACCACGATGGCGCAATCGGCCAGGTTGAAGGCGGGCCAGTGGTATCCGGCGAGGTGGAAGTCCAGGAAGTCCACGACGCCCGGCTGACGAAAGCGGTCGATCACATTGCCGATGGCGCCGCCGACGATCAGGCCGCTGGCAAAGCGCGGCAGCAGATGTCCTTGGCTGCGCAGCCAAATCAGCAAACCGGTGACGATCGCCAAGGCGATCGCAGCCAGCAGATAGGGCTTCCACCAGTAGTCGCTGGCCAGCAGGCCGAAGGCGACACCGCGGTTGAAGGTCAGCACCAGATTGAAGAAGTCGGTGACCGCCACGCGTTCACCGGGCCGCAGGGCGTCGAGCACGGCCCACTTCGTCGCCTGATCGGCGACCGCGATCAGAACGGCCAGCCCGAGTGTGAGCGGCGGAACAAGCTGGCGCCAAGCCGAGTCATGGGGAGAGGTGCTCATGGACGGAAGCTCACTCCGCAGCCTTCAACTGAGCGACGGCGTCGGCGCAACGGCGGCACGTTTTCGGCGCCTCCGCCACCTGGCCGACTTCGGGGAGCACCTTCCAGCAGCGCTCGCACTTTTCGCCCTCGGCCAGGTGCGACACGACCCAGACGCCCGGCACCTCCTCCAAGCTGAAGGAGTCGCTCGGGCCGTCGCCTTCGAGCACATCGATTGCGGACACGATGCAGACCTCGGCGAAATCGATCGAGTCGACCGCCGTCTTGGCGGCCGCCGACTCGACCCAGACCTTCGGGCGGGCCTGCAGCGAGGCGCCGATGCGCTTTTCGGCCCGCTCCAACTCCAGGGCGCCGGTGACGGCGCGGCGCACCTGCCGGATCTGCGCCCATTTCTCGGCCAGGGTTTCGTCGCACCAGGCGTCCGGCAGGTCCGGAAAAAGCCGCAAGTGCACGGACTCGGGGGTCTTGCCGCGATGCCCCCAGGCTTCCTCGGCCGTGAAGCAGAGGATCGGAGCCAGCCAAGCCGTCAGGTGGTCGAAAACCAGATCCAGGACCGTTCGGCAGGCCCGCCGCCGCAGGGCGTCCGGTCTGTCGCAGTACAGGCTGTCCTTGCGCACGTCGAAGTAGAAGGCAGAGAGGTCTACGGCGCAGAAGCTGTGCAGGTCCTGGTAGACCGCGTGGAAATCAAAGTTTTCGACGTGGCGGCGCACCGCCTTGTCCAGCTCCCACAGGCGGTGCAGCACCCAGCGTTCCAGCTCCGGCAGCTGCTCCAGCGGCAGGGCCTCGGCCTTGTCGTAGCCTTCCAGCGCCCCCAGCAGATAGCGCAGCGTGTTGCGGAACCGCCGGTAGCTGTCCTTGAGTTGTTTGAGGATGTGCTGGCCGATGCGGATATCGTCGGAGTAGTCCGAGGCCACCACCCAGAGCCGCAGGATGTCGGCACCGTCCTGGCCGACGATGTCATGCGGGCTGACGACGTTGCCGAGCGACTTGGACATCTTGCGGCCGTCCTCGTCGAGCACGAAGCCGTGGGTCAAGACGGCCTCGTAGGGCGCCCGGCCGCGGGTGCCGGCGGACTCCAGCAGCGAGGTGTGGAACCAGCCGCGATGCTGGTCGGAGCCCTCCAGATAAAGCGAGGCCGGCCACTTCAGTTCGGGCCGCGCTTCCAGGACGAAGGCATGAGTCGATCCGCTGTCGAACCAGACTTCGACCACGTCCAAGATCTGCTCGTAGTCTTCGGGGTCATGATCGTTGCCCAGCCACCGTTGCGGCGGGGAGTTGAACCAGGCGTCGCCGCCTTCTTCCTCGAAAGCCGCGGCGATGCGGTCGATGACCGCCTGGTCGCGCAGCGGCTCGCCGGTCGTCTTCCGCACGAACAAGGGCAGCGGCACGCCCCAGAGGCGCTGGCGCGAGATGCACCAGTCGGGCCGTTGCTCGATCATCGAGCGCAGACGGATCTGTCCGCCGGCCGGCACGAAGCGTGTCTGATCGATCGCTTGCAGCGCCTTCTCCCGCAGTTCGTTGGTCTGCATGGAGATGAACCACTGGGGCGTGTTGCGGAAGATCAGCGGCGCCTTCGACCGCCAGGAGTGCGGGTAGCTGTGCCGCAGGCTGCCCTTGTGCACGAGCTTGCCCGCCTCGATCAGCGCACGGATCACCGCCCCGTTGGCATCGCCGTCCTTGCCCTCCGCAGTCAGCACCCGGGTGCCGGCGAAAAGCGGCACATGCTCGAAGAAGCTGCCGTCGGCGTCCACCGTTTGCGGGATTTCGAGCCCGTGCGCCCGGCCCAGATGCCAGTCGTCCGTGCCGTGCCCCGGAGCGATGTGCACGAAGCCGGTGCCTTGGTCGATGGTCACGAAGTCGGCGGCGAACAGCGGGACGTCGAAGTCGTAGCCTTCACCGCGCAGGGGGTGCGCACAGAGCGAGCCGGCCAGATCGGCGCCCTTGCCCTGCCACACCACCGTGCGCTCGACGATGCCGGCCGCTTCGCAGAAGCTCTCGGCCAGTTCGGCTGCGACGATCAGCAACTCATCGACCTGGGCGCGGCTCTTCTCGGCGACGGCGTCGACTTCCAGGCAGAGGTAGTCCTGGTCCTCGCCATAGGCGACGGCGCGGTTGCCCGGCAGCGTCCAGGGCGTGGTGGTCCAGATCACCACGCTGGCATCCTTCAGCCGGTCCGGTCCTTTCAGGAGGGGGAAACGAACCCAGACGGTCGTCGACTTGTGTTCGTGGTACTCGACCTCGGCATCGGCCAGAGCGGTCTTTTCGACCACCGACCAGAGGACCGGCCGGGCGCCGGCGTAAAGGCCGCCGTTCAGCAGGAACTTGCCCAGTTCGCGAACGATCTGCGCCTCGGCTTCGTAGGCCATGGTGGTGTAGGGGCGCTTCCAGTCGCCGATCACGCCCAGGCGCTGGAACTCTTCGGTCTGGATGCCGATCCACTTCTCGGCGAAGGCGCGGCACTCGCGGCGGAACTCCACCTTGTCGACGGCATCCTTGTCGGCGCCGCGCTCCCGGTAGCTCTCCTCCACCTTCCATTCGATCGGCAGACCGTGGCAGTCCCAACCCGGCACGTAGTTGGCGTCTTTCCCCAACATCTGCTGCGACCGGTTGATGACGTCCTTCAGCACCTTGTTGAGCGCGTGGCCCATGTGCAGATGGCCGTTCGCATAAGGCGGGCCGTCGTGGAGCACGAACTTTTCGCGCCCGACCGCGCTTTCGCGCTGGCGGGCGAACAAATCCATCTGCTGCCATTTGGCCAGGATTTCGGGCTCGCGTGCGGCCAAGCCGGCGCGCATGGGGAAATCGGTCTTCGGCAGGAAAACGGTTTCGCGGTAGTCGACAGTCATCGAGTTTCGGCCTTCGGCTGCGAGACCTGATCGGCGGCCCGTCCGGCGCTGTGTCGCGCGCGGGCGCCGCAGGCAAGCTGTGGTAACGGATCGCGACGTTCGGGGGAAGCCCAGGCTGGCAAAGCGCATGGCCGGCCAAGACGATCGCGGACGCGCGCAGATATAGGTTCCCGGCCCTCGCTTAGAGGACCGGGCCGATAATTCGCCCGAAGCGGCTCCAATCGGTCTGCGGCCTGAAGGTCATGATCGGAAGATAGGCGGCTTCGGCCGCAGGCGCTACTCCGCCGCGCTCTTCAGGTCGGCACGGCGGTCGACCATCAGCTTCGCTTCGCCGTCCACCACGACGGTTTCGCCGACCTTGCAGGCGGTATCGAAGATGACGCGAGCCTTCTCCGGCACGATCTCGCGGATCGTAACGGTCGCGGTGACCGTGTCCCCGATCTTTACCGGTGCCCTGAAGCGCAGATCCTGCGACAGGTAGATGCAGCCCGGACCGGGAAGGCGCGTTCCGAAGACGGTCGATATGAAACCCGCGGACAGCATGCCGTGGGCGATGCGGCCACGGAAGAGCGTGGCTTCCGCGAAGTCCTGGTTGAGGTGCACCGGGTTGGTGTCGCCCGATACCCCTGCGAAGTTGACGATGTCGGCTTCTGTCACCGTCTTGGCAAAGCTCGCGGACATGCCCACCGACAGATCCTCAAGATAATAGCCGTGCAGGTCCTGCATCGCGGCGGTCTCCAGCCATTTGAGCCGCGCGCACCGGGTGCGCTGCAGCATTTTTTTCGCAGGTGCACCATAACAGCGCGTGCGGATGGCGGCAATGTGCCCTTTGTCCTCTAAACAAAGCGCCCCGCCCACTTTGGTCCGGCGACCCTCGGATTGCCGCTGCCTACCTTAGCCTGTAGGCTCTCGAATCAGACGTCAGGATCGAACCGCCGTCGCGTCGTGGAGAAGCCCAGTGCCGAGCCGCCTCGATCGACGCCAGATCATCCTTGGTGCGGGAGCGCTGACGATGGCGTCGTCTCTTCTCGCGCCCGGATCCGTTCAAGCTTGGCAAAGCGGTCTTCCCCAGGATCGGGGCTTCGCGTCGGATCTCGCTGACAAGCTGGAGGCCGGGATCCGGTCAGGGCTGCTGCGCGATCTGCATAGCGTCCTGGTCGTGCGCGACCAGCGTCTGGTGCTGGAGCGCTACTATGAAGGGCCGGACGAAAGCTGGGGACGCTCGCTCGGTCACGTCGCTTTCGACAAAAACACCTTGCATGACCTGCGCTCGGTCACGAAGAGCGTGGTCTGCCTGCTCTACGGCATCGCTCTGGAGCGCGGTCTGGTTCCCCCGCCCGACGCGCCCTTGATAAGACAGTTCCCGGAGTATTCCGATCTGGCGGCCGACCCGCAGCGCGCCGCTCTGACCGTCGCGCATGTCCTGACCATGACGCTGGGCACCGAATGGAACGAGCGGCTGCCCTACACCGATCCCGCCAACAGCGAGATCATGATGGAGCGGGCCGACGATCGCTACCGCTTCATCCTCGACCGTCCGATCGTGGCACCGCCCGGCAGCACGTGGACCTACAACGGCGGCTGTTCGGCCTTGCTCGGCGCGTTGATCGCTAGAGGATCCGGCCGGACGCTGGCCGACTTTGCGGGCTCGGCTTTGTTCGCGCCTTTGGGTATCTCGAGCTTCGAATGGATACAGGGCCGGGACGGTGTTCACTCCGCGGCCTCCGGCTTGCGATTGCGGCCACGTGATCTCGCGCGGGTCGGCGAGATGGTGCTCGCTCGGGGCCGCTGGGGCGATGACGTAATCGTCCCCGAGGCATGGCTCGAGGCCTCCTTCCGACCTGCCGTCGCTATCGGCGACGGTCTGGAGTACGGCCGACACTGGTTTCTCGGCAAGGACCGGGCGCCGGCCTTCAATGAGCCGCAACCTTGGATCGCCGCCTTCGGTAACGGCGGTCAGCGGCTCTGGCTGATGCCCTCCGCCGGTCTTTCTACCGTGATCACGGCAGGCAGATACAACGCTCCGGACGGCTGGGTCACGCCGATGCGAGTCTGGCGCGAGATCGTGCTGGCCAACCTCAGGAGCGTCTAAGACTCTGCCGCCGCCCTTGCCCGCTGGACCCGACTCACACGGCGTTGCTAGCCTTCAATATCACTTGCCCGCAAACCAAACGCAGCAGATGCGCGGTCCCGCTCTTCTCATCCTCCTGATGGCGCTACTGGTTGGCTGCACCTCGGCCGGCAGAGACTACTGGCAGCCGACGCCGGAGCGTGCACAGTCGCCGGATCTGGCGCGCATCTACTTCTACCGCCCGGCCGCTGCCTTCCTCCTGCAGGCGAAGCCGCTGGTGATCGTGAACGACAAGCGGGTCGGTACCCTTCGCAACGGCGAAACCTTCTTTCGCGATGCCCGGCCCGGCCGCTACGAGATCTATCTTGTCGGCGCCGAGGACGATGTCGTCGACCTGACGTTGGGGCCCGGCGACCGGGCCTACGTCAGGGCCGGTATCGCTTGGCGGATGCTCGGGTTCCGATTGGTGGCGCAAAGCGCTTCGGCGAGAGAGGCCGAGGCGGCCATTGCGGGCTTGCAGCGGGTCACGGGTTTGGAAACCGATCTGCGCCGGGCCAACCCCGAACCGCCGGACGTGGAACCGCGCCCCGACATCTGAACCGCCTGCGCAGCGGTCGCCTGGCGATCCCGGCTGTTCTGGCGCCTCGGGCTTCGCCGGTCCGGCTTGGGGGCTGGTCGGTTCGGGGTGGGCTGTTTTGCGGCGCAGGCCTGCGGACATGAACCTGCAGGTGTAAACCTAAGGACGAAGAATTGCGCGGTTAGCGTGCATACCGGCGGTCCACTGGCAAAATCGACTTTGCCGAGAAGTCACCCATTAGGAGTACTCGCCGGTCTGTCATTAGATTATCGCGTGCGCTGGCTCTTGGCCTCTGATATCGTTGAACTCACCGCGTCTATAGTACGGTGAGACCCTGTGTTAGTTGATCTTCGTAAGAGTAAAAACAGTTACTCGAAAGACCCTAACCTGTGGGTTAACACTCGACTGGAAGTAGAAGTCGCTACAGCTGCTTCGGTTGGCGCGGGCAGCTTGCAGGTGTCGTGGAACTGCCTCCGGACACCAGCACGATCAACCTCCTTGGAGTTAGTTGACGGACATGCGTGAGTTTGCTCCTTCGATGCCCGAGCGCACGGGCGTCAAGGCCTTGGTCAAGTGGTTCAACCCGACCAAGGGCTTCGGTTTCGTCCAGTTCGACGATGGTTCGCCCGACGCCTTCTTGCATGTATCGGTGATCGAGCGCCTCGGTCACTCCGATCTGCCGGAAGGTACGGAGGTGATCTGCGACCTTGCGCAGGGTCGGAAGGGCCTGCAGGTCCATCAGATAACGTCGATCGAGCACCTGCCGGAGAGCCGTCCTGGCGGCGGTTTCGGCGGCGGGGGCGGCGGTTACGACGGCGGCGGCTATGGCGGTGGCGGAGGCTTCTACGGCGATCGGCCGCGGCGTCCGGCGCCTCCTCCGGCCGGTCCGCCGGTCGAAGGCACCGTGAAGTTCTTCAACGCGGAAAAAGGCTTCGGCTTCGTGGTCCCCGACGATGGAACTCAGGACATCTTCGTCTCCGCGCGCACACTGCAGTCCAGCGGCCTGGCGGTTCTGGAACCCGATCAGAGGGTCCGCGTGACCACACGCATGGGCCAGAAAGGCCCGATGGCAGCAACCTTGGAGCTGGCCTGACCGCCGGGCTTCGGCTGCCTCTCCAGGCCGGACGACGATCCGATCCGGCCTCCAGGCCTGTCGACAGCAGCGGTGCGGAGCCTGCTGGATCCCGAGCGCGAGCGGTCCTTGGCGGGGCCTTCGACAGGACGCGAGCGGGACCGCTCGGTCGCAGCCTCGGCCTGGCCGTGTGGCGGACCGGCACCTTCATCGGAATTCCAAGTCTCTGGAACTCGAACAAGGGCTCTCGGGAATAGTTGCGGGTGATCCGGCGTTGTGAAGGCAACGTAGCGGACAGTAACCCACTTCTTATCCCAGGGGCATGTGGGCCCCAAGCAGCCGCTTCGACCGGAGGCAAGGATGAACGACTCGCTCCAACGGTATGTGGATTTCCGACGGATGATGCTGCAACAGGCGACGGGCCAGCGACTCGGGCCGGCTGCCATGCCGCGCGCTGTCGAAGGCGAAAGCGGTCAAGCGGACGAGCGCCTGCTCATGCAGCGCTCTGCCAACCTTCAGGAGGCGGTTGCCCAGATCGAGGCCATGCGCCTGACGATGAAGGCTGTGAGCGAGATGGTAACCTCCAGTCTGTCTGTCGAACGGCGCGCCGCATAGACCTCATCGGCAGTCCCCTAGGCTTCGCTCCCCAGCTTCAATCTTGCAGCTGTTAAGCACCGCCGCGCTGTGCCGTTTCCATCGGCCGGCGCTGGGCAGAGAGCAGGATCGCCTCGGGCGGACGCAAAGCGCTTCCGCCCAAGGCGATTGCGCTCTAGCGTTGCCGTGGACGACGGCGAGACGGTGCAGGGGCCTGGATGGCGCAAGCGGTTGAGATCGGGCACGAACGGCGGCTGACGCTGGAAGACGTGGCCGCCGTCTGCGCCGGTGCGCCGGTCTCGTTGGCGCCGGACTCACGTCTGCTCTTGGCGGAGCGGCGCCGGCAGATCGAGGCTTACGTAACCGAAACGGCCGAGCCGGCCTACGGTTTCAATCGCGGTTTCGGAAGCAATGTCCGCGACAAGGTCGATCCGGCGCGCCTGAAGGGCCTCCAGGTCAATTTGATCCGCAGCCACTCGGTCGGCCTCGGGGCGGCTGCGCCGGTGGAGGTGGTGCGCGCCACCATGCTGCTGCGCGCCCAGTCGCTGGTGCGGGGGCACTCCGGTGTGCGCCCTGCGGTGGTCGAGCAGTTGATCGCCTTTCTCAATGCCGGGATCGCCCCGGTGGTGCCGCAGCTCGGCAGCGTTTCGGCCTCCGGCGATTTGACGCCGTTGAGCCATGTCGCGCTCGGCCTGATCGGCGAGGGCGAGGTTCTCGTCGAGGGGCGCCGCCTGGCGACGCCGCAGGCCTTGGACCGTTTCGGTCTCGAGCCGCTCGAGCTGGAGATGAAGGAAGGTCTGGCGCTGAACAACGGCGTGCAGTTCACGGCAGCCTTCGGCGCGCTGGCGACTCTGCAGCTGGAGCGTTTGCTGCGCACGGCAGCGGTGGCCACGGCACTCTCGGCGCAGGTCATGTTGGGGGCCGATACCCCCTTTCGCGCCGACCTGCACGCGCTGAGACCGCACCCCGGTTCCGTCAAGCTGGCCGGCTGGATTCACGCCCTGATGGCCGGCTCGCCGCTGCGCGAAGCGCATCGCCCCTACGAGATCGACGGCGAGATCCAGGATCCTTACAACCTGCGCTGCGCGGCGCAGATTCTCGGGCCTTGCTGGGATCTGGCCGAACGCGCGCGGGGCACGCTGGAAATCGAGATCAATGCGGTCACCGACAATCCCATCCTCTTGCAGGCCGCCAACCACAAGGACGACGGCAGCCCTTGGGGCGAGCGTGCCGGACAGATGGTGGAGATCGTCTCCGGCGGGCATTTCCACGGCATGCCGGTGGCGGTCGACATCTATGGCCTGCTGCAGGCGCTGAGCATCCTGGCCAGCCTGACCAACGCGCGCTGTCAACGCTACGTCGATGCTGACCGCAACAAGGGGCTCGGCCCCCAGCTCAAATGGCCGGGCGCCGACCGGGATCTCGGCGAGCGTCCGGGGCTCTTGGCCGAGCGCGCCACCCAGTCGGGGATGATGCTGCCCGAGTACGCGACGGCGGCGCTTGCCAACTGGATCTGGGGCCAGGCTCTACCGAGCCATCTGATGAGCCTTCCGACCGACAGCGGGCAGGAAGATCACGTCTCCATGGGCGTGAACGTGGCGATCCGCGCCTATGAGGCCATGCCGCGGGCCGCCGAAGCCCTGGCCGTCGAGCTGGCCTATGCCGGCCAGGCCGCGGCGATCCGGCGCGAAATGCGGCATCTGCCCTCGCGGGCGGGCCGTGACGATCCGACGGCCGGTAAGACGCCGGTGGATTGGCACCCGATCGCTTCGGAGGCGCGACGCCTGAGCCCCGCCGGCGAGGCCGCCGTCGCCGCGATCCGGCGCCATCTTCCGCCGGTGATCGAGGACCGGGCGCTGTCCGGGGAGTTGCAAGCGCTCGCGCGGGCGCTGCTGGATGGCGAGATCCTGGCGGCGGTCGGGCCCTTCGTCGACCTGGAGTGACCGCTACTCGAACCCGACCGGGATCAGGCTGCGCACCACGGGGCCGATCTGGGCGATGGCGACGCGGTCTTCCTGATTGTAGCGCATGTTCTTCACCACCACCTGGCCCGCGTCCAGCTCCTCGGGGCTGGCTATGATGACGATGGGAAAGCCCCTTCGATCCGCGTAGCGAAGCTGTGCCTTCAGCTTGCGGTCGTCCAGGAAGACCTCGGTCGCGATCCCCGTGCGGCGCAGGCGGGCGGCCAGCTCCTTGTAAGCGGGCAGGGCGTTGCGGTCCTGAACCGTCACCAGCACCGGCGCGATGGCGGCGGCCTCGGGCGTCACGATTCCGGCGTCGAAGAGGCGGCTCATCAGGCGGGTCAGTCCGATGGAGATGCCGACGCCCGGGAAGGTCTTGTCGACGAAGGTGCCCACCAGGTCGTCGTAGCGTCCGCCCGAGCAGATCGAGCCGACCTGCGGGAAGTCGTCGAGCCGGGTCTCATAGACCGTGCCGGTGTAGTAGTCGAGGCCGCGGGCGATCGAGAGATCGATCTTGAAGTAGTCGGGGAAGAGCGCGCGTTCGTCGGTCACATCGACCAGTTCGCCGTCGTCGAGGCGGGGCAGGACATGGTCCGGTGCAGACCGGACGACGGCCTCCAGCTCCGCCACGCCCTCGGCGAAGGCGGCGTTGACCTTCATCGCCTTGAGCTGTGCCAGGATCTCGTCGTTGCTGCCCTTGGTGTCGAAGAAGTGCAGGATGCGCTCGGCCTGCTCGGCGGCGAGCCCCAGTTCGCCCAACTTGTGCAGAACCTTGCCGGCGCCGATCTTCTCCAGATCGTCCACCACGTTCAGGGCCGCGCGCACCGCCACGTCGTCGGCCAGCCCGACGGACTGGAACAGGCCGGTCAGAATCTTGCGATTGTTGATGCGGATGGTGAACTTGCCGATGCCCAGCCGGCGGAACAGCTGGAAGATTACGGCCGGTATCTCCGCATCGTACTCCAGGCTCAGGGTCTCGTCGCCGATGACGTCGATGTCGCACTGCACGAACTGCCGGTAGCGGCCGGCCTGGGCCCGCTCCCCGCGCCAGACCGGCTGGATCTGATAGCGGCGGAAGGGAAAGCGCAGCTTGCCGTAGTGCTGCGCGACATAGCGCGCCAGCGGCACCGTCAGGTCGAAGCGCAGGGCCAGTTCCTTGGCGCTGTCTTCGGCCCCGTCCTCCTGCACCCGGCGCAGGCCGTAGACCTCCTTCTCGGCGATGCCCTTGGCCAACAGGACCTCGGTCCGCTCGACCGCCGGAGTCTCGATGGGGACGAAACCGAAGGATTCGTAGGTGGCACGAATCACGTCGACCGCCCGGTTGATGGCGATCTGCTGCTCGGGCAGGAACTCGGGAAAGCCGGAGATCGGCTGGATGCGCAGGCTCATGGGTCGCTGGCAGGCTTCTTGTGGAGGCTGGTTTGTCCGGAAAGTCGGCGAGCGCTTGATAAAGGACGGGCGCCCCAGGCGCAACCGCCGGCCGCCTGCGAAGCCTCTCTGACCCTGTCGCTGCCCCTGTCGTTAGCCAGGGCCCGTTGCGGGCGCTGTCCGGCGGAAGCGGGTGGCGGCGAGGCTGAACAGGAAGACGGCCAGGGCCGCAACCACGATGGACGGTCCCGAGGGCGTATCGAACTGCAGCGAGCCGAAGAGGCCGAGCAGGGCGGCCAAGGCCCCCAGGCCGGCGGCGATCACGGCCATCGCTTCCGGCGTGGCCGCGAAGCGCCGGGCCGCGGCTGCCGGGATGATCAGCAGAGCGGTGATGAGAAGGATGCCGACCACCTTCATGGCCGTCGCGATCACGGCCGCCATCAGCAGCATGAAGATCAGGCGTGCGCGCTCCGGCGCCAGGCCCTCGGCGGCGGCCAGCTCCAGGTTCACCGTGCCTGCCAGCAACGGGCGCCAGATGGCGATCAGGGCGGCGATCACCGCCAGCCCGCCGCCGTAGATCAAGGCCAGGTCCAGGCGGGACACCGCCAGGATGTCGCCGAACAGCAGGCCGGTCAGATCGACCCGCAGCCAGGTCATGAAGGCGATCAGCACCAGCCCCAGCGCCAGGGTCGAGTGGGAGAGGATGCCGAGCAGGGAGTCGGTCGGCACGATCTCGCTGCGCGACAGCAGCGTCAGGGCGAAGGCGACACCCACCGCAACGACGAAGACGCCCAGGATCAGGTTGAGATCCAGCAAGGCCGCCAGGGCGATGCCGAGCAGGGCCGAATGCGCCATGGTGTCGCCGAAGTAGGCCAAGCGTCGCCAGACGATGAAGCAGCCCAGCGGGCCGGCGATCAACGCCACGCCGACGCCGGCCAGCAGGGCGCGCAGGAAGAAGTCGTCGAGCATGGCTTCAGCCGCGCTCCCCTTCGCCCTCGGGGCTCGGCGAAAGCGGCACGACGCGGCCCTCGTGGTCGTGCGTGTGGTCGTGATGGTGCTGGTAGACGGCCAGTGCCTGCGCGGCGCGCGGCCCGAAAAGCTGGCGATAGGCGGGACTTTCCGCGACCGCGCGGGGCGTACCGCTGCAGCAGACATGGTGATTGAGGCAGACCACTGTGTCGGTCGCGGCCATGACGATATGCAGGTCGTGGGAGATCAGCAGGACGCCGCAGTTCAGCCGGTCGCGGATCTCTCTGATCAGATCGTAGAGGGCGATCTCGCCACTGAAGTCGACGCCCTGAACCGGCTCGTCCAGCACCAGCAGATCGGGTCGGCGCACAAGGGCGCGGGCGATCAAGGCGCGCTGGAACTCTCCGCCCGACAGAGTCTGCAGTTCCTGCCCGGCGAGATCGGCGATTCCGACTTCCCCGAGAGCGCGGTCGATGTCGGCCGGGGTATGCCGCTCGGTCAGGGTCATGAAGCGGCGAACGGTCAGCGGCAGCGTGCGATCGACGGACAGGCGCTGTGGGACATAGCCGATGCGCAGCCCCGGCGCGTGGATCACCCGGCCGCGGTCGGGCCGCATGACTCCGACGGCGGCGCGGACGAGGGTGGATTTGCCTGCGCCGTTCGGTCCGATCAGCGTGACGATCTCGCCTCGTGCCACGGAGAGGTCGACGTTCTGGATAAGCCAACGTTCGCGCCCAGGCGTTCCGCGCCGGATGCCCAAACCCTCGAGTGTCAGCAGTGACTCGGCAGGTTCAGCTTCACCAGTCGCCTGAGGAGCCGGGGCATGTCCCGGCGCCATGGCCAAGCCGGGTGTCATGGCTGTCTGCGGCTCCGACGGGTCTCGTTGCGCCATGTCTTTTCTCGTTCAAGGCAGCTTGGGCCCGAGCTGCCCTCATGTGCAGACCGAGGTCGGCCACGTTACGTCATGCCGTGTTATGTTATAACGTCAGCCCGTCACCGTAAGTGGCAGGCAGCACGGAGGCAAGGCTGCCCCGAGGCCCTCGATACCTTCGGCCTCTCTGGAGGCCGGATCAGTTCCGTTGGGCGATCAGCGTCTGACCGTCTGCGGTTTCGATGGCCAGTCTGCCGTCGGGGCGGACTTCGTAGCGAATCGCGGCGCTCAGAACACGCAGGAAATCGCGCTCCTGCTGCATGAGAGGCCCCGGGCAGCCCTTGCGCGTGGTGACGATCTCGCCAAGGCTCAGCGTGCCCGGCCCGCCCCTTTCGGAAGATTCGAAGCTGGAGCGGTAGCTGTTGCAGGAGGCGAAGCCGCCGAGCGAGCCGTCGTTATGGAACTCCAGGGTGGTGCGCGTCCGATCCAGCACCGGGACGCCGGCGATTTCTTCGACCCGCCATTCGGGCCCGACCAGGACTGCGGGTTCGACCGGAACTGCGGGTTCGACCGGAACTGCGGGTTCGACCGTGCTCACGGCCTGCGTCGGCGCGCCAGGCAGTGCGGGAACCGTGTCCGTGGAGCCGGCTCCGGTCGATGCGACTTCACTGCCGGCCGGCGCGCCGTCCTGCTCTGGCGACCCTTCCTCCACAAGCAACTGGCGACAGGTCGGCAGGCTGCGGAAGCCGATGCTGAAGTTGGCCGTCTGGCCTTCGGTATGAAAGACGACCGGAGCGGAGGGCGTGCCGCCGCTGTAGCGGACTCCCGCGCCCGTCACGCCGGGCGAGAGACGATAGATCCGATCATCGAGCGTCACCAAGAGATCGCGGTCGATCTGTTGCGTCGTCAAGGCCACGTTGCCGCAGCTGTAGCTCAGAACCTGACCCAGGCCCTGGGGCGACCCGGACTCCGACGTGCCGCAGCCGACCAGAAGAGCGGCCGTCAACCCAGCCAAAACAACACCGGAAGTCTGCACGTCCCCGAACCGCCTCGTTCAGCTGTCTTGTTCGTTCCCGACGGCCGCGTCGGCCATGTTGGTGCCCCTGGAGGGAATCGAACCCCCACTCCTTTCGGAACGCGATTTTGAGTCGCGCGCGTCTACCAGTTCCGCCACAGGGGCACCGTGGGCGCAGCTGCATCTCGGGCACCGCGCCGGGGCGCAGAATAGTCGCTCTCGGCCGCGGTGCAAGAGCGGCGCTACTGCAAGGGACTCAGCGGCGGCTTCGTATGGGCTTCGGCGGGCGGTTCGTTGCAAGGGCCGGCCTGATGATGGACCAGCCGCCAATTGCCCTCGACTTCACGGAACAGGTTGGTCGCGACCAGCAGTGCGTTGCCGATGGCCTCGTAGCACACCACCATGCCGAGTTGCTCTCCGCCACCGCCGCCGAGCAGCAGGGCCTCGGGCGCACGACAGTCGATGGTGGCCGGTCCGCCGCCCTGGAAGATGGCGCGCCAGGACTCCAGGATCTCGTGCCGATCCGTCAGGGCGCGCCAACCGGGGTGGATGCAGGCGACCGGACCGGAATCGTCCCACAACTCGGCCAGCGCCACCAGATCGCGGCCATTGAAGGCTGCATAGAAGCGCTCGTTCGCCTCCAGCAGCTCTGCCAACGGGTTCATCGCCTCTCCCGTCTCCCGCGTTGCGCCCTCACCCTGCCGCAGCAGCCTAGAACAGGATCGCCCTGGGTGGAATCGCTCTGGGCGGAATCGCTCTGGCAACCCGCGCGATGCTTGGCCGGTCTTTTCGTCCGCTTGCCGTATCCGGCCGGTCATCGAAGCGATGCAGACGGCAGCGTGGGAGCGAGGCAGGCGGGACTTCTGCGACAATTAACGGACTCTTGCCGCCCCGAAGCGAGACGGCGATTGAAGGAGCACCGCGGCGGCGGCTATAGCAGCGCGTCGGCGGAATCGACTTGGGGGGCTAAAATAGTGCGCTGGGTACGCAGCCTGTACGACTGGACCATGGCACAGGCCGAGCGGCGCTACGCCTTGTCGGTGCTCTTTGCCATCTCCTTCGTCGAATCCTCGGTTTTCCCGATCCCGCCCGACGTGCTGCTGATTCCCATGGTGCTGGCGGCCCGCGAGAAAGCCTGGCTGATCGCCGGCGTCTGCACGGTCGCGTCGGTGCTGGGCGGCATGGCCGGCTACGCGATCGGCTACTTCTTCTACGAAGGTATCGGCGAGCCGATCCTGGAGTTCTACGGCTACATCGATCGCTTCGAGGCCTTTGCGGCTTCCTACAACGAATGGGGAGCCTGGATTGTCGCGGGGGCCGGCTTTACGCCCTTCCCCTACAAGCTCATCACCATCGCCAGCGGTGTGACGCAGCTCGACCTTGGCACCTTCACGGTGGCGTCGGTGGTGTCGCGGGGCGGGCGCTTCTTTCTGGTGGCGGCCTTGCTCTGGTGGTTCGGTCAACCGATCCGCCGTTTCGTCGAAAACAATCTGCCCATGCTGACGTGGCTTTTCTTCGCGCTCTTGCTCGGCGGCTTCCTGGCAGCTCGCTTCCTGGTTTGAAGCGTAGATGATGACCATATCGGGACGATGATGTCCTCGGATGCCCTCAGCTTGCGGGCCGCTGGGTCCGCTCCTTGGCTGGCCGCCGCGATTGCGGCGGCGGCGCTGCTCGGGGCCTTGGGCTTCCAGTATATCGGCGGCTATCCCCCTTGCCTTCTCTGTCACTGGCAGCGCTATGCCCACGTGGCGGCGCTGGCGTTGGCGCTGCTCGCCCTGCCGCTTGCCGGCAAGGCGCGACGCTTTGCCACCCTCGCTGCCGGCCTCGCCTTCCTGGGCGGTGCCGGTCTTGCCGGATTTCACGTCGGCGTAGAGCAGGGCTGGTGGGAGGGGCTGCCCGGATGCAGTGCCCCGAATATCCAGGGTCTCAACGTGGAACAGCTGCACGCCTTGCTGATGGAAGCCGAGTTCGTGCCCTGCGACGAAGTCGCCTGGGCGCTCTTCGGAATCTCGATGGCGGGCTGGAACCTGGTCTTGTCGGCGCTGACCGGGGCCGCCATTGTCTGGCTGGTTGCGCGTCATCAGCGCGGGAGCGAAGCATGAGCAACAAGGTTGAGGCCAAGCAAGCGACCAAACGGCGGGCACTGCCCGGCGACCCTGATCGTCGCGAGCGGCTGGAGCGCATCCTGCGCGTCGATCTGGCCGGCGAGTACGGCGCACGGCGGATCTACGAAGGCCAGCTTGCCGTCCTCGGCCGTTCCAAAGCGGCGCCCACCATCCGCGAGATGTGGGAACAAGAGGCGAAGCACCTCGAGTACTTCGAGAAGGCTGTCCCGAAACACCGGGTGCGGCCCACGGCATTGCAACCGGCCTGGCATGTCGCCGGCTTCGCGCTCGGCGCCGTCACGGCACTGATGGGCGAGAAGGCGGCGATGGCCTGCACGGTTGCGGTCGAGGAAGTGATCGACGAGCACTATGCCAGCCAAGCCGAGCAACTTTCCGACGAAGGCGAGGAGGGCGAGCTGAAACGGGCGATCCAGGAGTTCCGGGAAGACGAGATCGAGCATCGGAACACGGGCCTGGCCCATGGCGCCGAGGAGACCGTGGCCTACGAAGGCCTGACCACGGTCATCAAGGCCGGCTCGCGGCTGGCGATCTGGCTGAGCGAGCGTTACTAGGCTTGCGGGGCGATCGCGGTGGCTGACCGCCTTCGGGTCGCACCGGAAGCCGGTCGCGGAGATCCCGCCGCCTCTCACAACCCGGCCCTGCCGGCGATCGGTGCAATGTTGGCGGCCGCGGCGCTGATCGCGGTCACCACACTGCTGGCGAAGATCCTCGGCCGCGGCCTTATCGGTCCGGAACTGCACCCGCTGCAGGTCAGCGCAGGACGGTTCTGTTTCGCCATGCTCGCGCTTGTTCCGGTGCTGGTCTGGCGTTACCCGGGGTTTCGCGGCGCCGCCTGGCCCTTGCACATCGGGCGCAGCCTCTGCGGCTGGGGCGGTGTCACCTGCCTCTTCGCCGCCGCTGCCCTGATGCCCCTGGCGGAGGCGACCGCGATCTCCTTCCTGTCGCCGCTGGTGACCATGCTACTGGCCATCGCGCTGCTGCGGGAGAGGGTGGGCCCCTGGCGCTGGACGGCGGCCGGTCTCGCGATGCTGGGGGCGCTGGTGCTGATTCAGCCCGGCAGCGACGCCTTCCAAGTCGCCGCTCTGATCGCCTTGCTCGCCGCACTCCTGATGGGGCTGGAAGCGATTTTCATCAAGCGCCTGTCCGGCCGCGAGCCACCCTTGCGCATTCTGGCGATCAACAATGCCATCGGCGCGACGGTGGCCGCGACGGCAGCGGCCTTCGTCTGGATCGCGCCCAGCCCCGCCCAGTGGGGGCTGTTGGCCTTGCTTGGCGTGACCATGGTGATCGGTCAGTCTTTCTTCATTCAGGCGATGAAGCGGGCCGACGCGAGCTTCGTGATGCCCGTTTTCTACGCCACGCTGGTTTTCGCGGCGCTCTACGACCTGGCTGTTTTCGGCGAGCGTCCCAGCGTGCTTGCGGGCGTGGGCGCCGGACTGATCGTGATCGGGGCCGTCATCCTGGCCTGGCGGGAGGGCCGCAGAGCACGCGCCTAGAGCTGGATCGCTCTAGGTGGAATCGCATTCTGAGATACGATTCCTTTACGCACCCGAGCGCAGACTGCCGGCATCGCATCTTCGAGAGGCTGGCAGGACGTCATGGCCCTTATCGCGCAGAATTCCACGGGATCGCGAACCTGGTGGCGGGAGCTGACCGGCTTCCTACACGATCTGTTCCACAGCGACGAACAGGCCGAGCGGCGGGAGCTGCTCGCCCGTGCTGCTGCCGAGCGGGCCGAGCGGCAGAAGGCCGAGCGCGAAAGGGCGGAGCTCGCCGCTCCGCAATGGCTGCGGCTGGACTGACGGATCAGGATTCCAGTTCGGAATCCCAGTAGAGGAAGTCGGACCAGCTTTCGTGCAGGAAGTTGGGCGGAAAGGCCCGGCCGTTTTCCTGGAGCTGCCATGTGCTTGGCTGCCGCGGCGCGTTGGCCGGAAACATCCCGGCTTCACGCGGCAGCCGGTTGCCCTTGACCAGATTGCAACCCTGACAGGCCGTGACGATGTTGTCCCAGGTCGTGCGCCCGCCGCGCGAGCGTGGGATAACATGGTCGAAGGTCAAGTCCTCGGTACGGCCGCGGTCGCCGCAATACTGGCATCCGAAGCGGTCGCGCAGAAAGACGTTGAACCGCGTAAAGGCCGGCCGGCGGTCCAGGTGCACGTACTCCTTCAGCGAAATGACGCTGGGAAGCTGCATCTCGAAGGAGGGCGAGTGAACCTTATGCTCGTAGTTGGCAAGGATATTCACCCGGTCGAGAAAAACCGCCTTTATAGTGTCCTGCCATGACCAGAGCGAAAGCGGGAAGTAGCTGAGCGGACGAAAATCCGCGTTCAAGACCAAAGCCGGATAACTGTCGGCCATAGCCAAGGCCCGTCTCCCTGTCGGTCGTCAGGTCGCGACACCAAGTTCGCCACTCGGCCTTTAGATAGATCAGGCTTGAGCAGAACACAAGATGTAGTGTCGATCAGCGGGTAATCTTCATGCCCTTGTCATAAGCCTGCCCGAGAAGACACTGATTCGATTGATCGATGTCATCTCGAAGACTGACGATCATGAAGCTGCGACTTGTGGCCGGATCTCAACAGGCCTAGAGCATGATCGTCTCAGGTGGAAGCGTTTCGCTTCCACCTGAGACGTGAATCGCCCTCTAGCTCTCGTTCTCGCCGAAGATGTCCTGCAGAAAGCTTGCGGCCAGGGCCACACCGGCTTCGTCGATGCCGTGGCCGAGGCCAGGGCGCAGGTCTTGAGTCACCCTCACGCCCAGCCCCTGGAGCGCGGTCGTCGCGGCCGGCAACGCCTCCGGCGAGACGACTTCGTCCTGGTCGCCATGTACCAGCAGCACAGGCGGCCGACTTGCAATCTCCTGCGCCAGGCGCTCGCCGCCCATCAGCAGGCCGGAATAGCCGATCACGCCGGCGCAGGCCCCTGCCCGCCGCAGCGCCGTGTGCAGTGCCATCATCGTGCCTTGGCTGAAGCCGACCAGAACCAGTTGCTCGTCTCCCAAACCGTAGCGCGCCAGTTCGTCATTCAGGAAGCGGTCCAGCAACGGCCGTGCTTCTTCCGCGCCGATATAGAGAGACTCCGGCGTGCGCGCCTGCAGGCTGAACCACTGATAGCCGAAAGGTGCCATGTCGCAGGGGCTGGGCGCGTTGGGCGCGACGAAGACGGCGTCCGGCAACACAGTGCCGAGCACCGGAGCGAGCGCAATGAGGTCCTGTCCATTGGCGCCTAGGCCGTGAAGCAGTACGACCAGCTGGCGTGGCGCATTGCCACTGCGCGGACCCTCGCGCGGGCCGTCGAGGGTGATGTCCTCGCTGGCGGTTGTCATGGCTGCCCCCTCGCTGTCTCTCTAGCTCCGAATTGCCGGTTTCGGATTTCGGAGCTGACAAGACACCACTACAGTCTGTGTCTTGTGTGATGGCCCTCTCACGGGGCGTATGTCATCTCTTGATTCGACCGTCTGTCGCGCCGCCGGCGCCTGGGCCTGCTGCGCAACGTCTCTGCTCCTGAACGCCGAGTCTTACTGCATGCGGTCGGGTACGTCAGCCCTTTATCCAGCGGCGGACCGACTGAAGGATCTCGGTGAAGGCCTTCACTCCCAGTCGTCCGGAATCGCACCGGCTTGTCGCCGGTAATGCCAGAGCATACGGGCCGCTACAGCGCGATAGGGCCGCCAGTCTTCGGCCATCGCGGCGAGTGCCGTCCTGTCCGGTCGCACCTCCAGCCCTTTCAGCAGCTGAGCGCCCGTCATCAAGCCGATGTCGTCGGCCGGAAAGACGTTCGGGCGCCCCAGAGAGAACAGCAGATAGACCTCCGCCGACCAGCGGCCGATGCCTTTGGCACGGGTGAGTTCTGCGATAGCCGCTTCGTCGTCCAGGGTCGCGATCCGGTCCAGTTCGATCTCGCCGCTGGCAACCGCTTCGGCCAAGGCGCGCCCGTAGCGTTGCTTCGGGCGCGAGAGGCCAATCTGACGAAGGGACTCGTCGGTCAGACTCAGGAAGTTTTCCGGCACGACGGGATCGCAGGCCGCCGTCAGCCGATCGGCGATGGCCTGGGCCGACGCGAGCGAGACCTGCTGGGCGATGATGATCCTCAGCAGTGTCGCAAAGCCCGGGGCCCGATAGCGTAGCGGCGGCAGTCCGATCTCCGCAAAGGCGCGCGCGAAGTCCGTGTCGATCAGGCCGAGCGCTTCAACGGCTTCGGGCAGTGTCTCTTGCGTGACGACGAAGGCCTTGTCTGTATTCATGGTGGCTTGGTGTTCTTTTTTGGTGGAGTCGCATGTTCGGAGAGGACGGCTTTACGGCAGTGACGGATAAGATGCATCAGCACCCTGACCCTTCGCCGCACTATCCGCCCTGCGGCAGAAAACGCCTATCCGAAAGATGATCCCTCCTCCCCCGTCGACAGGCGGCGAAACCAGCCGCTTCGCTCCCTCTCCCACCGGCCGGCTGCATCTGGGCCATGTCTATGCCGCGCTGTTTGCTGCCGAGGCCGCTCGACAGGGCGGGCGGTTCCTGCTGCGTATCGAGGATATCGATCTCGGTCGCTGCCGGTCCGAGTTCGAGACGGCGATCTACGAAGATCTGGCTTGGCTGGAGCTTGAATGGGATCCACTCGTCCTGCGCCAGTCGGAGCGCTTTGCCGTCTACGGCGCGGCGTTGCGGCGGCTGGAGGAGCGGGAACTCGTCTACCCCTGCTTCTGT
>JANQPZ010000284.1 GCA_028285215.1 Rhodovibrionaceae bacterium | reverse complement strand
CATTTCGGCTTCGAGGCGGCGGCCTGGTACTGGCACTTCGTCGACGTGGTCTGGCTGTTCCTCTTCGTCGCCATTTACTGGTGGGGCGCCGGGCCGGTTCTGCTCTAGCCCTCGCCGTCAGGAGCGCGATGCCGACCCTGCGTGCGCCGTACCGCCTTCTCGTGCCTTGGGTCGCAGCGAGGACCGCGAGCCGCATCCGCCGCGGCCGGGGCATCCTCGCTCGGGGTTTCCTGACGGTAGCCGGATACCGCTGATCGCCATGGCCGACGGATCCCAGCCTCTGCGCGGCGGCCGGTCGGCGTTTCGGCCGAAGCTGCTGCCGAGTCTTCTGACCTTGATCATGGTTGCGATCCTGATCGGTCTCGGCGTTTGGCAGCTTCAGCGCCTGGAGTGGAAGACGGGGCTGATCGCCGACCTGGAGCAGCGCACTGCGGCAGCGCCGATCACCCTCAATGAAGCCTTGGCGGATCCGTCGGCATCGCAGTACCGGCCAGTCCGGGTCACGGGACGCTGGCTGCACGAGCGCGAAATGCGCCTCCTGGCGCGGACCTACCGCGGCGAGCCGGGCTTACACATCGTGACCCCCTTGGCCCTCTCCGATGGCCAGCGGCTCCTGGTGGATCGTGGCTGGGTTGCCTTGTCGGCCGAGGATCCGGTTCGGCGCACCGCTGGCCAGCCGCAAGGCATCGTGACGGTGATCGGCCTGGCCAGGCTCGGGGGATGGGACGGTCGGGACTTCTTGCGGCCGGAGAACGATCCGGCTGAGAACGCGTGGCTCTGGATGGATCTGCCGACCATGGCGGAGGCTGCCGGCCTCTCGCAGCCGGTCACGGCGCTCTACCTAGCCGCCCTCGCGGATCAGCATCCGGGCCGCTACCCAATTGGCGGACAGACGCGTGTCGAGTTGGAAAACAACCACCTGCAATACGCCATCACCTGGTTCGTTCTCGCCGCCGCTGCCGTGGCCGTTTTCTTCTTGTCGCAACGCCGCCGGCAAGAGGACCCAAGCAGCGCCCGAGAGTAGGCCGTGCTCTCGTCATAGGGTTAGAGGGCGATTCACGTCTCAGGTGGAAACGAAACGCCTCCACCTGAGACGATCGCGCTCTAAGCCTTTTCAGTAAGTCGGCATGCTGTCCAGGCGGCAGGTGCCGGTCGTGTGAGCGTCCCGGTAGGTGCACATGCTGCTGACGCTGACGACCACGTAGCCGTCGCAGGAGTTCAGCCGGGACCAAGCCTGGTAACCGCGGACACGACTGCCGGCACCGGCACTGGCGTTGCGGACTGTGGTGACGGACATGCTCTGGATGTCGCTTTCGGCGACCCCCATCTCCGACAGCTTCGCCATGAAGGTGTCCATGCAGTTTGCCGCGGCCGGGGTTGCGGTCAGTAAGATCCCGAGCAGACCGATTGCTGCCAGCGGTAGACGCGCCGCCGATTTGGTGGGCGTTAAGTGTAACATCTGGGTCTTCTCCCCCTCTCATCAGAAGGTTAGAGAGCGCTTCCGTCCAGGACGATCAAGCTCCTGAACAGGTGCCTCGTGAGCTGGACGGTTGCCACAGGCTTTCCGATAGAAGGTTCCATCGCCTGGGCGATCTGCAAGTAGGAACGGCGGGGTTTGAAGGTGTGAACGCGATCACGATCGCGATTGGCTCACCGAGGTTTGACTTGCCGAGCCTTCGTGAGGGCGTGCTGCGCGCACGAAAAAGGCCCGGGAGAAGTGCTCTCCCGGGCCCGTTCGACTTCGCCGTCCGCTGCAGGGTTACTCGCCGCGCAGCATGGCCAGCAGGTGCAGGATCCAAATGAACAGCGTCACGAAGGCGCCGTAGAGCATGAAGGCACCGAAGATCGACTTGCGGGTCTGAACCTCGGCTCCGTCGGCCTCGTAGTACATGTTCTTGATCATCTGGGTCTCGTAGGCGGTCAGCGCCGAGAAGACCAGAACGATACCGATCGCCAGGATCAGCTGGAAACCGCTCGACTCGATGAAGAAGACGTTAACCAGCAAGGCGATCAGAAGGCCGATCGTCGCCATCGCCAGGAAGGCGCCCATCGGGCCCAGGTTCTTCTTGGTGGTGTAGCCCAGTAGGCTCATGCCGGCGAAGGTGCCGGCCGTGATGAAGAAGGCCTGCGGGATCAGCATCGGGTCCAGGGCCAGGTAGGCGTAGAACATCGGCCCCAGCAACGCGCCCCAGAGCGCGGCATAGGCCCAGAAGCAAGCCTGGGCGGCACCGACCGACTTGGTCATCATCACCTTCGGCGCGAACCAGCCAAGACCGAAAATACCGATGAAGAGCACCCAGAAGAGGCCGCCCGAGAGCGCCTGCACCATGGCCGGGTTCATCGCGACCAGCATGGCGATGGCGCCGGTGAAAGCGACGCCGAGGGACATGTAGTTGTACACGCGCAGCATGTAGCTGCGCAGGCCCTCATCCAACTGCGCAACTTCGGCCTGACTGCGCGTCATGTAGCTGCGATTGGGATTAACCATCTGTGTCAGTCTCCGGGTCACATGGCGATTGCATATTTCACGGCCCATATATTGGGAACTCGGGCCTGTGAATCAACTCATTCCCGCATGACTGCTGCGAAAATTATCCGCGATTTTTCTGCGGTTTCTACTCGTTGCGCAGCAGCGGCGCCGCCTTGACGGAGAGCGCGCGGAACGTCCCGGCGAAGCCGAACAAGAGGGTGACTCCGACAGCGATCGCCATGGTGGCTGCGACCGAAAGCGGCAGGAACCGGAAGTCGATTTCCATGACCTGGGTAACGATGACCCATCCGGCCGCCGTTCCGATCACGGCGGCGATCACGGCGGTGACCAGTCCCATGAGGCCGTACTCCAGCAGGAACGCCTTGCCGACGGTCGGGCGCGTCGCGCCGAGGACCTTCAGCACAACCGAATCGTAGATCCGCCGGTGGTGCCCGGCCGCCACGGCGCCCGCCAGCACCAGCACGCCGGCCAGCACGGTCACGCTGGCCGTGGCACTGACCGCCGTCGCGATATCCCGGAGGGTCTGGGCGAAGCCGGCCAGCGCCTCCTTGACCCGGATCGCGGAGATGTTGGGGAAGGCATCGGTCACCGCGCGCTCCAGCGGCGTCTCCTGCGCCGCGTCGAGATGCACGGTGGCGATCGACGTCTGGGGCGCCGACTCCAACAGCCCGGGCGAGAAGATCATCACGAAGTTGATGGTCAAGGCGGACCAGTCGATCGTGCGCACGTTGGCGATTTCCACCTCGACGTCCCGGCCGAGGATGTTGATGGTCAGGCGGTCGCCGAGCTGGAGACCCAGGGCGTCGTAGATGTCCTCGTAGAGCGATACCAGCGGCGGGCCGTCGTAGTCGGTAGGCCACCAGTCGCCGCGGATCACAGTCTCGCGCTCCGGCTGTGCGCGGGACCAGGTCAGGCCCCTATCCCCTCGGAACACCCATTGGATGTCTTCCGGCAGCTCCAGGTCCTCGGGCCTCTGTCCGTTTACGCCGACGATCCGACCGCGCAGCATCGGCACCGATTCGACCCGGTCGACTCCCTCGAAGCCACGCACCAGACCCTTGAAGTCCTCGACCTGCTCCGGCTGGATATCGATGAAATAGAAGCCGGGGGCCTCCTCGGGCATCTCCTCGATCACCTGGCTTCGCAGGTTGCCCTCGACCAGAGCAATCGCGACCAGCACCGTCAGGCCCAGTCCGAGGGACATCACAACGTTGCCGGTCGGCGCGCCGGGGCGGTGCAGGTTGGCGATCGCGAGGCGAAGACCGGGATACCGGACTCGCGGCAGACGCTTGGCCAGCCAAATGACGCCCATAGCGGCCAGGCGGAAGGCGATCAGCGCCGCAATGGCGCCGACCACGAAGCCAGCCGCGAAACGCCGTTCGTCGGCGCCCAGAATCGCCAGCGCGGCCAGCGCGGCGGAGGCGGCCGCCAGGGCCGCGAGCGCCCAAGCCGGCGGCAAGGCACGCGCGCGCTGGATCATGTCGCGGAACAGGCTTCCGGCCGGGATCTGCTGCGCGCGGGCCAGCGGCCAGAGCGAGAAGACCAGGGTCGTGAGGACGCCGAAAGCGGCTGCCTCGATCAGGGGCTCGGCATAGACGCCGCCTGCGAAGTCGAAGCCCATGCGCGCCTCGAGGAACGGCGCCGCCGCCAGGGGAACCGCTGCACCGAGCGCAAGCCCCGCCACGATCCCCAGGGAGGCCAGCGCCAGAACCTGCAGCAGATAGGTCTGGAAGATCAGGAAGGCCGGCGCGCCAAGGCATTTCAGGGTCGCGATGGTGGCGCGTTTTTCGTCCAGAAAGGCGCGAACCGCGTTAGCGATGCCGACGCCGCCGACCAGCAGTGCGGTCAGTCCGACCAGCGTCATGAAGAGCGCAACGCGTTGGACCGAGTCTGCAAGGCCCGGCGCGGCGTTTTGCAGGTCTCGTATGCGCCAGCCGGCGCCGGGCAGGTCCCCGTTCAGGCGCTCGCGCCAGTCGTCGAGCGTTTCGCCGGCCGGCAAATCCAGTCGGTAGTGGTAGTAGATCAGCGCCCCCGGCTGCTCCAGGCCGGTCTCGGCCAGAGACTCCAGGGCCACCATCGCCCGGGGACCCAGCGTAAAGGCACGTGCGGCGCGGTCGGGCTCGCGCGCGACCGTGCCGCGGATCTCGTACTCCACGTCGCCGAGGCCGATGCGATCGCCGATCTCGCGGTCCAGACGGAACAGCAGTCCCTCGTCGACAAGCACGCCCCAGACGCCGTCGCGTTGCTCAAGGCCCGCTTCCAGGTCGATGCCTTCGTTGGTCGTGGCCTCGCCGTAAAGCGGATAGACTCCGTCCACCGCCTTGAGTTCGACCAGGCGGCGGACATCCGGCGACTCGACGTTGCGCGCCATGCCGCGCATCTCGGCGGTGCGTGACAGCTGCGCAGAGTTATCCTGCAGCCAGGCCAGCTCGACATCCGTGGCCTTGCGGTGGATCAGCCGCAGTTCGACCTCGCCGCCCAGGAGCGCACGTCCGTTCTGGGCCAAGCCGTCGAGCATGGCCGACGACAGCGAGCCGACACCGGCGATGGCGGCTACGCCAAGCAACAGGCAGGCCAGAAAAATGCGGAAGCCCTTCAGGCCGCCGCGCAGTTCGCGCCGTGCCAGCCTGAGAGCGAGCGGGCCATTGGGACTGGCGGGCGTCCCTGCGGCGGAGGTGGCGATGGCGGTTGCGGACATGACCGGCTCAGTCGCCCACGGCCATTTTGGGGCTTGCTGTCGCCGTGCCGTCGTCGACGATCAGTCCATCCGCGAGGCGCACCGTGCGGCTGCAGCGCTCGGCCAGCGACGGGTCGTGCGTGATCAGCACCAGGGTCGTATCCTGGTGGGTGACAAGATCGAACAGCAGCTCGATGATCTTCTCGCCGGTGTTGCCGTCCAGGTTGCCCGTAGGTTCGTCGGCCAAGAGCAGGCGCGGCTGAACGGCAAAGGCGCGGGCGAGCGCCACACGCTGTTGCTCGCCGCCGGAAAGCTGTCCGGGATAGTGGGTCAGGCGGTGGCTGAGGCCGATCTGTTGAAGCGTCGCGGCGGCCTGCTCGAAGGCATCCCGGCGGCCTGCGAGCTCGAGCGGCACTGCCACGTTCTCCAGCGCCGACATGGTGGGAATGAGGTGAAAGTCCTGAAAGACGATGCCGATCCGCTCGCCGCGGAAACGCGCCAGGGCGTCCTCGTCCAGGCTGCCCAGATCGGTGCCATCGATGGCCACCTTTCCCGCGGTGGCACGCTCCAGTCCGGCCATGATCATCATCATCGACGACTTGCCGGAACCCGACGGACCCACCACCGACACCGTTTCGCCGCGGGCGACGCCGAGTTGAAGGCTGCGGAGAACCTCGACCGGGCCCGCCTCATTGCTGTAAGTCAGGACCAGATCGCTCAAACGGATCATTGGCTCGGTCATGGAGTCTCCTCGGCGGACCGTCGTATCTGGAGCAAACGCCCCGCATATGGGCCGTCGTCACGAGATTGGAAGTGACAGATCCCTCTACGTAAGCGCGACGCAGGCCGATCAGTCGGCGGATCAGTCGGCGGAACGGCTGCTTGATCGTGGCTGGCGGACGCTTAACTTTGGAGGTGTTATGCGCAGTCTTGCTCTCCTTCTGATCGTCTTCGCTTTCGCCTTACCGGCGCAGGCAGAACCGCTCAAAATCATGGCCTTCGGCGATTCTCTGGTGCACGGCTACGGCCTGCCCGCAGGCCAACCCTTTCCCGCGCAATTGGAAGCACGTCTGCGGGACGAAGGCTACGAAGACGTCACGGTACTCAACGCAGGGAATTCTGGCGATACCACCGCTGCGGGGTTGGCGCGGGTCGGCTGGGCTTTGGCCGACGATCCCGACGCGGTGATCGTGGTGTTGGGCGCGAACGACGGCCTGCGCGGGATCGAGCCGTCCAATACCATGGAAAATCTCGACGCTCTGCTCGCGGAACTCGAGCGCGCCGACTTGCCCGTGCTGCTCGCCGGTATGCTGGCGCCGCGCAATCTCGGCCGTGACTACGCCGAGGCCTTCGACGCGGTTTTCCCAAGCCTGCGCGATACCTACGACCCCGTCTACTATCCCTTCTTCCTGGAAGGCGTCGCGACGGTCCCGGAGTTGAACCAGCCTGACGGCATCCACCCCAATGCCGAGGGCGTGGCGACGATCGTCGAGAACATCCTGCCGAAGGTCGAGGAACTCATCCTGCGCGCACGCGAGCGGAGCGCGGCGGCAGAAGGATGAGCGAAGGCGTTTCCGTTGCCGCAACGGCGTTTCGGAGCGCTTACGGGGTCGGCGATACTCCCGAACAAGCGGTTGAAGCCGCCTTGGCGCGTCTCGAGACCCGGGCCGGGGGCCTGGGTGTCGGTTTCGCTTACGTGAACGAGGCGATGTGGCCCCTGTACGGCCGGCTGATTCCGCTCCTGCGCCAGGGCAGCGGGGTGCCGCGCTGGATCGGCACGGTCGGCGGCGGGATCATGACCGGCGGGCGCGAGTTCTACGATCGCCCGGCAATCGCCTTGATGGTTGCCGATCTGCCCGACAGCGCGGTGCAGCAGATCGAGCCGGACGGTCCGCCGCCGCGCGGCGCGGGCCTGGGCGTGGTGCACGGCGATCCCCGCAGTCCGGAGCTTGCCGACGGTCTCATGGCT
>JANQPZ010000270.1 GCA_028285215.1 Rhodovibrionaceae bacterium | reverse complement strand
AGATCGAGGCGGAGACGGCGGAGACGCGGGCGCAGTTCCGCAGCCGGGCTTTGCAGGAGCTGAACGAAGCCCAGGTGAACCTCCAGGCGCTGCAGCAGGTGCTGACCTCGCGCGGCGACCGGGTGCGGCGGGCCATCATCCGGGCGCCGACTGCCGGCACGGTCAAGCAGCTCTTCGTCACGACGCTGGGCGGGGTCGTCCGGCCCGGCCAGGACCTGGTGGAAATCGTGCCGACTGAAGATACCCTGCTGGTTGAGGCACGCCTGCGGCCTGCGGACATCGCCTTCATCTATCCAAGCCAAGCCGCCAAGGTGAAGATCACCGCCTACGACTTCACGGTTTACGGATCGTTGCCGGCGAGCGTGGAGCATATCAGCGCCGACACCATCGAGGACGAGGCCTCGGGCGAGAGCTTCTACCTGGTGCGGGTCAAGACGGACGTTGCCGAGTTGCGGGACAAACAGGGCGAACCCCTGCCGGTCATTCCCGGCATGACGGCGGCGGTCGACATTCTGACCGGTAAGCGCACGGTGCTGCAGTACATCCTCAACCCCTTCCTGAAAGTTGGTCAGCGCGCGCTGCGCGAAGGCTGAGGCGATTCTGTTCTAGCCCGGCGCTGTCGCGGATTCGACCGTCGTGAGCAACCGCTTGTGCTTACGGGATGCCTGAAAGGCGTCCGCCAAGGTGGCGATCTGCATGTTCTCCAGCATCGGCAGCATCTTGAGAAAGGCGTCGGCCGTCGCGCGTGTGTCCCCGATCGCCGTGTGACGCACCTGCTCGGGAATCTCGATGCCGAGACGTTCGGCCAAGGCGTCGAGCGTGTGAACGTCGCTTTGGCCGAACACGATGGCGGAGAGAAGCACGGTGTCGAGCACCGGGTTCTCGAAGGGCAGGCCGATCGTTGCCTCATGCCGACGCAGGAACGACATGTCGAAGGGGGCATTGTGGGCGACCAGGACGGCCCCCTGGCAGAAGCTGTGAAATCGTCGCCCGGCCTCCGAGATGTCGGGCGCCTCCGCCACCATGGCATCGTCGATGCCGTGGATCCTGGTGGAGGAGGGCGGAATCGGGCGGCCTGGATGCACGAGGCTGTCGAAGATCTCGCCGTCCTGGAGCTGACCGTTGACGATCCGCAGGGCGGCGATCTGAACGATCTCGTCGCCTTTTTCGGGTTGCAGCCCGGTGGTTTCGGTGTCGAAGACCACATAGGTAAGCGAGGGCAGCAGACGGTTTTCGAGCGGACCGGGGGGCTGGGCGAAGAGGTCGAAGTCGCACCAGGCAGGGCGTGGCGGAGCTGGATGCGAGGGCACTTCCGCTCGGGCCAGCAGGATCGGAAGACGGAGGCTCGATCGGCCGTCTGCACTCTGCCCGGGCCAAATGTCGGTCCCGTGGCTTTGCAGGGCATCGCGGCCCGTTTGCTCACCGTAGCCATCGGCCAGCGGGCGGGACAGCAGGTTTTCCAATCTTGCAACCTGCAGGGGCGCTCCAGTCCAGGTCAGCTCGATCATGGCCCCGTTCCCGTCCTTGCCGACGACCAGTTCCAACCCCGTCTCAGCGGTTTCGGCAACCGCCCGGATCGCCGTCTCGATCACCAGCACCAGCGCAAAGCCGTCGCAGTGCAGCAGCAGCGGCTCGGCCTGCCCGGTCAAGCCGATACCGTCGTCCGCAAGGCGTGCTTCCAGGGAATCGATCAGATCGCTGGCGGCCACGTCGGCCATTGGCCACCAGGAGCCGGCCGTTGCGTCAGCAGAGGCGCCCAATTCCGTGACGGCCTGGGCAAGAGCCTGGGCTTCGCCAGCGAGGGCGTCCTCAAGACGGGCCCTTGCAGGCAAGATCAGATCCGGATCGGCCGCGAGGGCGTCCAAGGTTGCCGAGATATTGGCGGCCGGGCGCCGTGCGCGCTCGAAAATCTCATGCAGCAGACGTTCGCGTGCGGCATGGGCGGCAATGTCGCTGGTTGCTTCGCGCAGCGTCAGCACATAGCCGGGTGGGGCGTCGTCGTTCCAGATAAGCCTCATTGCGCCTTGCAAGACTCGTTTACCGTCCGGCGTCGTACAGAGCAGAGCCGCCGCCGGTGCATTGACATCCGCGCGCAATAGGCGCTCCCGCGCGTGCAAGATCGGTTCCTGGCGCAGCAGCCGGAACAGCGGTCGGTCAAGGCCGACCTCACCTGCATCGCGCAGCAGTGCGACAGCCTGGGTGTTACAGAGTGCAATCCGATGATCGGCCGTGCAGAGCATGACGCCCACCGGGACATCGCGCAGGATCATCTCAATCCGTGTCTTCTCTTCCGCGATGCGTGCCGTTTCGCGGGCCACGGCTTTGGCGAGTGCGCTGCGGGTATCCGCAAGATTGGCGGCGACGGCGTCGCAGGCCGGACCGAGATCGCCGAGATAGCGTGCTGGCTTGGGGTCGATGGCGCGCTCGACGTCGCTGTGGGCGCGTACACGCAGTGCCGCCGCCAGCGCCTGAACCGGTTTGGCAACGTTTTCGTCGAACAGGAGCCAAACCCAGGCCGTGAGACCGATCAACGCAAAACAGGCAAGGGCACCGGCAACGACGAAGGCCGACGGACCCTCCGCCTCCTGTAGCCGTTGCCAGCCGAGAACCAAAGCAGCGAGGATAGCGGCAGAGCCGGCCAGAGCGATCAGGGCGAAGAAGAGAAACACCCGGATCCGCAAGCTGGCTTTTTCAAACATCCGGTGCCGCCTCTTCTTCACCTATCAGGCGTCGCACTTCGCCGGTCAGGGCGGCCATGGAGAAGGGTTTGGTGATGAAGGCGTCGGCACCCATGTCGAGGCTCTTGCGTCGCGGGATGTCGCCGCCGGTAGCTGTCATCATCAGAATCTTTACGCCGGCAAGTGCCGGGTCGAGGCGTATCTTCTGGCAGACCTCGTAGCCCGAGGCGCCGGGCAAGGAGATATCGAGCAGCACCAGATCCGGTGTCTCTTCTGCAACAGCCTCCAGAGCGGCCGGGCCGTTGGTGACACGTCGGATCTGGTAGCCGTCTCGTTGCATGAGAAATTCCAGAGCGATGGCGATACTGTCTTCGTCTTCGACCAGGAGTACCGATTTCGCCATGGCGGACCTCTCCGATGTCAGCTCGTACGGCAAACCGTGGCGAGCAGCGGGTCGTCCGGCGCCACCCTGCGCCAATCGCTCTCCGCGACGCTTCCATCCGAACCGAAGTCCAGGCCATCGGCGATATCGGCGCGGCGATGTCCCTGGCAATCCAGAAGCACCGGAACGCGCGCCCGCGGGCCGTGCCGGGCGATGACGTAGACCTCGACCATGACTTGACCGGGCAGCGCTTCGTTGCGCCGGGCACTTGCCAGATCGACGGCCATGAAACGGACCACCAGGGGCGCGACGTAGGACCAGGGGCGCCAGAACGCGCTTTCGGCAGGTGCGGAGGTAACCTCGATGCCGTCGGGCAGGGTGGCGGAGGTGCGTTCGTACCAGGTGTACTCACTCCAGATGCCAAACCCGATCATGGCCAGGCCGGCTGCGGCCGGGACCGTGAAGCGGGGGAGCGCCGGAATCACGCGCCGCGCCAAGAGTGCGACACCGGCTGCGGCGAAACCGAGAGCAACGGCGGCAACAAGCTCGATCAGCATGCCCTGTCCCCTAAAGCACCGCAGCGCGGCCGTGGGCGAGCGCCGACTGCATGGTTTTCACCACGACGAAGGCATCGCGCAGGTGGCTGCGCTCGAAATCGGAGAGCGCGGCAGGCGACATGAAGTTATCGGGCTTCTCACCGGCT
>JANQPZ010000247.1 GCA_028285215.1 Rhodovibrionaceae bacterium | reverse complement strand
GGATACGGCGGTCCGCATCGTCGAGGTCGGGCCGCGCGACGGGCTGCAGAACGAGAAGGCGCTGGTCCCCACCGGCGTCAAGGTGGAGCTGATCGAACGCCTGGCGACCGCCGGCCTGCCGGCGGTCGAGGCGGGCGCCTTCGTCAGCCCCAAGTGGGTGCCGCAAATGGCCGATACCGCCGAGGTGCTGGCGGCTGTGCGGCGCCGGCCGGGGACGGCCTACCCGGTGCTGGTCCCGAACGAGACGGGGCTGGCGCGGGCCCTGGATAGCGGGGTCGAGGAGATCGCCGTCTTCGGCGCCGCCTCGGAAAGCTTCAGTCAGCGCAACATCAACTGCTCGATTGCCGAGTCTCTCGACCGGTTCCGCCCGGTCTGCGAGCGGGCCTTGGCTGCGGGTCTTCGTGTGCGCGGCTACGTCTCCTGCGTGCTCGGCTGCCCCTACGAAGGCGCGGTCGCGTCCGGCAAGGTGGCAGAGGTGTCGGCCGCATTGGCGGAGATGGGCTGCTACGAGGTGTCGCTGGGCGACACCATCGGCGTCGGCACGGCCGGGAAGGCGCGTGCCCTGATCCGAACGGTGGCGAAGGTCCTGCCGCGCGAGCGCCTGGCGGTGCACTTCCATGACACCTATGGCCAGGCGCTGGCCAATATCCTGGCGAGCCTGGAGGAGGGGGTCACGACGGTGGACTCCTCCGTGGCGGGGCTCGGCGGCTGCCCCTACGCGAAGGGTGCTTCGGGCAACGTTGCGACCGAGGATCTGCTGTATCTTCTCGAGGGTCTTGGGGCGAAGACCGGGGTGGATTTCGACGCCGTGGTGGCTGCGGGCCGCTTCGTTTCCGAGCATCTGGGGCGCCCGCCGGTTTCCAAGGTATCCCAGGCGTTGGCCGGCAAGGCGGCGTAACCCACAGGTCTGTCCACAGGTTGGCTTCTGCGGACGGCTTGGCAGCGGTCGGCAGGAGCCCCACTCTCTGCCGAGCATCATGACTTTGCACCTCATCAAACTTTCGGTCGGCAGCGAGGACGTGGACTCGCTGACCCGCTGGCAGGCCGGCCGGCTCAAGCAGCACGGCGAAATCTGGCATGGCACCCGTATGCGGCCCCGGCGCGAAGCCGAGCTGCTGGACGGCGGTTCGATCTACTGGGTCATCCGCGGTCTGGTGCAGTGCCGCCAGGCTCTGCTCGACCTGGAGGAAGCCGAGGACGAGACCGGGCGCAGCTACGTTCGGCTGATGCTGGATCCTCGTATCGTCAGGGTCGAGCCGCGGCCGCAGCGTCCCTTTCAGGGCTGGCGCTATCTGCGACCCGATCAGGCCCCCCGCGACCTGGCGGCCGCAGCAGGCGGCGCCGACGATCTGCCGCCGGCGCTGTGGGCGGAGCTGCGCAACCTCGGCCTGATGTGAAGGGTTGCGGTTTTCTGAATTTTCCCTCTGGACAAGGGGCCGTCGGACCCCCTATATCCAGCGCCGCTTCAGGGCGTTGCCGACATCGCCGATCGGCGAGGCGGTGCCCAGGAGGCTTCCGGATAGATGAGCTAAAATTGCGACGCCTTCAGCGTTGCAGCGGGTGCTCTTCGCTCCTATACTCTTTGGCTTCCGCAAGCGGCGCGAGTCGCTGAAGCGGGACGTTCTGCGGCCCTTCCGGCCGCTGGCTTTTTGACATTGTTGGTTAAGTGAGAGCGGAAGGGATGCGCGGGCAGTGGCGCGGACTTTTTGGTTGGTTCCTGAGTGTTTGGCGGGGATTGAC
>JANQPZ010000246.1 GCA_028285215.1 Rhodovibrionaceae bacterium | reverse complement strand
TCGCCCTCTAAACTTATGACGAGAGCAGGATCGCCTCAGGCGGTTTCGCGTTCGCGATCCCACCCGAGGTGTTCGGCCGTGCGTTACTCGGCAGCCTTGGCGGGGGCGCCGTCGATGATCAGGCCGAGCGGACTGGCACTGACGCTTACGGTCTGCCCGTCGGAAATCTTGCCGGCCAGGATCATTTCCGACAGCGGGTTCTGCAATTCGCGTTGAATCGCACGCTTCAGCGGCCGGGCACCGTAGACCGGATCGTAACCGGCATCGCCCAGCCACCGCTTGGCCGCTTCGTCGAGCTGCAGTGCGATCTTGCGGTCTGCAAGCAGCTTCTCCAGGCGCCCGAGCTGGATGTCGACGATCCCGGTCATCTGCTCGCGCGTCAAGCGGTGGAACAGCAGGGTATCGTCCAAGCGGTTGAGAAACTCCGGCCGGAAGGCCGCGCGCACCACCGCCATGACCTGCTCGCGGACCTCCGCGCTGTCGTGGCCCGGTTCCAGGTTCGCCAGCACTTCGGAGCCCAGGTTGGAGGTCATGACGATCAGGGTGTTGCGGAAGTCGACGGTGCGGCCCTGGCCGTCGGTCAGGCGACCGTCGTCGAGCACCTGAAGCAACACGTTGAAGACGTCGGGGTGCGCCTTCTCGACCTCATCGAAGAGGATGACCTGATAGGGGCGGCGACGCACCGCCTCGGTCAGAGCGCCGCCTTCCTCGTAGCCGACGTAGCCCGGCGGAGCACCGATCATGCGCGCGACCGCATGCTTCTCCATGTACTCCGACATGTCGAGCCGAACCATGGCGTGCTCATCGTCGAACAGGAAGGCCGCCAGCGCCTTGGTCAGCTCGGTCTTGCCGACGCCGGTCGGGCCGAGGAACAGGAAGGAGCCGATCGGCCGGTTCGGGTCCTGCAGCCCGGCGCGGGCCCGGCGAACCGCTTGAGAGACCGCTTCGACGGCCTCTTCCTGGCCGATCACGCGGCGGCGCAGAACCTCCTCCATGCGCAGCAGTTTCTCGCGCTCGCCTTCCAGCATCTTGTCGACCGGGATACCGGTCCAGCGCGAGACGACCGCTGCGACCTGTTCGTCGCTGACCTGCTCGTTGAGCATGTGCGTTTCCTGCGCCTGATCGGCCTGCCCAAGCTGTTGCTGCAGATCGGGAATCACGCCATAGCGCAGCTCCGCTGCACGATCGAGGCGACCTTCGCGCTGGGCGATCTCCATCTCGCTGCGCGCCTGATCCAGCTGTTCCTTGATCTTCTGCGCGCCGGCCAGCTTGTTCTTCTCGGACTGCCACTGGGCCGTCAGCTCCGCCGACCTTTGCTCCAGGTCGGCGAGCTCCCGTTCGAGCTTCTCCAGCCTGTCCTTGGAGGCCTGGTCGGTTTCCTTCTTCAGCGCCGCCTGCTCGATCTTGAGCTGGACAATGCGCCGATCCAGTTCGTCGATGTCCTCGGGCTTGGAGTCCACCTCCATGCGCAGGCGGCTCGAGGCCTCGTCGATCAGGTCGATCGCCTTGTCGGGTAGAAAGCGGTCGGTGATGTAGCGGTTCGAGAGGGTCGCGGCCGAAACGATGGCGCTGTCGGTTATGCGCACCCCGTGGTGCAGTTCGTATTTCTCCTTCAGGCCGCGCAGAATCGAGATGGTGTCTTCCACCGTGGGTTCGGACACGAAGACCGGCTGAAAGCGCCGTGCCAGCGCGGCATCCTTTTCGACGTGCTTCCGGTACTCGTCGAGCGTGGTGGCGCCGACGCAGTGCAGCTCGCCCCGTGCCAGCGCCGGCTTGAGCATGTTGGAGGCGTCCATGGCGCCCTCCGCCTTACCGGCGCCGACCAGGGTATGCATTTCGTCGATGAAGACGACGATCTCGCCGCCGGCCGCGGCGATCTCTTGCAGCACGGCCTTCAGGCGCTCTTCGAACTCGCCGCGAAACTTCGCGCCGGCGACCATGGCGCCGAGGTCGAGGGCCATCAGCTTCTTGTTGCGCAAGGTTTCTGGGACGTCACCGTTGACGATCCGTTGAGCCAAACCTTCGATAATGGCGGTCTTGCCGACACCTGGTTCGCCGATCAGAACCGGATTGTTCTTGGTGCGGCGAGACAGGACCTGAATGGTGCGGCGAATTTCCTCGTCACGGCCGATGACCGGGTCGAGCTTGCCTTCGCGTGCCGCCTCGGTCAGATCCCGCGCATACTTGTTGAGAGCGTCGTAGCCCTCCTCGGCACTGGCGCTGTCGGCCGTGCGCCCTTTGCGCACCTGTTCGATGGCTTGATTCAGCGACTGGGCGGAAACGCCGGAGTCTGCCAAGGCCTTCGCAGCCCCGCTGCCGCTTGCCATGGCGAGCGCCAGAAGCAGGCGCTCGGCCGTCACGTAGGAATCGCCGGCCTTTTCAGCGATCTGCTCGGCTTGTTCGAAGAGGCGTGCCAGTTCCGGTGCCAGATAGACCTGACCGGCGCCGCTCCCCTCGACTTGCGGCAGCTTGCTCAGCTCCGCTTCGGTGAGCGTGAGGGCCTGCTTCGGGTCGCCGTCGGCCGCGCGAATCAGGTTGGCGGCCAGCCCTTCCCTGTCGTCAAGCAGCACCTTCAGCAGGTGTTCAGGCGTCAGTCGCTGGTGATTGCTGCGCAGTGCGAGGGTCTGCGCTGCTTGAACGAACCCGCGCGAGCGGTCCGTATACTTCTCGAAGTCCATGTTCTGCCCTCTTCGTCCACGGCTCCTAGGAGCCCGCGATCGATGATGCTGTCGGTTGCCGGATCACTGTCCGAAAAAACGCGAGAGGCCCAAGGATAGGCGGCACCCCCCGATAGCGCCCTTGATGTGCGTCACGCAGATCAACAGTGCAGCTTTCATATGGTCTGTTGCCAAAATGACACAAGGGTCGCGAAAGCCGATTCTGGACCTTCCCGGAAGGTAGAGTCGCGGAAGCGACGGGCGGCCGCGATGCGGCGTCACGAAAAGGTGTCTGGGCATGTATCGGCAGCTATCCCACGTCAGGGTCCGGAGCGTCGTCCCGGACGACGGCTGGATCGAACGCAGTCTGCCGAATGCAGGCTGCGCGCGTCGGAGGTTTCCAAGCATGTCTGCTTCGATCACCCGTCGGGCCCTGTTCGCGGGATTGGCTGCAGGTGGGTTTCTCGCCGCCCGGCCGCGCATGGCGATGGCGGCACCCCGGGCGCGGCTTTGGGCACACTGGAGCGATCACGATCCGCGCACGCTTGCGCGGATCGATCATGGAACCCTCGACCGCTTGCTTGCGATCTACCTGAAGACACGGCCCGTGAGCGGCGGTGTCGATAGCCTCTTTCACTACAGCGCCGTGACGCGCGACGACCGTGCCGCACTGGACGCCTACGTCGCGCGGCTCGCTGCAGTCCCGATTACGCAATACCCACGGGACGAGCAGCTGGCCTATTGGGTCAATCTCTACAACGCGCTCATCCTGCAGCAGGTCCTGAAGGTCTATCCCGTCGCTTCCGTTCGCGACGTCGACTTGTCTGGGGCTTTCTTCACGGGCGGGCCCTGGGCGGAGAAGCTGGTGACCGTCGAGCGGCGCGCGCTGTCGTTGAACGACATCGAGCACCGTATCCTGCGGCCGATCTGGCAGGACCCTCGCGTTCACTATGTGCTCAACTGCGCCGCCATGGGCTGCCCGCATCTGGCGCCCGAGGCCTTGGACGCTCGCAGGTCGGAGGATCAGCTGGAGGCTGCGGCGGCAGCCTTCATCAACCATCCGCGCAGCCTGCAGGTTCGCTTCGGCGGGCTCCGGATCTCCCGCATCTACGTCTGGTATGCCAGCGATTTCGGCTACGGCCGGGCCGCTGTTCTGAAGCACTTGCGCCGCTATGCGACCGGGTCTCGGGCGGCGCTGCTGTCCGAAGTCGTGGACTGGTCTGGCGACCACTACGACTGGCGCCTCAACGACTTTGCCTCGCTGCAAGGATGATGCCGATGGCTTTCACGCGCCGAGGATTTCTCGGTTTTGCTTCCGCCGGTCTGGGCTACGCGGCGACCGCCGTCGGTACGGCGCCGCAGGCTGAGGCCGCTCCGGCTTCGGAACTCTGGCCGCGCTGGCTGCCCCATGAACCCAATTCCGGTCTCAAGGTAGATCATGACGCCTGGGATGCCTTTCTGGGGCGCTACGCGCGCCGTGGTGCGGATGGGGTCGTGCTCTTGCCCTATGGGAGCATCTCGGAGAGCGACCGCGATGCCTTGCGGCGCTACCTCGACAGCCTGGCCAAGCAGCCCGTCGGGCCCTTGAATCGGGCCGAACAGTTCGCCTACTGGGTCAATCTCTACAATGCCCTGACGGTCGAGACGATTCTGGCGCATTACCCCGTCGAGTCGATCCGCGACATCGATATCTCACCGGGTCTTTTCTCCAATGGTCCCTGGGGTGCTGAACTGATCGAGGTAGAGAAAACAGCCGTCTCTCTCGACGATATCGAACACCGTATTCTTCGACCTGTCTGGGATCAGGACCCCCTGATCCACTATGCGGTCAACTGTGCGGCTCTGGGGTGTCCCGATCTACAACTGCGGGCCTTCCGGGCCGAAACGACCCCCGCGCAGTTGGACAGCGCCGCTCGCAGGTTCGTCAACCATCCGCGTGGCGCGTCCTTTCGCAACGGCGGGCTGGTCGTTTCCAGCATCTACCGTTGGTTCCGCGAGGACTTCGGCGACAGCGAGGCCGGCGTCATCGCCCATCTGCGCGGCTATGCGGCTCCCGAACTGGCCGCGCGCCTGGCGGAAACGACGAGGATCTTCGACCACGAATACGATTGGGCACTCAACAACGCCACAGCCGCGACCGGCTGATATCTCCGTCTCGCGACAGGCCCTAAACAGCGGCGACGGCTTCGATCTCAACTTGCCAATCCGGGTGCGCGAGGAAAGGTACGCCGATCAGTGTCGACGCCGGCTCCGCTCCGGCCAGCAGCCGATCGCGGCTGCTGCGAAAGGCGGCCGTCAAGCCCGGCGCCGTGATATAGCCCACGACCTTGACCAGGTGCTGCGGACCGAGGCCTGCGCCTTCCAGAACCGCCAGGACGTTCATCCAGGCTTGGTGCACCTGTTCCTCGCCCTTGTCCGGCAGGCTGCCGTCAAGGCGGACTCCGACCTGCCCGGAGATGTGGAAGCTGCGACGCCCTGCTTCGATCTCCACCATGGGACTGTAGGCGGAGAAGGGCTTCGGTGCGGTGACCGGGCTGTAGCGGGGATGAAGGGTTTCGGCCATGACAGACTCCAATCAGGTTGGCGGCTGGGCGATGAAGCCGTCGAAGGGGCGTTAAGCCCTTGTTAAGACTTAGGGGGTAGCGTGCAGCTACTAGCCCTTCCCCAAGACGGTGACTCTCACGTCGAGATCACTGGTACCCCAAGAGCCGCGGCCCCCAACCGCGGCTCTTACGTTTTTTGGCCGAAGGGTCCGCGCCGGGGTTGCGCCTGCCCGGCTCGGGGCGGGTCGATCACGTGCGGCGGCGCCAGTAATACATCAGTGCAATCACGACCAGTGTGCCTATCAGGGCCGGGCCGATGCCCAGTTTGAGAGCGAAAACCAGGCTTTCGATCGAGCCCGGTCTGACATGAGATCCCATGAAGGCCAGAATGCATAGCAGGTAGGCCACCACAGCGATCTTCGGAAGCCACTCCTTCAGCCAGGTCTTGTCTTCCGGTGTCATCGCATCATCCAAAGACTGCATTATCCAAAGACGGCCGTCGCAGCGATCAATACTCGAACTCGCGGAACAATGGAGCGAGGTCGCCCTTCCAGCGGCCGCGATAGGTCTCGAGCTTTCGTTCGGCCGGGCTCAGACCCGACTCTACGATCTCGCGCAGGGTATTGAGGAAATGGACCTCGCTTTCGCCGGCGGAGTCCAGGCTGTCGCGGGCCTTCAGACCGCGCGCGGAGATGTCCAGCATTTGCTGGGCAAGATCTTTCAGGGTGCCGCCACCGGGCGCCTCCGTGGACAGGCCCAGGCGTGGCACCTCCTCACGAAGACGATGATGATCCTCGGCCGACCAGCTTGCGATCAGCTCTTCGGCGGCGGACAGAGCGTCCGACTCGTACAGCAGGCCGACCCAGAGCGCCGGGAGGGCGCAGAGCCGTTTCCACGGCCCGCCGTCGGCGCCGCGCATCTCCAGAAACTTTTTCAGCCGGACTTCGGGGAACAGCGTGGTCAGGTGGTCGGCCCAATCGCTCAGGTAGGGCGTTTCTCCCGGTAGGGCAGGCAGGCGACCCGCCATAAAGTCCCGGAAGGATTGACCCGACGCATCGATGTAGCGCCCCTCGCGGTAGACGAAGTACATCGGTACATCCAGCGCGTAGTCGACGTAGCGCTCGAACCCCATGCCGTCCTCGAATACGAATTGCGGAACGCCCGTGCGATCCGGGTCGGTATCGGTCCAGATGTGACTGCGATAGCTGAGAAAGCCGCTCGGCTTACCCTCGACGAACGGCGAGTTGGCGAAAAGCGCCGTTGCCAGCGGCTGCAGGGCAAGCGACACGCGGAACTTGCGGACCATGTCGGACTCTGAGGAGAAGTCCAGGTTGGTTTGCACCGTGCAGCTGCGCAGCATCATGTCGAGCCCGAGCCGGCCTCGCCTTGGCATGTGCGCCTTCATGATCTCGTAGCGCGCTTTCGGCATCCAGGGCATGTCGGCGCGCGACCAGGTAGGGGCGAAGCCCAGGCCGATCATGCCGATACCCAGCGGTCCGCAGATCTCCTTCACCTGATGAAGGTGCGTGTGCACCTCGTCGCACGTCTGGTGTATCGACTCCAGGGGGGCGCCGGACAGCTCGACCTGTCCGCCCGGCTCCAGCGTGATGTTGCAGCCGGCCTTGGTCAGTGCGATGGGCTTGCCGTTCTCGGAAATGGGAGTCCAGTCGAAGCGCTCGGCCAGAGCTTCCAGGATGCCCCGGATCGACTTGGCGCCGCCGGCCGGATCCTCGTAAGGCAGGGGTTTCAGCGCTTCCTGATCGAAGGCGAACTTCTCGTGCTCGGTGCCGATGCGCCAGTCTGCGGCCGGTTTGCAGCCGGTCTCAAGGTACTCGATCAGCTGCGCCTTAGACTCGATCGGCGCACCCTGCTCCTGCGGCGGTGCGGACATGGCCGTCCTTCTTACTGACTCGATTCCGGTGGGTCGGATCCCCTGAGAAGGCACAAGAAGCTAAGCCGCTGGAAGGGTCAAGCGCCGATACGAAGGCGCACCTTTGCGCCCAAGTCACAGATTGAGTGACGGGCGGCGACGGGGCTCAGGTCGATCCACGGCCCAATGGGCGCTTATGCCAGTCGCCGAGCCACGCCTGCCAGCAAGTCAGAGCGGCCACACCGGCCGTGTCGGCGCGCAGAATACGTGGACCCAGTCCGACGAAGCGCGCCCGGGGCAGGCGCGTGAGAGCCGTCAACTCGTGCTCGGCGAAGCCGCCTTCCGGTCCGATCAGGACGGCCCAGGGATGAGTGCCGAGCCCGGCCTCGCTGGCCTCTGCGAGCGCCTCTCCGATCGGCACGGCTTCGCCGCGTTCGGCGCAGATCAGCAGGTGGCGTTCCTCCGGCCAGGCGTCGATCATCTTGCCGAGATCTCGCGGTGGCGCCACCGTCGGCACTGACAGGCGCTCGCACTGTTCGGCCGCCTCTTTCGCGTTGGCCGCCAGGCGGTCGGTGTTGACCCGGTCGACCGCCGTGAAGCGGGTCAGAGCGGGATGGAGTTCGGAGCAGCCGAGTTCGGTCGCCTTTTCGATCAGGAAGTCGATCCGCCCGCGCTTGATAGGGGCAAAGACCAACCAAAGATCGGCTTCCGCTGCTTGCGGCCTCCGCTGCTGTCCGACGACCAGCGATGCCCAACCTTTGCCGAGACCTTCCAGTTCGGCCGACCACTCGCCGTCACGCCCGTTGAACAGGGCGACCTGCGCCCCGACCTGCAAGCGCAGCACGGTGCGCAGGAAGTGCGCACGTCCGTGATCGAGCCCGACGACCTGCCCGGCGACCAAGGTCTCCTCGACGTGCAGGCGGGTCGCCACCTTCTCTCGCGCCATCGGTTCCCGTGCCATCGTTCCCCCGCGCTATCGATCCCTTGCTCGGTCGCGGACGCGACGACAGGCCTTTCGACGGCTATCGCCTCAGGTCTCCGCCCAATAGCCGCCAACGCGATGGTTGAGTCCCGAGCCGCAGCCGTCCAGAGTTAGGGGATGGCTGGACTAAAAGAAACCACGCTGGACCCTAGCGATATCCCCAAGGGCTCTTGGGTCGACCGGCATGCCCCCAAGTTCTGGCGGCCCTTCTTGCGGCTGGCAAGGGCCGATCGGCCGATCGGGACATGGCTTCTGCTTTGGCCGTGCTGGTGGTCTGTCACCTTGGCCGCGGCCTGCCTGCAGCAGACGCCCGATCTCTGGTTGCTGGTCCTCTTCGGTCTCGGCGCTGTCGTGATGCGGGCCGCCGGCTGTGTCATCAACGATATCTTCGACCGGGAGATAGACGCCAAGGTTGCGCGTACCTCCGCACGTCCGATCGCCAGCGGCGAGATATCGGTCCTGCAGGCATTGGTGTTCTTGGCCGTCCTCCTGACGATCGGGCTGGTCGTCTTGCTGCAGCTTTCGCAGACGGCGATTCTTCTGGGTTTGGTTTCGCTGCTTCTGGTCGTTCCCTATCCCCTGATGAAGCGGATCACCTACTGGCCGCAAGCCTGGCTCGGCCTGACGTTCAACTGGGGCGCCCTGATGGGGTGGGCCGCCGTAACGGATACCTTCGCCTTGCCGGCCTTGCTGCTCTATCTCGGCGGTATCTTTTGGACCCTTGGCTACGACACGATCTACGCTCATCAGGACAAAGAGGACGACGCCTTGATCGGCGTGAAGTCTTCGGCGCTTCGCCTCGGCGACGACAGTCGACCTTGGCTCGCGGGCTTCTACGCCCTCGCCGTTGCGCTTCTGGCGGCGGCGGGTTGGACTGGAGGCGTTGCGTGGCCCTATTACTTCGGCGTCGCCGCGATGGCCGGGCACTTCATATGGCAGATCGTGACCCTGGATATCGATGATCCCCGCAACTGCCTGGCCCGCTTCAAATCCAACCGCAACGCCGGCTTGCTTCTGTTTCTCGGCATCCTTTTGGCGGTTGCGATCAACGCAAGTCGAGCGTGACCGGCGCGTCAGGCAGGACCGTTCGCAGCTCTGCGGCCAGGCGGGTCGGTGACGGCGCCGACGCCGCGGCGCGTCGGTAGGCCAGAATCCAATGCCGCACCCAGAACGGCGAGGCGTCGCTTAAATCGGCAATCAGCGCAGGCCCTTCGGTGCGATAGATCAACAGCAGGCCGCCGGCGAGCTTCAGGCCGCTGCGCAGGGCGGCGTCGCGGTCGTGGTCCCAATGACGTTCGAGGAAAACGTCGTCGCTCCACTCGGTCGCGATGCCGCTGTGCGCGGCACGCGCATCGGGCACCACCGGCACGTACAGAGGCACGCTGGACTGCCCGGCCGGCAAGTCATGGAGACCCAACGGCTTGAGAAAGCCGCGGATCGCCGCGCGACTTTGTGCAGCCGTGGCATTGCCCAGGAGCAGCACTCCATGGGGAAACGTGGTGGGTGTCGCATCGTTCGGCCACCAGTAGGCGCGATCCTGCGCCCAGGCCGGAAGGGAGAAGGTCAGAAGCAGCAAGAGAATCGCCGCAGTCGTGCGCATGGACGGTAAGCTGCCGTCATGACGGCTCCTGCGTCCAGTGATCCCCACGCTTTCGTGACCACTCAAACCGTGGTCGAAACCGCGCCCCTGGTGCCGGAGATCCCTTTGCGGCTGGCCAGCGAAGTTGTCCCTTTATGGCAAGCGACCGAGAGCGAACTGGAGGCTATGGGCTTGCCGCCACCCTACTGGGCCTTTGCCTGGGCGGGAGGGCAAGCGCTCGCGCGCTATCTCTTGGACAATCCCGAGACCGTGGCCGGCAAGCGCGTTCTGGACTTTGCCGCTGGTTCCGGCATTCAGTCCATCGCGGCGGCGCGCGCGGGTGCGGCAGAGGTAACCGCGAGTGAAATCGACCTTTTCGCGCTGGCTGCCATCGCGCTCAACGCCAGACTGAACCACGTTCATGTCGCCTCTCGCAGCGATAATCTTATTGGCCTGGATGAAGGTTGGGACGTTGTGCTGGCCGGCGACGTTTGCTACGAGCGACCGATGGCGGAGGCGGTTTTGGCCTGGCTGCGACGGCTGGTTGCGCGAGGTGCGCTGGTCCTGATCGGCGATCCCGGGAGAACCTATTTGCCGCGGTCCGGTCTTCGGCGCGTGACGGCCTATTCCGTCATGACCAGCCGGGAATTGGAAGATTGCGATGTCCGAAACGCTGTGGTCTGGCAAGTGGGAAATTAGCGGATAGGTTGATTATGCAAGGAATTTTCGCGCTTTCTTAGCAAATCAGCTATATTATCTAAGGAATCGGCGGCCAGGCCGCTTTTCAGTTGTACGCTCATGGATATCTCTTCGTTCCGTCCGGAAACCGCAGTGCCGCCTCGCTCCGACGAAGAAATTCGGGCGATCGTCGCCCATTGGGACCGGCTGCGCGGCGCCTCCAGCCTACCGGACGCTGCAACTATAGACCCTGTCGAGCTCAAGCCGTATCTGTCCCGGGTGTTCATGGTCGACGGGCCAAGTCTGGATGAGATGCAGCTTCGTCTTGCCGGTACAAGCTATCGTGATCTCTATGGTTTTGAGATTACCGGCAAGAAGCTGACAGAACTGATCCCAATTACGCAACGGCCGGATCTGCTCGAGGAGTACCAGGCCTGTTTGACCCAGGCTGCCCCGGTTTACACCTCCGGCTCCATGACTTGGCGCGAGAGCGGCGGGCAGGTGCGATACGAGCGGGTGTTGCTGCCTTTCGGTGAAGGGGACCAGGTTGATCGCATCCTGGGATTTGCCGTTTTCTTCGATAGCGGGGATCGCAAGATCCTTCGATAGTACCCCTCGATTCGGGCCACCGACCTATCGAGCAGCGGTCTAAAGGGCTTCGAAATCCGTCAGGTCAGCAGCCAGCGCCGAAGCGCGTAGACACGCAATAAGTGTGCTGCGCCGGGCGCCGTCGGCGATATTGGCTAGAATGCATTTGTCCAGATGCTCGTCTGGGTGATGCCTATCGCGAACCAGCATGAGCGCTGCAGTCTGATCGATCGCTTGGTGCGGACGATTCTCGGCCTGGACAGCGGCCAGACCGATGGGGGCGGCGTCGCGTGTCAGGCTGCCATGGTCGCTTACGTAGGTGGGCAGGCGGTCGAACGCCGGTTGCGGTCCGCTGTCGGCAGCGAAGCGCCGGGTGAGGTGGCCGTAGCGGTAATTGGCGCCTTCCGTTTCGTGCATCCGCAAAAGCTGGGCGTCCGTCAGCCAAGTGACTGCAACCCGCACCCGGCAACCAGGCACATGGCGCAAGGTCGAGGCGATCGCGCCGTAGCTGGTGACATGAGCCGAGTAGACGACATCGGTGTCTTCCAGCCAGCCGGCCGTCACGGGGATATCCCGCTCAAGTCCCGGCCGTCCGGCGAACTTGCGCGCCAGCTGCGTCGGCGCGCGGTTGGAACCATGGGCGAGAACGGGTGTGCGACCGCTGAAATCGGCACCTGCTATAGGACTCAAGCGGCTTCCGGAGCCGGTGTCGCGCCAGACGAAGCAATCGTTCGGTGCTTCGAACGGATAGCCCTTGGCAAGAGACAGGCGTGCTGACGCGTCTGCAGGGAGCTCGAAAGACATCAGGCGACGTGCCCAGTCTGCGACATGGTCCAGCCTGCCGGTCGGTGGGTTCTAGCGAGCCATTACCCAGAGCGCCGCTAATCGGTGCACGGCGGCGGCAAGTCCGGGTCGGCCTGCTCGATACGATAGCGGGTATGGGCATCGTCCACCGTCTGCCAGGCGCGCCGAGACCACTCTTGTTTCGCTTCCTGGTAGCTACGAAAGGGGCCGATCCACTCTTCGGCACCGCAAAGCGGTTGCCGGAATTTCGTGTCGCGGTATTCGCCGCCGACGACCCAGTACTGTTGCATGGCTGATTCGCACCTTCCTCTAAGCAAGGCGGATGATGACTACGCGGTCAGAACTTGCACCTAGTAGGTGTCATCTCACCCTGCAACGTCTAATCCGAAAAGCCCTAAAACTTTCCAAAGTCCGACAGGTCGGACCTCCGTCTTAGTGCCAGCGAAAGAACAGTCGGAAGTGGTTTTCCAAGGCGCCCGATACGGTTGGACGCCATCGTTTGGGCACGTTCTTGATCGTGCCGTTGGCCGCCCAGATACGGCCGCTTCTGAGATCGGCCCAACCACCGAAAGCGAAGTCCCGCTTGTCGCGGCCGCGCAGGATGGTTTCGTGGCCTGAGTTGGAGACCAGCAGTTCCCAGCCGGTATCGGAAAAACAGAAGGCGATCCGGCTGCGGGGCTGAATGGGCCCTGCAACCTCGCGCACCACGATGTCTTGTGGCGCGGGGAGAGGGGTTTCGTCTTCGCTCGGGTGCACGGGACCAACGTCGCAGTTGCTGAGATCGCGTTGCGATGTGGAGGGCGTACCCGGGTAGCACAAGATCCCAAGGGAAGACGGCGGGGCCGGGAGGAGAGCCCCGCCGTCTGAACACGCCGCGTGACGAGGGAGGAGAGGAGCCACGACGTGCGAAGGGAGCTTGGTTGCGGTTCCTTTGCGTCAGGTTTGCTGAGGAGCGTCATGCTCAGACAACGTGTCCGCTGCCATTCTATTCCCGTCCCTAACGAATCCATCCAAAGCGCAGCTTCTGCACCAAGGTCTCTTCAGACCGATTGTCGCTCTGCTCCGGGGCCACGCTTGCCCCTCGGCTGTGGCGACGGCATCTTGCCGGCGTCGTCGGTGTTCGGTTTGCGAGATTGGGAGAGAAACGGAGTATGCCTTACCGGTCGTTGCGCGAGTTCATGCAGCAGTTGGAAAGTCGCGGCCGCTTGCAGCGGGTCAAACATCCCGTTTCGCCTGTTCTGGAGATGACGGAGATCCAGACTCGCCTGCTCGCCGAAGGCGGACCGGCCGTGCTGTTCGAGACGGTTGCCGACGGTCAGGGCCGCAGTTGGAACATGCCGGTACTGGTCAATCTTTTCGGCACCGTCGAACGGGTGGCCTGGGGGATGGAGCGCGAGCCGCATCAGCTTCGCGAGGTCGGCGAGACCTTGGCCTTTCTACGTCAGCCGGAACCGCCGGGCGGATTTCGCGAGGCCTGGGACATGCTGCCCCTGCTGAAGACCGTGGTCGCAATGAAGCCTAAAACGCTTGGCCGCGCGCCCTGTCAGGAGGTCGTGCTGCGGGGCGACGAAATCGACTTGGGCGATCTGCCGGTTCAGACCTGCTGGCCGGGCGAGCCGGCACCGTTGATTACCTGGCCTCTGGTCGTCACCCAGGGTCCCAACCCCAAGGGCGACAAGGCGGACGCCTTCAATCTCGGCATCTACCGCATGCAGGTGACGGGCAAGAACACGACGCTGATGCGCTGGCTGAAGCACCGCGGCGGGGCCCAGCATCATGCACGCTGGAAGAAATCGAAGCGCGAGCCGCTGCCCGCCGCCGCCGTGCTCGGCGCCGATCCCGGCACCATCCTGGCGGCCGTGACCCCGGTGCCGGACACCCTCAGCGAATATCAGTTCGCCGGCCTCTTACGCGGTCGGCGAGTGGAACTGGTCGACTGCAAGACCGTACCGCTGAAGGTGCCGGCCGAGGCCGAGATCGTGATCGAAGGTTACGTCAGCCTGGAGGACTATGGCGACGAGGGCCCCTACGGCGATCACACCGGCTACTACAACGCCGTCGAGCCTTTTCCGGTCTTCACGGTCACAGCCATCACCCGCCGAGAAAAGCCGATCTATCTCTCTACCTTCACCGGCCGCCCACCGGACGAGCCCTCGGTCTTGGGCGAGGCCCTGAACGAGGTCTTCATTCCGCTCTTGCAGCAGCAGTTTCCGGAGATCCGGGACTTCTGGCTGCCGCCGGAGGGCTGCAGCTACCGCATCGCCGTGATCTCCATCAAGAAAGCCTATCCCGGCCATGCCAAGCGCGTGATGTTGGGCGCCTGGAGCTATCTGCGGCAGTTCATGTACACCAAGTGGTTGATCGTCGTGGACGACGACGTGAATGCTCGCGACTGGAAAGACGTGATGTGGGCCATCTCCACCAAGATGGACCCGGCGCGCGACACGACGGTCCTGGAGAACACGCCGATCGACTATCTGGATTTCGCGAGCCCTGACTCCGGCCTCGGCTCGAAGATCGGTCTCGATGCCACCGACAAGTGGCCGCCCGAGACCAAGCGCGACTGGGGCGACGTCATCCGCATGGATCCGGAGGTGGTCGACCGGGTGGATCGCTTGTGGCCCGACCTCGGCCTCCCGGGCTCCGGCAAGGCGATCTGGCGGTAGACCTTTGAACCGCTGGCGCTGCGCTATGCCGCCCGAACTTGGTCGAGGAAGCCGGCGACGTCCCGCTTCAGGTTGTCGATCTCGTTTGCCAGATCTTCCGCAGCGCTGGAGACTGCGTCCGCTGTCGATCGGGCTTCGTCGGTCGAGGTTCTCACGCTTGCGATCTCGTCGGACACCGACCGCGTTGCTTCGGCGGACTGCGTTGTATTGCTGCTGATTTCGCCAATCGCTGCCGTTTGCTCTTCGACAGCGGCCGAAATCGCCGTGGCCACCTCGGCAAGTTCGCCGATGGTTTTGCGAATGCCGCCGATCGCCTGAACAGCCTCTCCCGTGACCGACTGCATGTCGCCGATTTGCGTGGCAATGTCATCGGTCGCCTTGGCGGTCTGACTGGCCAGGTTCTTGACCTCGCTGGCAACGACCGCGAAGCCCTTGCCTGCCTCTCCCGCACGCGCGGCCTCGATCGTGGCGTTGAGCGCGAGCAGGTTTGTCTGCTCCGCGATATCGGAAATGAGATCGGTGACCTCACCGATTTTCTGAGCGGCCTGAGCCAATCCCTGAACGGTCGTATCGGTGGTCTCGGCTCTCTCGACTGCGCTCTGGCTGATCCCGTGAGCGTGGTTGACCTGCTGAGAGATTTCCCTGACGGAGATCGACATTTCCTCGGAGGCTGTGGCAACGGTCTGGGCGTTTTCCGTGGCTTGACCGGCACGCTCGCTGGCGCCCGCGACAGCGCCGGCCGCGCGCTGGGAGATGCCGCTGAGATCCTCGGCCCGACCGCGCATCCGCCCGACTCCGCCGGCAGCGGCTTCGACGGTCTTCGCGACACTGGCTTCGAAGCGATTGGCCAACTCGGCCAGGGTCTGCTTGCGCTCCTCGGCGGCACGCCGTTCCGTCGCCTGTTGCGCTTGGCCGAGCCGCTGAGCTTCCGCCTCGGCGGCACGGGCTTGTGTCACGGATTCTTCCGAGTCGGCGAAGGCAACGACAAGTCTATGGGCAAGCCAGAGGAGCACGCCGGTCTCCACGACGACGATCACGGCATGCAGCACCACGCGGCCCAAGTCGGCTCCATCCGGAAAAACGGCCGCCGGCAGGACGAAGTTCAGTGTGAGATGGTGAACGGCCGTGGCGGCCGCAGCCACGAGAATGGTGCGCCAGTCGCAGAAGGCCGCCAGCATGGCCAGTGCGGCAAAGAAATACATATGCATGTCGATCTGCCAAGGATGGCCCCGTAGCTCGTAGACCATCAAGGCGATCTGCCCGACAAAGGCAACGGCGGTTGCATAGCGAAAAGACGCAGACCGCGCGTCGATTCGAAAGAGCACCGTAGCTGAAAGCGCGAACAGAGCCGCAACTCCGGTCGAGGCGATCCAATTGTGCTCCAGGGCGCCTCCGATGCCCGCGACGATCAGCACATGGACCCAAAGAATGGCCAGCATCGCTTTCGCGACCTGAACCTGCAAAGCAGCGAGAGCGGTCATGAGGCGGCTCCGTTCGAAATCAAGCAGGATCCGACGGCTAAGGGATCGATCGCCACGAGCGCACCGATTGACCAGAGGTCGCGCCAGGCAAGGTCGTTCGGGAAGACGGCGATCAGTACGTTGGGCCAGGCACCGGGCCGTACGAAGCGGCCGTTGGCCATGGCGACACCAGCCATGGCGGCGTCCTGGCTGGTACCAGGTGCGAAGATCAGCGCAACTTCCGTATCGGGACTGGGTTGGCGCAACGACAGCAAGGGCAGGGCCAGAGCTGAGATCAGCAGGAGTCCGGCCGCGAACCACAAGCTGCCTCGCTCCTTCGACCGTAGGTCTTCGGACCTTGATTGCATTGACGTTACACCTGAAATTCCACCGTTAGATGCAATCTCACAGTTGCAGGCTAATTATTCGTAAAGGTAGTGGAGGTGGCCGCTGCCTACAGCGATGGTGTCGCTGACACAGGCCTGCAGAGCTATTTGCAAGCGTGAACAGGCTATGGTCGATGCCTCGGCGCTGCGCTAGACTCCAGAGCGTCTGCGGGTGTGGATTGGGATGCGCAATGGGCCGAATTCAGGCTATCGGTGCGATTGTCCTGTTGCTGATTGTCGCGAGCACATCAGCCGTCGTTGGGCAGCAGATCTCTTCGTCCCCGGTCGCGTCGCCACCGCACCGTGCCGCGTGGGTCGTGAGTCCCTTCTTTCCCGACAAGTGGCACACCGCAACGGCTGTTGCCGAGCTGCCGGACGGCGACGGCTATCTGGTCGCAGGGCAGCGGGACTACAACGAACCCGGCCAGATTGCCGCCTGGGCGATGAAGCTCGATCGCCAGGGCCGGACCCGCTGGTGGCGGAATTTCGACGATGCCTATGAAGTACGGAGCTTCGGCTTGGCGGCCCTTCCGGACGGCGGCGCTTTCCTGGCGGGCAGCAGCGGTGACAGCACCACGGCACGTCCCTGGATTGCCCGTATCTCGCCGAAGGCCTGGGTGTTTTGGGAGCGCCGCCTGCCGGCGCCAGCCGGCACCTGGAGTGGGATCGAAGCCCTGACCGTCTCCCACGATGGAACCCTTCTGGCCGCGGGCACCGACTATGCGTCCGACGGAACGACGACGAGCTGGCTGCTCCGCCTCTCGACTGACGGCGAGATCTTGACGCGCCGGCATCTGCCGAACGCCACACCGCGCGGTATCGAGCACGTGATCGAGCTGCCGGATGGCAGCCTGGCTCTGGCCGGCCCGTTGCTGGCGGCAGCCGACGCGCCGGGAGCTGAACGGCAGCGGAGGGACGGCTGGATCGCGCGAGTTTCTGCCGGAGGCGACGTGATCTGGATGCAGGATCTCGCCGGCGGACCGCAGGAAGGGATCGGCGGCTTGGCGCCCGACGGCAACCAGGGAGTCTTGGCCGCCGGTTGGCAACTCGACGATCCCTGGCACGCTACCCAGGCCTGGACTCGCCGCTTCGCGCCGGACGGTGCGGTGATCGGCGAACTGACTTTCGGCGGGCGCGGTCTGGACCTGCTTGCCGCCGTGCTGCCCGAGGCTTCCGGTGGACACTGGCTGATCGGCACGACACATCCGGGACCGCACAGCGACGGCACCGAGCCGGCCACCGCCTGGAAGCGGACCCTGCGCGCCGACGGCTGGTTGGGCGAAGCGCAGTTGCTTGGCGCCAGTGCGCGTCTCGATCTGACGGCTGCCGTGGGTACCGGAGACGGCGGATTGCTGATCGTTGGCTGGCGCACCATCCTGGCGCACCTGTCGCCGGACATCTGGATTGCCCGTTTCGTGCTGCCGACAGGTTGACCCGAGATCGCCGTTCAAAACCTCTCGTAGCGCTTGACCGCCGCCCGCTGCTGCGCGAAGCAAAGTGGCTACGCTGTCAGTAAGGGAACCGTCGAGCGCTATGGATGCCGTGACTCATGATCGTGCTGCCGCCCTCTCGGCCGCGGAGGCCTACTTCGACGAAGGCCGTTTTCAGGCCGATTTGGCCCGCCGGGTCGCCGTACCCAGCACCAGCCAGGAGGCCGACAAGCGGCCCGCGCTGAGACGCTACCTGGCCGAGGAGATGACGCCGCAGCTCGAAAGCCTGGGTTTTGATTGCAGCCTGCACGATAACCCCGTCATTGAGGGCGTGCCCTTTCTGGTTGCCGAGCGCATCGAAGATCCGAGCCTTCCCACGATCCTGACTTACGGGCACGCCGATGTCGTGCGCGGTCAGGAGGGGCAGTGGCGCGCCGGTCTCGATCCCTGGACGTTGACTGTCGAGGGCGAGCGTTGGTACGGCCGCGGCACCGCCGATAACAAGGCCCAGCACTGCATCAACCTCTCGGCCTTGGGTTTTGTCCTTGCCGCCCGCGGCCGGCTCGGCTTCAACGTCAAGGTGTTGTTGGAAACGGGTGAAGAGGTTGGCTCGCCCGGACTGCGCGAATTCTGTCGTGCCGAGAAGGATCGGCTCGCTGCGGATCTTCTGGTCGCTTCCGATGGGCCTCGGCTGAAACCCGAAGCGGCAACCCTCTACATGGGGTCGCGCGGCGTCTTCAATTTCCGCATCCGCCTGCAGTACCGCGAGGGCGCGCACCACAGCGGCAACTGGGGGGGTGTGCTGACCAATCCGGGCGTGCGTCTTTCCCATGCGCTGGCCAGCGTGGTCGGTCCGCAGGGCGAGATCAAAGTAGCGGAGTTGCGGCCCGATCCGCTGTCCAACAAGCTGCGCGCCGATCTCGGCAAGCTGGAGTTCGACGGTGGCGATGCCGCGCCGGAGATCGATCCCGGTTGGGGCGAACCCGGCCTGACGCCGGTCGAGCGGCTGTACGGCTGGAACGCTCTGGAGATCCTCGCTTTCGGGACCGGCGATCCAGCGGCTCCGGTCAATGCCATTCCCGGAGAGGCGGTGGCGACCTGTCAGCTGCGCTTTGTCGTCGGCACCGATTGGCGCGACATCGTTCCCGCCGTGCAGAGGCACCTGACGGCACAGGGTTTCGAAGACTGCATCGTCGAGCCGGCGGAGGCGACGCCCATGCCGGCGACGCGGCTGGACAGCGATCATCCCAGTGTGGCCTTTGCCGCCGCGTCGGTAGCGCGCACCCTTGGGCATCCGCCGATGCTGCTGCCTAACCTGGGCGGCACCATCCCGAACGACGCTTTCAGTGAGATCCTGGGGATGCCGACCGTCTGGGTGCCGCACTCCTATGCCGGCTGCCAGCAGCATGCGCCGGACGAGCATGTTCTTGCGCCGGTCTGCCGAGAGGGGCTGCAGATCATGACGGGGCTCTGGTGGGACATTGGCGAGGATCCCGCCAAGGCTGTCGGACGTCTTTAGCTCCGGCAGAGCTGACGGTCCCGCGGCCCGAGCCTATATCTTCCAAAACTGGCCCTTCTCGATCGGGAGATCCCATGACCGTCGCCGACAATCACGCCGATGCCGACCTTGCCTTGCTGGAGAGTCTGATTGCCAAGGCAACGGGTCACGGTGCCGATGCGGCCGATGCCGTGCTGGTGCGCGGCTGGTCGCTCTCTCAGGAGTTGCGCCACGGCGAAACGGACCGCCTCGAGCGCGCCGAGGGGCGTGATCTGGGGCTACGGGTTCTGATCGGCCGGCGTCAGGCCATGGTCTCGACCACGGATACCGGATCGGAGGCTTTGCAGGCCTTGGTCGAGCGGGCGGTTTCCATGGCCAGAGCGGTGCCGGAAGATCCCTACTGCGGCTTGGCTGAGCCTGGCCAGTTGTCTGAGGCGCGGCCGGATCTGGACTTGTTGGACCCTGAGGAGCCGGCACCGGAGGCCTTGATCGAGCGCGCACGCCGCTGCGAGGAAGCGGCCTTGGCCGTCTCCGGCGTGACCAATTCGAACGGCGCCACGGCGGCCTGGGGCTCCAACCGCGCGACGCTGGTTGCCTCCAACGGTTTTTCGGGCAGCTATGCCAGCTCCAACCATGCCGTGAGCTGCTCGGTTCTGGCCGGTGAAGGGTTAAAGATGGAGGGGGACTACGACTACTCCACCACGGTCTTCGGCAATGACCTGGAAGACCCCTCCGAGGTTGGTCGACGCGCCGGCGAGCGTACGGTGAAGCGCCTCAACCCCCGCAGGCCGAAGACCGGGCGTTATCCCGTGGTCTTCGATCCCCGCATTTCCGGCGGCTTGCTGCGCAGCTTTGCCGGCGCGATCAACGGCACCTCCGTTGCGCGCGGCACCTCCTTCCTGAAAGACAGGCTCGGCGAGAAGGTCTTTGCCGAGGGAATCGTAATCCAAGAGGATCCTCACCGTCGCCGCGGTCTGCGGTCCCGCCCGTTCGATGCCGAAGGCCTGGAGACGCGGCCGCGCCGTTTGATCGACGATGGCGTGCTGACCACCTGGTTGCTGGATCTGGCAACGGCGCGTCAGCTCGGTCTGGAGTCGACCGGCCATGCGGCGCGCGGGGTCTCCGGACCGCCATCGCCGGCGGTGACAAATCTTTATATGGAGCCCGGCGCGATCAGCCGCGACGCGCTGCTCGGCGAAATTCAGGAGGGCTTCTACGTCACGGAACTGATGGGACAAGGGGTCAACCCGGTCACCGGCGACTACAGCCGCGGCGCGGCCGGTTTCTGGATCGAAGGCGGCGAACTGGCCTATCCGGTCAGCGAGGCGACGATCGCCGGCAACCTGAAGCAGATGTTCATGGAAATCACGCCGGCGGACGATCTGGTCTTCCGGACCTCGGTCGATGCCCCGACTCTCCGCATCGACGGTATGACCGTGGCTGGGAACTAAAGCGAAAGCAGGCGCGACGCCGTGACGGCGTCGCGCCTGCTTGTCGTCGAGATGTAATCCGATCTAGCGACCGCTTGCGACTTGGGGTGCCTGCGTCATGTCTGCAATCAAGCGGTCGATGCGATCCCGCTCAGCCTGGAAGGCCGCGAGCTCGTCGCCTTTCAGGATCTCGCCGCTGGGCAACTTGATGCTCCGCGGATTGACCTGCTCGCCGTCGACCAGGACCTCATAGTGCAGGTGCGGTCCGGTCGAGCGGCCGGTCGAACCGACGTAGCCGATCACCTGACCCTGCTTGACCCGAGCACCGGCTGTGATGCCCTTGCCGTACTTGGACAAATGCGCATAGGCCGTCTTGTAGGTCGAGTTGTGGCGGATCCGCACGTAGTGACCATAGGCGCCCCAGCGCCCGGCGCGTTCGACCACGCCGTCGCCCGCCGCGAAGATCGGCGTGCCCGTCGGGGCCGCGAAGTCCAGTCCCTTGTGCATCTTGTTGTAGCCGAGAACCGGATGCCGGCGCATGCCGAAGCCCGACGACAGACGCGCGCCATCGACAGGGGTGCGCAGCAGAGTCTTGCGCACCGACTGGCCCTCCTCGTTGAAGTAGTCGGTCACGCCGCTGCCTGGCGTATGCAGGTAGAGGCGCACGGGCTTGCCGGAGAGCACCAGCTCGGCAAAGAGGATGTCGCCGGACTTTACGAAGGCGCCGGTCTCGTCGCGGTAGCCGTCGTAGAGCAGCCTGAAGGAGTCGCCTTTCTGGATGTCGCGCTGGAAGTCGACGTCGAAGCTGAAGGTGCGAATGGCATCGACAAGCACGTCGTGCGGCACGTCGGACGCCAAGGCCGCTTCGAACAGTGAAGACTCAATCGCACCCTCGGCGAAACGCGGCTCGGCTTCCAGCTCGCGCTCGATCGCTCGGGCGACGAAGGCATCGGCGTCGCGCACGACCTCGATGTCTTCCTCCACGGAGGGGCGCAGGCGGATCGAGAGCAACGGCAAGCCTGCAGCGTCTCCGCTCCGGGCGGTGTCCGTAGCGGCGGCCTGAATGACTTCGGCGTCCTCCGTCTCGACGGGCTGGGACTTTGACCCGAGGGTCACGGCGATCTCCTGGCCGACGCGAAGCTTGCGCGGGCTGAACACCTCAGAGAGCGCTTCGATGGCCTGGTAGGCTTGGCCCCGCTCGGCCCCGGCGCCCACCAGCAGACCCATCAGCGTGTCGCCGCGTTCGACCGTCAGTCTGGTCTCGGTGGCGCTCGATGGCGCAGTCCCGGCTGCCAGATGATCGCCGAGGCGCAGATGATAGGCGCTGACCAGCATCACTTGGGGTGTCGGTGCCATCTCCGCTTCCAGATCGCGCGCAGGCGGGGGCACGACGGAGGAATTCGGCGCGGTCAGCGGCAAGGCTGTGAGCAGGCCGGCTGCCAAGATAAGCGTGGCAGCTGCCAAGCCTGCGTGACGGCGAGAACGTGCGTGACTCAAAATCCCTCCGGTGGCCCGTCTGGCCGTCATGTGTCTAGTCCCCACTTAGAGCGGCGATCATTGCGATCGCGTTAACCGTAAGCCCCTGAGCACAAACTCCCGACACCGTTAAGCGTGGCTCAACATGCCCTTGCCCGCCCTCAGACCTCCAAGACCGGCTCCGGACGGAGGCTGGATAAAGCCTTGTCAGGTCTTAGGGCGATGACACCCGGAGAGCGGGCACGACTCGAGCGATTCGCTTAGTCTGCGAACATGCTTAAGGCCTGCCAGAGTGTCAACGATTAGGGTTAATGCCCATTAGGGTTAATGACTTCGCACAGGTCGGCCGTGCAGTGGTCGGAGCGCCCGGGTCCGAGCCACCGACCGGCCTCGAAATGACGCCGGGACCGCCGCGTCGCCTTCGGACGGGGGGAGAGGCTGCTGCTGTCGGGCCGCCGGCCTCAAGATCCCGCTGTGTCGCGGCGGCACGGACTCGTCAGTTCGGCAGGCTTGCCGCAATTGGCAACCGCTTTTGCTTTCAAATCAACCGACTATTCCCAGCGCATCTGCCCTCGCTCGGATCGCAAGAAAGATGCAACAAAAGGGTTTGACAGGCTGGAGCGATCCGCCTATATCACCGCTCCGCAGCGCGCCGGAGGGGCACCTCTCGCCGCGCTGCTTTCGGTCTCAGGGTCCCGGAAACGGGCTGCGTGACCTGGCTTTTTGACATTGTTGGTTAAGTGAGAGCGGAAGGGATGCGCGGGCAGTGGCGCGGACTTTTTGGTTGGTTCCTGAGTGTTTGGCGGGGATTGAC
>JANQPZ010000243.1 GCA_028285215.1 Rhodovibrionaceae bacterium | reverse complement strand
GGGGATAGAGATCCTGCCCGACGTGATCGTAGATCAGACGCAGCACTTGATCGGCCTGCCACGCCAACAAGGCGGCTGTGGTACGGCCTGACGCTCCCGCTTCGAACCTGCGGCGGATTTCCTCGCGCCCCTGGGCGAGCGCGCCTTTCAAAAGCTCCAGAATCTCGCTCCGGGCCCGCTCCGGGGTCGAGGCACGCAGAACCAGACTCGCAATGCTGTCCTGCAGCTTTGCACGGTCCAGGATTGCCCGGCGATTTCCGGCGCCTTGCGGTCGCGTCGCCGGCCGCCGACGGCTACGTGCCGGGGCGGCTTCGCCCTTCCGGAGCGCACGACTCAAGTCCATGGCTGTCGCCGTATCCATTGGCGTCTCGGTCTTCTTCTGCTTGACTTGCCACTGCGCGGCGGATCGCATCCGCCCGCAGCTTGATGTTGGCACGAACCGCCTTGCAACAAGGTGAAGGCGCTGAATCGCAGACCTGCAAGCTCTACATGGTAGCAGCTAGAGCAGGATCGTCTTAGCCCGCATTCCCCAAGTAATCTGCTGATTGTGCTGTCTTGGCAGTGCTATTTTCCATATAAATCATTGCGTTGAGGACTGCGAAGGGCATGTTTCATGTGTCACCCAGAGGGTGCGCGTTCGGATCGGGTTGATCGGGTCGATTTTGACCGCCGGGTCCAGCTGGCGTTCTAGGTTGCGCAGATCAGTTCGGATGGGGGTCTGCTGGTGATGCGCGCACTCGATGACGTGCTTCGGCTGTCCAATCTGGCGTCAGCGGCGCTGCGTGACACCCGTCGCGGCAAGAAGACGATCCACCGTCGCGCCCTCGATCCGGTTATGCGTCAGGTTGTCGGCGGCAGGGCCGTCGATGCGCAGGCGGCCTCGGCTTCCCAGATGGGGCGGGCCCTGTCCGGGAACCGGGAAGCTCTCGCCGATCTGAACGGCCAATGGATCGACCGCTTCCATGACCGCAACGGACTCAAGTATATCGTACTGGACATGGACAGCTCGGTAAGCCCGACCCACGGCGATCAGAAAGGCTCCGCCGTTTGACCTGGGCCACCCAAAGCCGCGCGGTCGTGCGAGACCAAGCGCTATCAAGAGCGGAAAACGTCTGACCGCGTGGCCTCGTCAAGCAATAGTGACGTCCAATGGCAGACCGCTTGGGGGCAGACCGCTTGGGGGCAGACCACTTGGGGAATATCGGACGAGATTGGGAATAGAACAATGGATCAGCTTGTCATTGACGAAGTGATGCAGGTCCGCGACCGCCTGCAGGAGGATCGCGTCAAGGGGGTGCAAGACGCCGTCTACTATTGCTACGGCGGGGCGGTCGAAGGGGACATCGTCGAATTCGGCACCATGACCGGCAAGACGGCGCGCGGCATCGCGTTGGCGATGCTGGCCGTCGAGGGCCAGTATGGCCTGCCGCCGAAGCATCTCTGGCTCTATGACAGTTTCATCGGACTTCCCGAACCCGATCGCGCCCCCGATCTCGACTCGCCCCACGTCCAGCTTGGACACTGGGCCTCGGGGGGCTGCCAGGGCCTGACCATGGAGGAGCTGTCCGCCAAGGTCGGTGAAGTGCTCCCCAAGGACCGCTATTCGCTCGTTAAGGGATGGTACGCCGACACGGTTCCGCACATCGCGAAGGACCAGCGGTTCGCGATGATGCATGTCGACTGCGATCTTTATGGCTCGACAATGGACTGCCTCGTTCCGGTCTTCGAGAACGGCCAGGTGTCGCGCGGATGTGTCATCAGCTTCGATGACTGGATGTGCAACCAAGCCGACCCGCAGTTCGGTGAACGGAAGGCTTTGGCCGAGCTTATCGAGCGCTTCGACATGAAGACGTCGCCCTGGAACGGATACACGTGGAGTGGCCACCGCTACATCGTGCACAGCTATAACGGCATGCCCGCCTGATCCGATGTCAGGCTAGCCCTCGAGACGCGAGATGAGAGATCAATTGCAGCGCGTGTCCCTCACCTCTCACACTGCAGCGAACGATAGCAACAAGGAGTCACCCCGTTCCTACGTGCAGGCTTCGTGCTGCCCGATCTCGCGGGCGATAACGCAGTACTGCAGGCCGAATCCCAGCGTGGGCAGGATCGCACTCTAAGCGGTCAGCCGGCAGGCCGCCCAAGCCCGTTACCCGCACAACCGAGCCAATCGCCATGTTTCTGCGTCCGTCCGCTCTGCTGTTGCTCCTAGTGCTCACGGCCTGCGCGCAGGTCACGGCGCGGGAGGTCCCGCCGCAACCAAGGGGCGCCGAGACAGCGGGAGAGGCAGGCAATCCCTTGGCAGCGCTCACGGTCGCCACGGCGCAAACGCCCGAGGGACGTCCTGCGATCGAGCTGCTGGTCACCGGCCTGCGTCCCGACGAGCGCGTGGTCGACCTGCGCCTCCTTGGCCCCGATGGCCAGCAGATCGTCGCCAATCCCGACGAAATCCGCCACGGAAACCGTCTGGCAGGCGGTTCTCGGACGCCGCGCGTCGGCTTGACGGGCAGTTCCAGTCGAGGCGTCGGCGTCACCTTGAGCCTCGATCTCTTCGGGCGCCGCCCCGAGCTGCCGCCCGAGTCGCCCAACGCCTTGCGCGCCTGGACCCGGCTGGCCCTGCCCGACGCCGCCGATCCGGCCGACTGGACGGCGAGCGCCATTATCGAAGACGGTTACGGACACCGGCAGCGGCTTGCGGCCAGCGACGGCTAGGGCGCGATTCACGCCTTAGGTGTTCAGCCCCAGCACGTCCTGCATCGAATAGAGGCCTGACGGCTTGCCGTGCAGCCAGAGGGCGGCCGTCAGGGCGCCCTGGACGAAGACCTGACGGCTGGACGCGCGATGGCCCAGTTCCAGGCGTTCGCCCTCGCCGGCGAAGATCACCGTGTGGTCGCCCGGCACGTCGCCGCCGCGCAGCGTTGCGAAGCCGATGCTGCCGGACCGCCGCGGCCCCGTCTGGCCGTCGCGTACCCGCACGCTGGCATGGTCGAGATCGACGTTGCGCCCGGACGCCGCCGCCTCACCCAGCCCCAGGGCGGTTCCCGAGGGGGCGTCGACCTTGTGACGATGGTGCATTTCCACGATCTCGATATCGTAAGCGTCGTCGAGCTTGCTGGCGGCCTGACGCACCAGATCCATCAGCAGGTTGACGCCAAGGCTCATGTTCGGCGCACGCAGGACCGCAACGCGCTGCGCCGCTCGTTCCAACTCAGACAAGTGCTCTTCCAGAAGGCCCGTGGTGCCCACCACGAGGGCCGTGCCCTGCTGCGCTGCCAGGGCAGCGTGTTGGGTCGTTGCCTGAGGCAAGGTAAAGTCGATGACGACATCGCTGGCAGCGAAGAGAGCCGCCGGATCGTCCCCGGCAAGACGACCCATCGCTGCGCGGCCTGCCAGAAGGCCCAGGTCCTGCCCGACGGCGGCACTGCCGCGCCGGTCGCTGCCGCCCGCCAGGGTCGCCCCCGGCGCATCCAGCACGGCGGCCAGCAACAGCCGCCCCATTCGGCCACCACAGCCGAGGATGCCCAGCTGCGCCCTCGTCTCCGCTTCACCCATCTCCGCCTCCCGAGCCATCGCCTTTCCGCTTCCCTAACCGCGGCGGAGCGCTATGTCGAGCGCATGAGCCGCAACACTGCCAGCTCCGCCGTCCTGACGGTCTATTACGACGGCGCCTGCCCGCTGTGCCGGCGCGAGGTGGCCTTCTACCGACGGCTGGACCGTGAAGACCGGATCGTCTGGGAAGACGTCAGCCAACCGGATGCCGAGCCGGGCTGCGATCTCAGCCGCGAGGGCGCCTTGCGACGCTTCCATGCACGCAGACTGGACGGCCGGCTCGAGAGCGGCGCCGCCGCCTTTGTCACCGTCTGGCGGCAGTTGCCCGGCTTCCGGGTGCTCGCGCCGGTCGCAGCCTGGCCCCCGATCTTGCGCCTGCTCGAGCGCGCCTATCTCGGTTTTCTGAAGGTCCGCCCCTGGATCTCCCGACAGCTTGTCTGAACGAAAGCATGGGTCTGCAAGTCGTCTGGTTCAAACGCGATCTGCGCAGCGCCGATCATGCACCGCTGGCCGAAGCCGCGGCGCGCGCCGCCGATCTTGGCCCGGTGCTGCCGCTCTATGTCGTGGAACCCGACGTATGGGGTGCGGAGGACGTCAGCGGCCGCCACTGGGCCTTCGCCGCCGAATGCCTGCAGGGGCTGCGCCAGGACCTGGCGCGGCTCGGCCAACCTCTGGTGGTGCGCAGGGGCGAAATCGTCTCGGTCCTGCGCAGGCTGCACGCAGACCTAGGGATCGCGGCCCTGTGGTCTCACCAAGAAACAGGGAACGCGACGACCTACGCGCGCGACAGACGCCTTGGCGCCTGGGTCCGGGCAGAGAGCATACCCTGGCACGAGCTTCGGCAGCATGGCGTGATCCGCGGCCTCGCGTCCCGGAACGGCTGGGCGCGCAAGTGGGATCGCTTCATGGCGGAGCCGATGCACCAGGCGCCGGCCGCGCTGCAGCCGCTCGCGCGACTTGCGGTCGGGACTCTGCCCACGGCGTCGGACCTGAGCTTGGCCGCCGACCCCTGTCCCGCACGCCAGAAAGGCGGCCGCCTCGAAGGACTGGCAGCGCTCGATGGTTTTCTGACGGAGCGCGGCCGAAGTTATCGCAGCGCCATGTCCAGTCCGGTCACCGCCTTCACGGCCTGCTCCCGGCTTTCGGCGCACCTGGCTTGGGGATCGCTGTCCCTGCGCGAGGTCAGTCAAGCGGCCACGACAGCGCTCCGGCAGCGGCGCGAGCAGGATCAGTCCGCCAGGGGCTGGAGCGGGTCCCTCAGCTCCTTCATCGGTCGCCTGCACTGGCACTGCCACTTCATGCAGAAACTCGAAGACGCACCGGGCATCGAGTTCCAAAGCCTTCATCCGGCCTACGATGGCCTGGAGAAACCCTTCGACGCGGCGCGTTTCCAGGCCTGGGCTGAGGGCCGGACCGGCCTGCCCTTCGTCGACGCCTGCATGCGCGCCTTGATCGCCAGCGGCTGGATGAACTTCCGCATGCGCGCCATGCTGATGGCCGTGGCTAGCTACCATCTCTGGCTGCCCTGGCGCGCGACCGGCCTCCACCTCGCGCGCCTCTTCACCGACTACGAGCCTGGCATCCATTGGCCGCAAGTGCAGATGCAATCGGGCACCACCGGCATCAACACCGTGCGGATCTACAATCCGGTGAAACAGGGCTACGACCAGGATCCGGGCGGCGACTTCGTCAGGCAGTGGGTACCTGAGCTGGCCGCGGTCCCCTCGACGCATATTCACGAACCCTGGTCGTGGGAGGAGGCGGAACACCTCGATTACCCCGCTCCCATCGTCGATCACAAGGCGGCAGCCCGACACGCACGCGCGGCGATCTGGGCGCTACGCAAGTCGGACAGCTTCCGGCAGGAGGCCGACGCCATTCAGGCCAAACACGGCAGTCGTCGGTCGGGGCTGGCCCAGTCGCGGCAGCGAGTCAGCCGCTCACGCCGCCGCGACACGCGCCAGAGCGAGATGGAGCTGTGAGCCCCACGAAAGGCAACAGCGGCAGATCGAAAGGAAAGGCGCAGCTGCCGCAGAAGACCTGTGCCAGCTGCGGCCGGCCCTTCGCCTGGCGCAAGAAGTGGGAACGAGTCTGGCCCGAGGTGCGTTACTGCTCGGAACGCTGCCGCCGGCTGCGCGGCCGTTCGACGTCTTCTTAACACGCCCGGGGTTGCAGCCCGGGCAGCCCTGCCGTAGGGGATAGAGCCATGTGGAAAGACACACCGCGCGCGAGCTCGCCGGAACATCTGCCGCGGCTTGAAACCGACCGCCTGTTCTTACGGCAGATCGACGTCGACGATCTGGGCGACATGGTCGCCTTGGATTCGGATCCCGAAGTGATGCGGTTCATTCGGACGCCGATCACTGAGGAGACACAGCAAGATCGTTTGGTGCAGCTGATCGGCCGTTTGGACCAGGACTATGGCCCAGGCCTCGGCTTCTGGTCGGTTTTCCCGAAAGAAACGCCGACGAGCTTTCTCGGTTTCGTGCTGCTGACCACCCTCGACGGCAACAGCGAGGTGGAGATTGGCTGGCGCTTCAACCGTACGGCCTGGGGTCACGGCTACGCCACCGAGGCGGCGCAAGTCGTCCTGGACTACGGCTTTCGCGACTTGGCGCTGGACCCGATCGTGGCCGTGATCAGGTCCGGCAACCAGCGCTCGCTGGCCGTTGCCGAGAAACTCGGTCTCACCCGGGACGGCACACGGCGCGCTTACGGCGCGGATCTGCCGTTTTATCGCCTCGATCGCCGCACTTGGCAGGCGCAGCAGTCCAGATAGCCGATCTTTCGCAAAGGATGAAAACGACGTCCCATCCGGAGATTCTGACGGCGCGCCTTCGCCTCTATCCGCCCTGCCTCGCGGATCTGGAGGCACATATCGCGATGGAACAGGACCCGGCGGTGATGCGCTACGTTCATCCGCCGAAACCGCCGGCAAGTCTCCGCGCAGACTACCGCGCCAAGATAGAGGCAGGCTGGCCGCCGGTCGGCGCCATCTTCTACGTTGCCTGGCGGAGCCGACCGGGATTTCTCGGCTGGGTCGGACTCTATCCCATGGAGGAGAAGGAAGGGGGACTGCCCGAACTCGGCTACATCTACCGACCGGAAGCCTGGGGTCAGGGTGTTGCCACGGAGGCCGCAGCGGCCGTCCTGGACTACGGCTTCGGAACCTTGGGTCTGGATCCGATCATCGCCCTGACCGATCCAGACAACCACGCCTCGCAACAGGTGCTCACGAAGATCGGACTGAAGGCGAGCGGAACGCGCCAGGCCTACGGCGGCACCGGCAGCTATTTCGTCGCGCGCCGCTCCGATTGGCTCGCGCCATGACGCGACAGCCCGACCCGCAAGGTTTCCTCGATCTCTGGCCGACCACTCTGCTGCAGCGCAAGCTCCCGGGCGCTCAAGACGCGAACGCGGTCCTGTCCCGGATGATCCTCGATTTGGACGCCAAGTCGAGCGATCTGACCACCGACTATCTCGGTGGCAACCTTCTCGAGTCCGGACATCCGGCGGTCGCCTGGCTGCGCAACTGCATCAACAAGACAGCGGTCGACTACCTCCGGCGGAGCGGTCTCGACTACGAGGTGCGCTGGTCTCTGCAGGGCTGGGCCAACGTCAATCGCTTCGGCGACTATCACGACCTGCACAACCACCCGCACGCCTATCTCTCGGGCACCTACTACGTGGCGGTACCGCGCGATACGGAAGATCTTCCCGGCCGGCGCGACCGCCGACCGGGGGCAATTTCCTTCTACGACCCGCGTGCCCAGGCCAATATGACGGCGATCAAGGGGGACCCGCAGATCGAAGCGGAATACACGCTGCTCCCGGACGCGGGAACGATCCTGCTCTGGCCGGCTTTCCTGCACCACTTCGTGCATCCGAACCTGAGCCGTCGGCCAAGACTCTCGATTTCGTTCAATCTCGTTCTCAAACGCTCTGACGCCTATCTGCCGGAGCAGACCTGAACAGCCTGTCCGCCGGGGGTCAGTCCCGCTCGGCGCGGCGCAAGCGGTCTTCCACCTCGCCCAGCTTGTCGGTGGTTTCCTCGAGACGGCGCGCCAGCACCCGCATGATCTCGACGCCCATCTCGGGAAAGTCGGCAATCAGGCGATAAAAGAGGTCGGGCGTGATCTTGAGTGCCGTCAGCTCGTCGGTCGCCACCACCGAGGCCGTGCGCGGAACGTCGATCAGGATGGCGATCTCGCCGATGATCGCGTTACGCCCCACCTCCGCGACCTTCACGGGACCGTCGACCGTGTCTTTCAGAATGTCCGCCTTGCCTTCGACGATGATATAGGCGGCATCGCCGGGATCGCCCTCGCGGCAGAGCGCCTGCTCCGGCTTGAAGGTCATGCGCTCGCTGGCAAAGGCCATCAGCTTCAGGCGTGCCGGCTCGATATTGGCGAACAGCGGAATTCGCCGCAGCACCTCGACTTCCTGTTCCAAACCCATCGCCGCGCTCCCCACCTATCGTCTTCGCACCGCGTCCGACGCCGTCCCGCGCCGGAACGCTCTCACCTCCGCTTCAGTCCGCCGCCAGCAGCTCCGGCAACGCACGGCCCTTTTCCTTCAAATCGCAAAACGCACCTTGCTCCACCAGACGGCCGTTATGCATCACCAGGACCTGGTCGAAGCGCTCCGCCAGCCGCGCACGCTCCAGCGCCCAAACGATACCCGTCTTGCCGCGAGACTGCAGCAAGCGATCGAGCAAGTGCGAACGAGTTGCTCCGTCCATCACCGCCGTCGCCTCGTTGAGGATCAGCAGATCCGGGCGCTTCAGAAGTGCGCGCGCAATGGCAACCTTCTGACGCTGACTGGCGGACAGCAGCTTGCCGGCGACACCGACGTTGTAATCCAGCCCGACCAGAACGACGGCATCGTGCAGGCCAAGCGCGTCGAGCGTCTCGGCCACGGCGGCACCGACGGTTTCTTCAGCCTCGGCACGGCCGTAGACCAGCCGACCGAAGAGAATGTTGTCCATCAGACTGGCCGCCGCGTTGTAGTCGCGCGCCTCGTAGAACTCGACCGCATCGGGATCCTCCGCCTCGATCCGCTGGTGCAGCGCGTCGCGTGCCTTCAACAGGCGTTCGCGGAAGTCGTCGTCGATCAGGTCGAGTCGATGGCGGGCGTCGACATAGCGGAAAGGAAGCGCAAGCAGCTTCTTGCGCTCGGTCTCGGGCAGATTGGCCGCCCCGGATTTGTCCGCACGCTGAACCAGCTGGCGGAACTCCGGCAGATCGTCCGCCGAAATGAAACTGAACTGATCGAAGAAGGGATGGCCGGGTGGCAGGTCGGCAAAGATCTCGACCATCGTCTCGGCGATGCTCAGTCCCTTGGCGAGCAACTGGGCCTCCAGTTCGGCCTCGCGCAGCACATCGAGCACCAGGCGGTTGTCGGGCAGCGCGTCCGGGGCGTACTTCGGCTTGCGCGGCGTCCCGAACAGCAGGTTTTCCGCCAGGGAAGCGTTGGGATTGTAGGCCTTGCGGTCGAAGCGGACGACCAGATCGTCGTGCCCGTGCGCGGCCAGGCGTTCGGTGAGCTGCTCACGCGCCTTCATAAGGCCTTCCGCGACCTCCGGCCGCTTCCGCGGGTCGATCGTCCGACCGAGGCCGAAGCGATACACGTCGCCGTCCAGCTCGACCAAGTGCAGGATCTCGATCAGCCTTTGGTCCAGCGCGTCCGCTCCGTCGCAGCCGGCCGCGGCGTAGTCGATCCAGTCAGCCTGAGGGTCGAAGTCGATGTTCCCGGTCTTGCGCGCCTCGGCCAGATGCCAGCGATGCCGCTTGAGCGCCTCGGCATCGCGGTCCGGCTCATCCAGAGGCCGGTGCTTCAGGCCGTAGATCAGGTTCTCGCGCACCGACTGCGGAAAGAGGTAGGCGTCCGGCCCGACATAGCCGAGGCGGCGTCCGGTCGCTGCTTCCGGAAGCTTTGTCAGGTTCTGATCCCCGACCTGGATCGAACCGCCGGCCGGCGGCACCAGGGCGGCCAGCAGCAAGGTCAGATGGTCTTTCCCGCTGGCGGAGTCCCCCACCACGGCGGTCGCGGACCCCAACGGCATGTCGAAACTGACCTGGTCGAGGATACGGTTGTTCGAATCGTCGGTCAGGGTCAGGCCCGAGACCTTGAGATCCCCTTCCAGCGGCTTCACCTCCGCCGCCGGGTTCTGCTGCTCCGGCGCCACCACATCGGTCGGCTGGAACTGCTCGATCACCTGGTCGTACTTGATCTGCACGTCGTTGCGCGTCTGCTCCCAGTTCAGCAGTTCGCGCACGGGGCCCGGCAAATCCTTGTAGGCGGCGATCACGGCGACCAGCGCGCCGATATCGAGCTGGCCGTTGATCGCCAGCAGGCCGCCCGCCGCGTAAAAGACGAACGGTGTGAACTGGCCCAGGAAGTTATTGAGAAACTTGACAAAAAACTTGCGCTGGAAGATCTCGAAACGGATCTCGAAAATCCGTCCCAAGCGGCTGGTCAGCTCCGTGCGCTCCCAGTTGGAGGCGTCGTGGGCATGCACTTCGACGGCCCCGTCCATGACTTCGCCGATGCGCCCGGCAAGCTGGCGCGCCGTCAACTGCCGCTCCTTGCCGAGGCGCAGGATCGGTTCGCGCAGCTTGGGAATCAGCACCGCCTGAACCGCCAGAACCGCAGCCGCCACCAACCCCAGCCAGACCGACTGGATCATGATGAACACCATGGCTGTCAGGGCTTGACCGCCCAGGAAGGCAGGCGTGACGAAGGCATCGCCGATGAAGCCGCCGAGCGGCTCCACCTCATCTTTGATCATGGTTGCCACTTCGGCCGACTTCATGCGCCGAAGGGTTCGCAGGCGGAACCGCAGCAGCCGGTCGGTCAACTCGTAGCGCAGACGCCGCAGCATGCGCTCGCCCAGCCGGCCCTTGGCGGTATTGATAACGAACTTGAAGCCGCCGTTGACGCAAACCAGCGCGAGAAACGTGAAGCTGAGCGCCAAGAGGAAGCCCGGCTGCGCCAACTCCAAGCCTTCGAACAGCAGCACAGGTTCGCCGGTCAGCGCCTGACCGAAGGGCAGATGGAGGCGCCCGAAGAGTCGGGTGTCCGCAACCGACTCGAAACCCTGGCCCTGGATACCCTGGTTGACGATCTGCTTCGGCAGATCCAGCGACAGGAAGTAGAACGGCAGCGAGAGGACGACCAGCAACAGAACCGCCAGCTGATCGCGCCTGGAATGGCGCCAGATGTAGCGAAACAGATTGGCTTCCATCGCCGGCCGACCGACCTTGCCCTGCCAAGAAAAGCGTTGCGCCCCCTAGAGCAGCATCGCCTTGGGTGGGATCGGCAAAACGAGTCCACCCAAGGCGATGCTGCTCGACTCCTAGGTTTAGAGCGCAGAGCCTAAACCACAGAGCCAAGCATGGGAATGGGCGCAAATACCTTTATATGCAGCAGCTTGTGAGCGCGATCACAGAGTCTTACGCCAGTCGTCAGCATCGATGCCTGGTCAACCTGCCCCTTGCCATTGCTCCCCGCTCTGGCATGATCGCCTGCGGTTGCGGTGCGCCGGATCAGACAAACGCGCAGGGGAAAAGCAGCCGCAAAGAGGTTGCCGCAACCTGAGGGGACGCGGAGCAAACCGGTTCGTACCACGGTCGGGCTCCGGAGTTGGGGGGTATCCATCAGATGGCCAATCCCAAAGTGGCCGGAAACGGGACGGCCGGGGGCCGCCGTGGCGCGCGCATCCTGATCTACAGCCACGACTCCTTCGGCCTCGGTCACCTGCGCCGCTGTCGAGAAATCGCGCATGCCCTGGTCGAAGCGGATGACGAGGCCAGCGTTCTGATACTCTCCGGCTCGCCGATCATCGGCAGCTTCGACTTCCGCAGCCGGGTCGACTTCGTGCGGATCCCCGGCGTAATCAAGCTGCGCAACGGCGAATACACCTCGCTGACGCTTCCGTTGGCGGTGGAAGACACGCTTTCGCTGCGCGGCTCCATCATCAAGCACACGGCCGAGGTCTTCGACCCGGACCTCTTCATCGTCGATAAGGAGCCGCTGGGCCTGCGCGGCGAGGTGGCGCCGACACTGGGGCTGATGAACCAGCGCGGCGTTCCCTGCGTGCTGGGTCTGCGCGACGTGATGGACGATCCGGAAATGCTGGCGCATGAGTGGGAACGCAAACACGTCCTGCCGGCGCTGAGCCAGCACTACGACGACATCTGGGTCTACGGCCTCCCACAGATCTGCGAACCCCTGGTCGGGCTCGAGCTGCCGCCCTCCGTTGCCAAACGCATCAGCTACACGGGCTACCTGCGCCGGCCGGCACCGGCGGCGCCGCAGCCCTTCTACCTGGAGAAGATCGCCGAACCTTACGTCCTGGTCACCGTTGGCGGCGGCGGCGACGGAGAAGCCATCGTCGACTGGGTGCTGTCCGCCTACGAAAGCGATGCCTCCATTCCCCACCCGGCGTTGATCGTGCTCGGCCCCTTCATGGGGAGCGAGCAGCAGGCCGACTTCATGGCGCGTGTCAACCGCCTGGAGCAGGTGGAGGCGCTGACGTTCCACCCGCACGTCGAAAGCCTGATGCAGCGCGCCGTCGGCGTCGTCTGCATGGGCGGGTACAACACCTTCTGCGAGGTGCTGTCCTTCGACAAACGGGCCTTGATGATCCCCCGGACCGAACCCCGGCTGGAGCAGCACATTCGGGCGGCGCGAGCCGAGGACCTCGGGCTGGTGCGCATGCTGGAGGCCGGCCGGAGCGAACGGGACCGCAGTCCGAAAGCCATGGCCACGGCCCTTAAGGGCTTGCCTCATCAGGCGCGCCCCAGCGAACGGGTAATCCCCGGCTTGCTCGACGGCAGAGAGAACGTCGTCCGCTTGGCGGAGCAGTGCCTGGCGCGCGGACGCCAGCCTCACCTCGCGACCGCCCGAACCAGAGGCTAGAGCAGGATCGCCTTAGGTGAACTCGCACTGGCAATCCCAGCCAAGGCGCGAGTCTTACTCTCGGCGTGGGTTTAGCGGGTGATTCATGTCTCAGGCCGGCGGCAGCCGTCAGGTCTCGCCGGTATAGAACTCCGGCCAGGCCTTCTTGGCGAAGGCGCCCTTTTCCGAGAAAGCATGACAGGAGTTCAACAAGGCCGGCTTCTTGCCGCGCGGGCGACTGCTTTCCTTTTTCGAGCGCACCGGGAACATCGTCTGGTAGGCCGGCGTGGCCATGGCGAGCAGCAGCTCGACCAGGTGCGTGCAGCCCTCGATGCCGCCGAGCCGGCTGCGTACTTCCTTCCGCCAGCCTGGGCCGATCCGAACGCCGATCATGCGCTGGAAGTTGGGCGTGATCGCGGGGCAGACCGCAAAGGGCCCATGGTCCGTGACGGCCTCGATGGCTTGGATGACGAAATCCTCGTCCAACGTCAGACGGATCGACATGTCGTGGACCGGTTCGCCAGCCTCGACATACCCCCGATGATCGTTGGGAAATCCGTAGGTTTTGGTGTCGATAATCCGACCTTCGATATCCCACAAGCCATCGCTGCGGCGATATCCACCGAAGTCGTAGGTACGCTTGTGCAGGTGTTCGCGGTCCACGGCGGGCGCGGAAAGCGGCATGGCAGGCCTCCGACCTCGGCAAAAGCAGTGCTGCGCTGCACTATAGAAGATGCAGCCCGCAGGCTCCAAGCCGATGACCGGAACAGATCCTGTAACGATGCAGGCAACCCGGCGCCGGACGACGCCGTAACCGGACAGTCGATGAAGGCGCTCAGCTCGTGCCGTAGCTTTCGCCGAAGATGTAGGCGTCGCGCTGGCGCAGCTCGCCCTCCAGGCTGCGGCGGACGGCTGCATAGAGGTCGCGGATCGAGACGATCGCCACCACCCGCTCGCCGGCGACGACCGGCAGGTGGCGGTAGCCCCGGGTGGACATGCGGTCGAGGGCATCGATCGCCGCATCGTCCGGCGACACGGTGTCAGGATCGCGGGTCATAACCTCGGATATCCGCGTTGCCGCGGGATCGCGCTCTTCGGCGACGACCTTCGTCAAGACGTCCCGCTCCGTAAAGATGCCGACAAGCCGCTGCTCTTCCAAGACCAGCACGGCACCGATATGTCGGTCGCGCATCACCTGCACCGCCTCCTTGACGGTCGTGCTCGGCGCCAGAATCGAGAGCTGCTGCCCCGGCGAGATCACATCGGGCATGATCCGACGGTTCATGATCGCTGTCCTCCGCTTGTTCGTCCGTCTTTACAGCGAGACGTTCCCAAAACAGTGTGACCCGCCCTCGGGGCAGGAGCAAGGGCACCGCTTGGATAAAGATCAGCACTTTTCAAGCAAGCGGGAGACTTGCTGTTCGGCCAATAGTTCGCTCACGAAGGAATATCGGCAGGGCGTTACGGCGACAACCGCTTGGAAATCTGTGAATGCTTGCCCGCACACTGGCGATGAACTGAGTCATGACAACCGCTTGCCGAGGGTTCGCGGCGTTGCTCCCGGTCGCAGCGCACCCTATGTTCCATCGCGAAGCGGCGCGGAGCCTTCCGCGTCGCAGTTTTTCTATTGGACCAGCCTTTTAGAGCCCGCATGACCGAGCTGTCGCGCATCCGCAACTTCGCCATCATTGCCCACATCGACCACGGCAAGTCGACGCTCGCCGATCGCATGATCCAGATCTGCGGCGGACTGACCGACCGCGAGATGCGCGAGCAGGTTCTGGACTCCATGGAGCTGGAACGCGAGCGGGGCATCACGATCAAGGCGCAGACCGTCCGCCTGACCTACAGAGCGCAGGATGGGCAGGACTACGTGCTCAACATGATCGATACGCCGGGCCACGTCGACTTCACCTACGAGGTCAGCCGCTCGCTCAAGGCCTGCGAGGGGTCGCTTCTGCTGGTCGATGCCAGTCAGGGCGTGGAAGCGCAGACGCTGGCCAACGTCTATCTGGCCCTGGAACACGATCACGAGATGATCCCGGTGCTCAACAAGGTCGATCTGCCGGCCGCCGAGCCGGAGCGCATCAAGGAGCAGATCGAGGAGGTCATCGGCCTCGATGCCTCCGAAGCGCTCGAGATTTCCGCCAAGACCGGCCAGGGCGTCACGGAGGTTCTGGAAGCCATCGTCCGCCGCCTACCGCCCCCCAAAGGCGATGCGGCCGCGCCGCTTCAGGGCCTGGTCGTCGATTCCTGGTACGACACCTACCTGGGCGTGGTCGTCCTGGTGCGGGTGATGCAGGGCCAGCTGCGCGCCGGCCGCAAGTTGCGCTTCATGGGGACGCGCGCCGTCCACGACGTCACCGAAGTGGGCACCTTCACGCCGGCCAAGAAGGCGGCGGAGGTGCTGGGCCCCGGCGAAATCGGCTATGTGATCTCCGGCATCAAGACCATCCAGGATGCCAAGGTCGGCGATACCGTCACCAACGAACGGCAGCGGTGCGAGACGCCGCTGTCCGGGTTCATGCCCTCCGTGCCGGTTGTCTTCTGCGGTCTGTTCCCGACCGACGCGGCCGAGTACGAGGAACTGCGCGACAGCCTCGGCAAGCTGGCGCTCAACGACGCCTCCTTCCAGTTCGAGCCGGAGGTCAGCCCGGCCCTCGGCTTCGGTTTCCGCTGCGGGTTCCTGGGGCTGCTGCATCTGGAGATCGTGCAGGAGCGGCTGGAGCGCGAGTTCGGCCTGGATCTCATCACGACGGCTCCCAGCGTCGTCTACAAGGTTCACCTGACCGACGGGACCTCTCTGGAGCTGCACAATCCGGTCGACATGCCGGAAGTCACCAAGATCAAGACCATCGAGGAGCCCTGGATCCGCGCCACCATCCTGGTGCCGGACGAGCACCTGGGCGCCGTGCTCAAGCTCTGCGAGGAGCGGCGGGGCGAGCAGCTCGATCTGACCTACGCGGGCAGCCGCGCCATGGTGGTCTATCGCCTGCCGCTCAACGAGGTCGTCTTCGACTTCTACGATCGCCTCAAGTCGGTGACACGAGGCTACGCCAGCTTCGACTACCACTTGGAAGGCTATCGCGAGGGCGACCTGGTGAAGCTCTCCGTCCTGGTCAACGGCGATCCGGTCGATGCCCTGGCGATCATGGTCCACCGCAACCAGTCGGAAGTTCGCGGCCGGGCCCTCTGCCAGAAGCTCAAGGATCTGATCCCCCGGCAGATGTTCAAGATCGCCATTCAGGCGGCGATCGGCGGCAAGGTGATCGCGCGCGAGACCGTCTCTGCCCTGCGCAAGGACGTGACCGCGAAGTGCTATGGCGGCGACGTCAGCCGCAAGCGCAAGCTGCTGGAAAAGCAGAAGGCCGGCAAGAAGCGCATGCGCCAGATCGGCAACGTCGAAATCCCGCAGTCGGCCTTCCTCGCCGCACTCAAGATGGGCGAAGACTGACTCCGGTTCGGCCGGAGGCTCGCTTTCGTATTTCTACCTACAACGATGCGAAATTCTTGCGTGGCTTCTGCCTTTCGGGGCCGCCACCGCTTGCCTCTCGCAAACTCCGGCATCCATACTGTTTCTGTGTAAATTATATCCTGGCAGTATGAACGGTGCGCCGACACCTGTGCGTGGAGTGTCCGATGACAGGCAGAAGCCGTTTCCGACTGCATCGTGCGCCAACAGCTTTCGCCGGCTTCGTCATCTGCCTGCTGATCGTGCTCGCCTCCGCCAACGCGCAGGTTCCGCTGCCGCTGCCGCCGTCCGAGCCCGCTCCGCAGGTCGACATCGGGCAACTGACCGCCGAGGAGCGTGCGGAGCTGCTGTCGCGGCTGTCCGACCAGCAGGTGCGGGAGATGATGCTGGCCTACATGGCGGCCACCGCCAGCAGCGGCAGCCAGCAGACTCCGGTGGTCGACGAGATTCACCGCGGCATTACACTGTTCCAACAACGCTTCAGCGAGCGCCTTTCGCATGTCGGCGGTCTGGCCGAGCTTCCCGAATTCGCCTACGCGAAGCTCGCCGAGGATAGGAGCCGCTATCACCCCTTTCTGGTTCTCGGCCTGTTTGCGGTCATCGCGGCCGTGGCGCTGGCGGCCGAACAAGGATACCGCCGGTTGGCAGGCGGTCTCTATGCCGGGCTGACGCCACCGGCGGAGGCCGAGCCGCTCCAGCGCCTCGGACGCCTGATCGGCCGGCTTTTCCTGGACACCGCCGGTGTTGCCGTCTTCGCCGTAGTGATTCTGGGATGCTTCTTGCTGCTGCATCACGACCATGAACCGACTCGCATGGTGGTCATGACCTTGCTCACGGCCCTGGTCATCACCCGCCTGATCTCCGTTGTGTCCCGTTTTTTCTTCGCCCCCTTCGCCCCACGGCTTCGGATCGCCCCCTTCGACGACGAGACGGCTCAGCGTATTCATCGCTGGGTGATGCTGGCGACCTACGTCGCCACCTTCGGACTGTTCGCCTGCGGTTTGATGCTCGATCTCGGGCAGCCGCCGACCGAACACGATCTGCTGCTGGATATGCTGTCTATCGTCATGGTGGGTGTCCTCGCAGCCGGCGCCTTCAGGCTGCGCAGACCTATTGCCTTCAGCGTCGCCGCGCGGATCGAGGACGATGGGCAGCCTCGGCCCTTGCTGCGCCGCCTGGCCTCGCTGTGGTATGTCGCGTTCATTGTTTATATTTTGTTCCTCTACCTGCTCTCGACCTACAAGAGCGTTCTGGGTCAGGAAACGGCCGCCTACCCCGGTCTGATCAGCCTGACCGTCATCCTGCTCGTGCCAGCGGCCGACTTCTTCCTGCGGTCGCTGCTGGACCACGCTTTTCCAGCAGCACCGAACGAAGCCGGAAGAGCGGCCACCCAGGCTCTACCGGTCTTCAAACGGGCACTGCGGATCCTGCTGGTGATCTTTGCGTTCTATCTGATCGGCCGCGTCTGGGGCGTCGACTTCTTCACGCTGGGGCAGGCGGGCTTGGGCGTCGGGCTGATGCGCGCCGTCATCGACATTTCGCTGGTCCTGCTGGTCGCCTATGTCGCCTGGGGCGCCACCAAGGCGGCCCTTGCACGCTATCTGACCGCGGAGGACGAAGGCGACGCGGTCGGCGGCGACGAAGGCGGCGGAGCCAGCGCGTCGCGGCTGGAAACCATCATCCCGCTGGTCCTGCGCTTCGTTCAGATCACGCTGATCGTCATCGTCGCGCTGATCGTGCTGTCCTCGCTCGGCGTCGACATCGGCCCGCTTTTGGCCGGCGCCGGCGTGGTCGGGATCGCCGTCGGTTTCGGTGCCCAGACGCTGGTCCGGGACGTCGTCTCAGGTCTCTTCTTTCTGATGGACGACGCCTTCCGCAAAGGCGAATACGTGGACATCGGCTCGGTCAAAGGCACGGTCGAACGCATCAACGTGCGCTCGCTGGTGCTCCGGCATCACCTCGGCCCGCTGCACACGGTGCCCTTCGGCGAAATCCAGCACCTGACCAACTTCAGCCGCGACTGGGTGATCATGAAGATGGAGTTCCGCGTTCCGACGGACACCGACATCACCAAGGTGAAGAAGATCTTCAAGCAGGTCGGGGCGGAGATGCTGGAGCATCCCGACCTGGCCGGCGATTTCATCGAGCCCTTCAAGAGCCAAGGGATCAAGTCCATCGAGGATTCCGCGATCATCGTGCGCGGCAAGTTCATGAGCCGGCCCGGCCGGCAGTTCGTGCTGCGCAAGGAGCTCTTCAATCGGGTGCAGAAGGCCTTCCAGGAGAACGGTATCGCCTTCGCCCACCGGAAGGTGACGGTGGAGCTGCCACCGGATCTGCAGCTGTCGCCCGAGCAGAAGAAGCAGCTTGCCGAGTCCGCCGGCGCGGCGGCCATCGCGGCAGATGAAGGGGAGCAGGAATCAGACGCGGTCCCCAGCAGAGCCTGACGCCGATCGCCTAGCTCGCCGACAAGCGCGACAGCGCCTTCTCTCTGCCGATCAGCGGCAGCAGGGCGGCCAGCTCGGGCCCGGAGCTCTCTCCGGTCAGGGCCCTACGGAGCGGCAGAAACAGGGCCTTGCCCTTGCGGCCGGTGGCCTGCTTGAGCGCTCCGGTCCAGAGGGACCAAGTTCGCTCGTCCCAGGGTTCCGGCGGCAGCAGTTCGGCCGCCTGAGCGATGTAGTCAGGCTCCTCGATATCGGGCGCGATCTCGCCGTGGACGACTTGACGCCAGAGGCCGACCTCGCCCCGCCGCGCCAGGTTGCCGCGCACGGCCAGCCAGAATGCCTCGCTGACATCGGTCAGCCCGCGCGCCTCCAACCAGGGGCGGACTGCATCGTAGGGCATGTCGTGAAGGAGCTTGGCGTTGAGATGCTCCAACTCCACGGGGTCGAATTTCGGCGTCGCACGGCCGAAACGCCCAACGTCGAAGTCGGCAACCAGCTCCGTCAGGCTTTGGCGCGGCGCGATGGGGTCGGGCGTGCCCAGCTTGGCCAGATAGCTGTTGATCGTCATGGCCTCGATGGAGTCTTCGCGCAGGGCCTGCAGACTGAGCGCGCCCAGGCGTTTCGACAGACCCTGCCCGCCCGAATCGGTCAGCAGCGACAGATGCGCGAAGCTCGGCACAGGACCCTCCAACGCGCCGAAGAGCTGAACCTGGACCGCCGTGTTGGCGACATGATCCTCGCCACGCAGAACATGGGTGACACCCAGCTCGATGTCGTCGACGACGGACGAAAGCGTGTAGAGGGGTCGCCCGTCGCCGCGCAGCAGAACCGGGTCGGACAGGTGCTGGCCCTCGAAGCGCTTGTCGCCCTGCACCAGGTCGTGCCAGGCGATGGGTGTCGCTTCCAGCCGGAAACGCCAGTGCGGCCGGCGGCCCTCCGCCTCGAAGGCCGCGCGCTCGGCGTCTGTCAGCTTCAGTCCGGCACGGTCGTAGATCGGCGGGCGGCCGGACTTGAGCTGCAGCTTGCGCTTCAACTCCAGCTCCTCGGCCGTCTCGTAGCAGGCGTAGAGCCGGCCGCTGGCCTTGAGTCTCCCGACCGCCGCCTCGTAACGCCCGCTGCGATCGGACTGGCGCGCAAAGGCATCCCAAGTGAGGCCGAGCCAGCTCAGATCCTCCTCGATTCCTGCCGCGAAGGCCGCAGTCGAGCGTTCGCTGTCGGTATCGTCCAGGCGCAAGAGGAACGCACCGCCCTCCCGCCGGGCCCAGAGCCAGTTCAGCAGGGCGACGCGCGCGTTGCCGACATGCAGACGCCCGGTCGGCGAGGGAGCGAAACGAACCTTCATGGAGATGCGGAGCGCCTCTAGGGCCTGTTGAGGTTCATTTTGCGGCCGTGGCGGGAGCGGATTTTCGCCAGGGTCAGGAGCGGGCGGCGCCGTGGGGTGGTGCCCCACAAGCCGTCCGCGACGCCGGCCTGGCGAAAAGCCGCCCCGTCCCGCAGGAATCCGGGGCGGGATCCGGCGG
>JANQPZ010000237.1 GCA_028285215.1 Rhodovibrionaceae bacterium | reverse complement strand
AAACAGCTGGACGTCATGCCCGTATCGCCTCATGAGCTCCCGACGCAGCTCGCGATGGGGACGCGAGTTTCGGTTGTAGGTGATGACGGGGGTGGTGTTGAAGTCGGGGTCCGGTTTGCTCACGGGTCGAAACCAGGTCAGGTCGACGTCCGACAGGTCGACATTGTCGATCGAAAACTCTGATACCGGCCCCATCAGCACGGCGAAATCGAGCGAGCGTTCGAGGAGCTGCTGCCGCAGATTGACGGTCAGGTCGACGGTGATCTCGACTTCGATGTTGGGGTACCTTTCGTAGAGCCTGGAGAGAAACACCGGCAGCCACAGCTGGACGATGGTTTCGGCCACGCCGATCCTGAAGAGGCTGTCGACGGCTTCGGCGGGAACGACGTTCGTTTTGATGTGCTCGACGAGATCGGCGATCTTCTCGGCGTAGTTCCGGAGAAGAACGCCCTTCTTCGTCAAGGAAACGCCGCGCTGCCCCCGGTCGAACAGAAGCGTTCCGAGAGACTTTTCAAGCGCGGCGATGCGTCCTGAAACGGCGGGTTGCGAGATGTTCATCTCGAGCGCCGCGCGCCGCACGCTGCCCAGGCGCGAGACCCACAGAAAGGTCTTAAGCTGTTCGAGCGTCATGACCCGCAGTCTCTTGCGATCGAGAATCACGATCCGTTTAACCGATTCTCATCGGCTATGCTTATACATTCCAGCTTTACAGCGCGACGATGTCCCTGGGGAAGGCCAGCAGGCGGCGCGGCTCCGCAGCGGTCGTGACGATCATGTCGCCGACGACCGCACCGCCGATCCCGCGCACGAAGAGATTGGGATGGAGTTCGAACACCATGGCGGGCTCCACACGGAGATCGGATGGCATGGCTTGGCGGAAGGCCGGAGGACCGAAGTGCTGCGGAAAGCCTTCCGTGCCCAGGGGGTCCTCGTACGACGTTCCCAGGGCATGGCCGTTGCGGAACCGCGCGATGTCTCTCCCCGCCAGACCCTGTGTCGAGGCCTGAAACAGCCTGTCCATCTCCAGCTCGGCCGATGAGACCGGCCGGCCGGTCTCCAGGCAGGCGGCGCCGGCGTCGAGCATGTCGTTGACCAGGTCGCAAAGACGCTTGTGATCGTCCCTTGCCGGGCCGACCGACCCCATGCGCAAGCCGTGCGCCCAGTAGCCGGACACCGTGAGGGCGACGCCGAAGAGCGCCTGGTCTCCGGGCGATGGAACGTTGGCGTTCTCGCTCGGCCAGTATCTCGGATAGTCGGCACAGGGCGCCACGGTCAGCCAGGTCTTGCAATAGTCGGCCCCGACGAGCTTGGCGCGAGTCTCCAACGCGAGCTGAATCTCCCAAACCCTTCGCTTCGACCGAAACTCCTCGGCCAAGGACGCGAAGAGCAGATCGCAGATCGCGGCGCCGGCTTCATGCAAAGCCAGCTCTTCCCGCGTCTTCCTGAGTCTCATGCGATCGACATGGGAGTCGATCTCCAGGAGCTTTGCCTCCGGAAGTGCACTCTCAAGGCCCGCATGGATCGACTGCGGCATTTCCCCGAAGCCGACTGTCCCGAAAGACGCCGAAGCTCCGAAGCGCGCTTTCAGGAACGCTCCCCAGTCCCGCGTCGGGACGGCTGCGATGCCGGTTTGGCGATAGGAACGCTCGGCGAGAGGCTGTAGGAACGGGCTGCCGACGAGCAGTAGCCGCTCTCGTCCGGAGACGGCGAGCAGCGACAGGGATTCATGCCCGTCCCAACCGGAAAGATAGCGCAGGGCCCCGTGCGACACCGTACCGCCGCCCAAGGCGCTGCCGAAGCCGAACGCCAGAACGCAGTCGACCCCCAGTCCGGCGATCCGCTGCAGCAGGTTGTCCTGCCGGGCGATGAAGGTCTCTTCCGTGAGCGGCGCGCTCGACACGATTGGCCTTTCTCCGGCAGGCGGCTCGCCGGTCTGTTCAGGCAACGATTGGGAGCGTACGCACGGCATAGTTCAGCGTGATGCGCCGGTTGCGCTTGGCATCTTCGAGTTCCATCCGGTACGCGGAGGCCGGGCGCACGCCGCCGATCGCACCGAGCGTGCCGCACAGCATGGCCGAACCGTCGCCGAAGCCAGCGCCCTCCATAAGCTCCGCAAGCGGGCGGATGCTCGAAAGCGCCCCCTTCTGATAGCTCACCCAGTCGCCGTCTTCCTCGATCGAACAGTGCATCGTCAGTGCGTCGAGGTCGTCCTTGACCTCGTCGTAGCTCCAGAGCTCGGCGGCCGCGGGCTTGAAGCAGGCCTGCTTCGATGCCGCCACCGAGTGGACTTCCAGATCCCGGTCGGTGTGATCGGAGGCGAGGCCGATCCAGATCCGGCCGCGGTCCTGAATCAGCAGGGGCTCGACTTCTCCCGACGTCCCCTCCCCGAGCACCTCGACCACGCTCTCCTGCGTGAGGAGCGCGTTCGAGACGCGATAGTAAAGCGGCACCTGTGAGGGCGCTGCGACGCCGAGGGCCGCCAGTTCGTCGATGTGATGCTGTACCGCATCGCCGTTTCGGCCCGTCCAGCCGGCCACGTAGAGGTGGTCGATCCGCAGATCGATCTCGGAGCCCGAGCAGATGAATTTCATGTCTATGTCCTAGGGTCTGTTGAGGTTCATTTTGCGGCCGTGGCGGGAGCGGATTTTCGCCCCTTTTCCGACTGCGGCTAGGAGCGGGCGGCGCCGTGGGGTGGTGCCCCACAAGCCGTCCGCGACGCCGCCCTGGCGAAAATCCGCCCCGTCCTGAAAGGATCCGGCGGCTTCGGCCCGCGGCCGCGTCGCTCCTCCTCCAATATGCTTGGGCATGTTCTTCCTCGTCGCTCCTAACCGCGGGCCGAAGGCGCTCGGACCACGACCACAAAATGAACCTCAACAGACCCTAGAGGTGTGTAGGCAGGTACAGCGCGATGGCGGGAAAGAGGATGAGCAATCCCGCCATCACCAGCATGGTGATGGCATAGGGGATGGCGCCGATCATGACGTCCGTGAAGGGGCCCGACCTTCTGACCCCTTGCACGACGTAGAGGTTGAGGCCGACCGGAGGCGTGATGAGCGCCATCTCGACAAGGAGAATCATCAGGATCCCGAACCAGAGCGGGTCGTAGCCCAGCCCGACGACGATCGGTACGACGATGGGGATGGTTGCGACCATCAGCGACAGCGTTTCGATGAAAAACCCGAGAACGATGTAGATCAGTACGATGACAAGAAGCATCGCCAGGGGACTCCATCCGAGACCCTGCAGGAAATCCTGCAGGGCACGGCTGACCCCCGCGGCCGTCAGGACGAAGTTCAAGACGTAGGCTCCGATGACCACGAGCATGATCATGGCGGTCGTCTTCACCGTGCCCTTCAGGCTTTCGATCAGCATCTGTCGGGTGATGGCCTTCTGCGTGGCGGCGATGGCGAAGGCCATGGCGACGCCCACCGCGGCGGCCTCGGTCGGGGTCGCCCAGCCCGCGTAGATCGTGCCGACGATGGTTCCGAACAGCCCGAGGAGCGGGATGAGATCGGCCAGTCCCGCGATGCGCCTTTGCCATGTGGCGGAGACTCCCGGCCCGCCGAGCGAGGGTCTGAGCGCGCAGATCACGGCGGTGACGATCATGAAGAGAACGGCCAGAAGCAGACCGGGGATCAGACCCGCGAGAAAGAGCTGCGGGATCGAGGTCTCGGTCAGGAAGCCATAGACGATGAGATTGATGGACGGCGGGATCATGATTCCCAAGGTGCCGCCGGCCGCGATCGCGCCGGAGAACAGCTTGGGGTCGTACCCGAGTCTGTCGGCCTGAGGCGTTGCGACCGAGGCCACCGTCGCCGCCGTCGCGACCGAGGATCCCGACGTCGCGGAAAACAGGGTCGCGGTCGCGATGTTGGCATGGATCAGCCCGCCGGGCAGCCAGGAGAACCAGGCTTCAAGCGCGGAATAGGTCTTCTGCGCAACGCCGCTGCGCACGAGAATCTGGCCGAGCAGGACGAAAAAGGGAATCGCGATCAAGGTTGCGCTGTTGGACGACGACCAGACGATCTGGCCCAGGCCCCGCATCAGGGGGAAGGGGCTGAAGAAGGCGTCGAGTCCGAAAGCGAGAAGAAACAGAACGACGCCGACCGGAATGGACAAAGCCAGCAGGGCGAGCAGGCCGCCGGAGGTGAAGAGGATCATACCTCGCCTCGCATACCGGCAACGTCTTGAACCTCCTCCGACTTGCCGGAGGCGATGAACACGACCACGCAAACGGCCAGGACGAGCGCCGAAAGGGCGAACCAGACCCAGCCCGCGAACCAGAGCGACTGGGGTATCCAGAGCGGCGTTTCCAGCGTCGTGTTGGCCGTCGCGTTGGTCTCGATGGTTTTGGACAGAACGGGCCAGCCTCGGTAGGCGATGATGGTCGCAACCCCGGCCAGAGACAGGATTGCGACCATATCGAAGAGGGCCTGCAGGCGAGAGCTGCAGCGCGTACGTACCAGATCGATCCGCACGTGCGCCAAGCTCGTGAGTGCGTAGCTGACGCCCCAGCTCGTTGCGATCGCCATAGCATAGCCGGACAGCTCGTCGGTTCCGCCGAGCGAGAGCCCGAAGGGCCGGGTGACGATATCGAAAAGCGTGACGGCAACGCTGACAAGGAGCAGAAGTCCCGCAGCGACCGCCAGCCTTTCGTTTGCCCGTTGCAGAAACGAGAGGAGCGCTTTCATACCTTCAGACTGTCACTCAGTTCAGGGGAATCTGAACGCCCGTGACTTCGCCTACCGTGTCGTTCCAGCGCTGGCCCCAGTCGCCGCCGGAGCGGCTCGCCCAGTCCGGCAGCACCTCGGAAACGAGCAGCTCGCGGGCCGTATCGAAGTCTGCCTCGGAGGCCTCGACCAGGGTCATGCCGCGCTTCTCGCCCGGGCAGTCGCCGTTGCCGGTCAGGCAGGCAATATCGGTCTCGAGCGCATTCTGGGCCATCTCCCAGGCCGGCGCCTTCAGTTCCGCTTCGACGGCTTCCTGGATCAGGGCCTGATCGGCGGCGCTGAGGCTGTTCCAGCGATCCAGGTTCATGGCGGTGACCACAGGATCCCAGCCGCCGAGCGGTATGGGCATCAGATGGGTGGAGACTTCCCACCAACCGGCGCTGTAGCCGGAGCCCGCGCCGGTCACGGCGCAATCGACCACGCCCTTCTGCAGCGCCCCCGTCACCTCGCCGAAGCTGATGCTCACCGCTTCGGCGCCGAGCGCTTCAAGCAGCTTGCCCGTCATGCGGCCCGAGGCCCGGATTTTCTTGCCCTTGAGATCTTCCAGCGCGGCAATCTCGGCGTTGCAGAAGACCACTTGAGGCGGATAAGGGGCCACCCCCAGAACCTTGGCGTTGAAGACATCCATGAAAATGTCGTCGATCAGGGGGCGGGCCGCCTCGACCATGGCCAAGGCGGAGTCTGCGTCCGTCGCGATCAGCGGCACGTCGAGCCCTTCGAGGGCCGGCGCGTCGGAGACGGCGTAGTCCGCCACGGTCATGCCGACATCGAAGACGCCTTGACCGAGCATGCGGAAGACGTCGCCGCCGTTGATCCCCATCTGGTCGTGGGTCGTCAGGTTGGCGGTAATGCCGCCGTCGCTTGCCGCCGGCATCTTCTCGTCCCAAAAGGGCTTCTCGAACTGCTTGTGCAGCGGCAGTCCGCTCCAGCTGCCCACCACCGAAAGCTCTTCGGCGAAGGCGCTCGTGCTCGTGAGAGCGACGGAAAGGGCCAGAAGGCCTGATGTCATTTTCATAGACTTTACCCTTGTCGTTTGGTGAAGAGTCGCGCCGGAGCGTCCTGCAATTCCCTAATCGAAAACCGCACAGTCGCTGATGCCGGTAATGAGCATGGCGCCCGGCGCATGGGTGATGCAGATCTCCGGACAGGCATTTGCGATTGCGACCTGTGTTGTGACACCGCAGCCCCAGTAAACGGGGACTTCGTCTGCGCGTATCGAAACGGCGTGACCCCAGTCCGGCCTCGACAGGTCTGCGATGCCGATCTCCGCGGGGTCTCCGACGTGCAGCGGTGCGCCATGGGCATGGGGGTAGGCAGCGGAGATCTCGCGGACCCTTTCAACCTCCTCGCGCTTGATCGGACGCATGCTGACCACGGTCGGCCCGTGGAACGCCCCGCTTGGGGTGGTCGGAATGCCGGTCCGGAACATCGGGACGGTCACGTTTTCCTCGACGTGCCGCATCTCGATTCCGGCCGCCATGAGGGCGTCTTCGAAGGTGAAGGAGCAGCCGATCGCAAAAGCCACGAAGTCCGGCCGCCACAGATCCCTGATGTCCCGCCGCTCCTCAGTGCAGCGACCCCGCTCGTAGACGCGGTAGCGCGGCAGATCGGTCCTGAGATCCATGCCCTCGCCGAGGGCGGCGATCTGCGGCCGGCCCGGCTCCGATACGCCCAGAAGCGGGCACGGGATCGGGTTGTTCCGGCAAAAGGCGCGAAAGTCCTCCGCGAAGGCGGCGGGAAGGATGACGAGGTTGCATTGCAGCAGGCCGGCACAGAGACCCGCGGTGTGACCGGAATAGTCGTTCCGCCGTATGGCACCTTTGACGACCTCGGCCTCTGCCCCCGACAGATCCGAATGCGTCCGGTCCTCTACCCCGCTGACCAAACTCATACCGCTCTCCCCTGGTGTTCGAGGAAAGCAGATCGCTCGGTATAATGACAAACTGTATTTTTCTATCGTCCTTGATCGGCTTTTCCGATCACGCGAACCCAACTTCGCCTGATTTACCCGGAGCGGAAGCGAAGCGCTTCCGCCCGAGACGATCAGGCTCTACGGCGGGTTTGGCGGGACGCTCGGCCGCCCCGCACTGGCGGTCCGCAGGCTGTGGAAGGCATTGGCAAGCACGGCTGACAGTACGATGGCGCCCCCCAGGAAGGTGGCCGAACTGGGGATCTCTCCAACGGCCAGCCAGACCCAGAGCGGCGCCAGGACCAGCTGCAGACGTCCCAGGAGCGCGACCTCGCCCGCCGGCACGTGCCGGGCACCCAGGGTGGTCAGGACATACTGCAGGCCGAGTTGCACGACGCCGAAGACGGCGGCGATCGCGAAGTCATGGCGCGAGATCGCCAGATCCTCCGCCATCAGCCCCGAGGCGATCAGCGCGACGACGCCGGCCAAGCCCACTGCCGGCAGCATGTCGATCTCTCGCCTGGCCCGGAAGCAGACCAGGGTCACGGCGTAGCCGGCCACGGGGATCAGGGCGAGCAGCGCCCCGGTCGCGGCGCCGAGCGCCAGCGCGTCGCCGAGCATCACGCCGATGCCGCCCAGCGCCGCCGCCATGGCCAGCCAGGTCGCCCAGGGCAGGCGGTCGCGCAGCACGACCCAGGCGATCAGCGCCGCGAAGATCGGCGAGGTGGAGCCGATGAAGACCACCTTGGCCACCGAGCTGTGAATCAGTGCGAAGACGAAGGCGATGAAGGCGGCGCCGAGCATCAGCGCGGCGATCAGACCGGGACGGCCGATGGCCACGACCGCCCGGGGCAGTCCGCGGCCGTGGCGCCAGGCCAGAAAGAGCCAGATGAAGGCCAGAAAACAGAGCTGCCGCCAGAACTGCAGCGTCCAGCCGTCCGCATCCTCGACGGAGCGCACCAGCAGACCCGCCAGCGAGGTGAAGAGGCTGGCCGAGACGACGCAGAGCACGCCGTAGGCACGGCGGCCCTCTGTCGGGTGGGTCATATGCGGGGTCCGGTGCCGGGTCCGGGAGACGAAAGCGGCGGCACTACGGTGCCGCCGCTCCTTCTTTCAACGCATGAAGAAAAGCCGTCAGATATCTGCATAGACATGGGTTTCGCCCTGCCCGCCGGGATGGGTCACGGCGCCCTTTTCGGCCGAACCGACGGTTTGCGCGTACTTCCAGATGACTCCGGCGTTGTAGTCGTGCCCGCGCGGCTTCCAGGCCTTGCGGCGCTCGGCCAGCTCTTCTTGCGAGAGCTCGACGTCCAGGGTGCCGGCCTCGGCGTCGATGACGATGATGTCGCCGTCCTTGATCAGGCCGATCGGCCCGCCGACGGCAGCCTCGGGCCCGACATGGCCGATGCAGAAGCCGCGGGTCGCGCCGGAGAAGCGGCCGTCGGTGATCAGGGCGACCTTGTCGCCCATGCCCTGGCCGTAGATGGCGGCGGTGGTCGACAGCATCTCGCGCATCCCCGGGCCGCCCTTCGGCCCCTCGTAGCGGATCACGAAGACGTCGCCCTCCGCGTACTGCTTCTCCTGCACCGCCTTGAAGGCGTCTTCCTCGCAGTCGAAGCAGCGGGCCGGTCCGCGGAACTGCAGGTTGCTCATGCCCGCGACCTTCACGATCGCGCCTTCGGGAGCGAGCGACCCCTTGAGGCCGACCACGCCGCCCCAGCTCGAAATCGGGTTCGACAGGCGCCGGATGACGTCCTGATCCTCGGGGAAGACGACATCGGCGAGGTTCTCCGCCAGGGTCTTGCCGGTCACGGTGATGCAGTCGCCATGCAGATAGCCGCCGTCGAGCAGCTCTCGCAGCAGCACGGGCATGCCGCCGATCTCGTACATGTCCTTCGCGACATAGCGGCCGCCGGGCTTCAGGTCGCAGATGTAGGGCGTGCGGCGGAAGACCGCGGCCACGTCGTGCAGGTCGAAGTCGATGCCGCACTCGTGGGCGATGGCCGGCAGATGCAGCGCGGCGTTGGTCGAGCCGCCGGAGGCCGCCACCACCGTCGCCGCGTTCTCCAGGGACCGCCGGGTGACGATGTCGCGCGGGCGCAGATTGCTGGCCAGCAGCTCCATCACCGCGCGGCCCGAGGCCTCGGCGTAGGCGTCGCGGCTTTCATAGGGCGCCGGCGTGCCGGCCGAGTTGGGCACCGCCAGTCCCATGGCCTCGGACACGCAGGCCATGGTGTTGGCGGTGAATTGCCCGCCGCAGGAACCGGCCGAGGGACAGGCCACGCATTCCAGCTCGTGCAGTTCCTCCGGACCGATCTCGCCGGCGGCGTGCTGGCCCACGGCCTCGAAGAGATCCTGGACGGTCACGTCCTTGCCCTTGTAGCGGCCCGGCAGGATCGAGCCACCGTACATGAAGACGCTCGGCACGTTCAGGCGCACCATGGCCATCATCATGCCCGGCAGCGACTTGTCGCAGCCGGCCAGGCCGACCAGCGCGTCGTAGCAGTGGCCGCGCATGGTCAGCTCGACGGAATCGGCGATGACATCGCGGCTGACGAGCGACGACTTCATGCCCTGGTGCCCCATGGCGATGCCGTCGGTGACGGTGATGGTGCAGAACTCGCGCGGCGTTCCGCCGCCGGCCGTGACCCCGACCTTCACGGACTGCGCCTGGCGCTGCAGGGAGATGTTGCAGGGCGCGGCTTCGTTCCAGCAGGCCGCGACGCCGACCAGAGGCTGATTGATCTCCTCCTCCGACAGCCCCATGGCGTAGAGATAGGAGCGGTGCGGCGCCCGGTCCGGTCCGACCGTGGTGTGGCGGCTCGGCAGCTTGCTCTTGTCTAAACGCTTCTTGCTCTCGTCCAGCGGCATGGCGTTCTCCCTACTTGTCCTGCAACCCGATGATCGCGCCGGCCGAATTCTCGCACTCGGAGGCGCAGTTTGTTTGATCGCCTGCGAAGCTAGCCGAGCGGGCTGCCGGGACTCTACCGCTTTTTGCGGATACAAGAGTTGCGCAGGGGGGCGCCTTCGCGCGCCCGCGAAACACTTTCGCCTGAGACGATCGCGCTCTAGATCGCCTCCAGCCGCTTCAGGGCACCCTGCAGCTTGTCGCGCGCCTGGGCGTAGTCTTCCTGCCGCTGCTTCTGCTCCTCGACCACCTCGGCCGGCGCCTTCTCCAGGAACTGGGGATTGCCCAGCTTGCGCGCGATCTTGCCGAGCTCGCCCGAAACCTTGTCGATCTCCTTGGCCAGGCGCGCCCGCTCCGCCTGCAGGTCGATGACCTCCGCCAGCGGCAGGGCGATCACGGCCTCGTCCAGTACAATCTGCACGGCGCCCTTCGGCAGGTCGCCCAGGGCCAGCTCGACGCCGGAGGCGCGCGCCAGGCGCTGCAGCAGATCCGCATAGCGCGTCAGGCGTGCCTGCGTCGTCGCGTTGGCGTCCTTCACCAGCAGCTCGACCTTGGCGGCGGCCGGCACGTTCATCTCGCTGCGCACCGCCCGCACCTCGCCGATCAGGCGGATCAGCCAGTCGATCTCCGCTTCGGCCTCCGGTGCCTGCAGGCGCCGGTCGGGCTCCGGCAGGCTGGCGGAGATCAGGGCATCGCCGTCGCCGAAGTGCTCCCACAGCTCCTCCGTCACGTAGGGCATGAAGGGATGCAGCAGGCGCAGCAGCTGATTCATGGTCCAGCCGAGCGTCGCGCGGGTCTCGGCGACCGCGGCGGCGTCGCTGCCGCCGACGATCGGCTTGGCGAACTCCAGGTACCAGTCGCAGACCTCGTGCCAGACGAAGTGGTAGAGCAGGTTGGAGGCCTCGTTCAGGCGATAGCTCGCGATGGCCTCGCCCAGCTTCGCCCGCGTTCCCACCAGACGGCTGACGATCCAGCGGTTGACCGGCTGTTCCACCTGCTGCGGATCGAAGTCCGCGGGCAGAGCGGCGCCCTGAAGCTGCGCGAAGCGCGCGGCGTTCCAGAGCTTGGTCGCGAAGTTGCGATAGCCCTCCACGCGTTCCGGCGACAGCTTCACGTCGCGGCCCGGCACCGCCAGCGACGAGAGGGTGAAGCGCAGCGCGTCGCAGCCGTAGGTCTCGATCAGCTCCAGAGGGTCGATGATGTTGCCCTTGGACTTACTCATCTTCTGGCCGTGCCGGTCGCGCACCAGGGCGTGGATATAGACGTGGCGGAAGGGCACCTCGCCCATGAAGTGCAGCCCCATCATCATCATGCGCGCGACCCAGAAGAAGATGATGTCGAAGCCGGTGACCAGCACGTTGCCGGGATAGTAGCGCTCCAGCTCCGGCGTCTCCTCGGGCCAGCCCAGGGTCGAGAAGGGCCAGAGCGCGGAGGAGAACCAGGTGTCGAGCACGTCGGGGTCGCGGGTCAGCGCCACCGTTTCTCCGTAGTGAGCCTCCGCGGCGGCCAGAGCCTCCGCCTCGGTCTCCTCCACGAAGATCCTGCCGTCCGGCGCGTACCAGGCTGGAATCTGATGCCCCCACCAGAGCTGGCGGGAGACGCACCAGGGCTGAATGTTGCGCATCCACTCGAAGTAGACGTTTTCCCACTGCTTCGGCACGAAGACGGTGCGCCCCTGCTCCACCGCGTCGATGCAGGGCTGCGCCAGGGTCTTGGCGTCGCAGAACCACTGGTCCGTCAGCCAGGGCTCGATGGCCACGCCGGAGCGGTCGCCGTGCGGCACGTTGTGCAGGTGCTCTTCGATGGTCTCGATCAGCCCCAGCGCCTCCAGGTCGGCGACGACCTTGGCGCGCGCCGCATAGCGGTCGAGGCCCCGGTAGGCCTCCGGTGCGTTGTCGTTGATGCAGGCATCGCGGTCGAAGACGTTGATCATCTCCAGGCCGTGGCGCCTGCCCACCTCGAAGTCGTTGAAGTCGTGGGCCGGCGTCATCTTGACGGCGCCGGGGCCCGCCTCCGGATCCGCGTAGTCGTCGGCAACGATCGGGATGCGCCGGCCGACCAGCGGCAGCAGCACCTGCTTGCCGATCAGGTGGCTATAGCGGGCGTCTTCGGGGTGCACGGCCACGCCGCTGTCGCCCAGCATCGTCTCCGGCCGGGTGGTCGCGACCACGATATGGGCGCCGTCCTCCCCGTCGATCGGGTAGCGGATGTGCCAGAGCTTGCCGTTGACCTCCTGCTGCTGCACCTCCAGGTCCGAGATCGCGGTGTGCAGCTTGGGGTCCCAGTTGACCAGCCGCTTGTCGCGATAGATCAGCCCTTCCTTGTGGAGCCGAACGAAGACCTTGCGGACGGCGGCCGACAGCCCTTCGTCCATCGTGAAGCGCTCGCGCGGCCAGTCGGCGGACGCTCCCAGACGGCGGAGTTGGTGCGTGATGGTATCGCCGGACTGCGCCTTCCACTCCCAGACCTTCTCCAGGAACTTCTCACGGCCGAGGTCGTGCCGCGTCACGCCCTGTTCGGCGAGCTGGCGTTCGACCACCATCTGGGTGGCGATGCCGGCATGGTCCGTGCCCGGCTGCCAGAGCGCATCGCGTGCGGTCATGCGGTGCCAGCGAACCAGCACATCCTGGATGGTGAAGGTCAGCGCATGCCCCATGTGCAGGCTGCCGGTCACGTTCGGCGGCGGCATCATGATGGTATAGGGCTCGGCGTTGGACTCGACGTTGCTGGCGAAGCTCCCGGAGCGCTCCCAGCGTTCGTACTGCTTCGCCTCCACCTCGCTCGGGCGAAAGGTCTTCTCTAACTCGGCCATTGCCGACGTCTCCCACTGCCATCGCGATGCCGGTTTCGCCGGCTCGCGGCATTCCATAGCCACGTCGCGCTGGTTACGCCACCTGCGGTGAGGGCGCAACGGCACAGGCCTTCGCCGCGAGGGTTCGTTACCCTGCGGATCGTCAGCCCGCGGATCGTCGCTCCCAAAAGGGAATGGTCCCCGCGTCCGCCCGGACGTGGCTTCTGTTCTATGAGATATACGAAAACCGCCCCGCGGCGTCGCGGCCGCGGGTCCGGTTTCGAAACCGGAGACCGCTACCTGTCGATGATTTCCTAGAGGGCGATTCACGCCTTAGGCGGAGTC
>JANQPZ010000150.1 GCA_028285215.1 Rhodovibrionaceae bacterium | reverse complement strand
CCTGTTGCTGCAGCTGCTTCGGGTCTGGATTCTCGTCAGTCTCGGGGCACGCTGGACGACGCGTATTGTCGTTCTCGACGCGCCGCTGGTGCGGCGTGGCCCTTACCGTTTCCTGCGCCATCCCAACTACCTGCTGGTCGTGCTGGAGATCGCCGCGGTTCCGCTCGCCCTCGGCTTGCCGTGGCTGGCCCTGGTCTTCTCGCTGCTGAACGCCGGGGTTCTCTTCGTTCGCATTCGTGCAGAAGACCGTGCCCTCGCGGAGCTGCGGTCGCATGCTGGGTCGTGACGATAAACGGTGGACAATACTCCGCGCCGGCGCTCTGGCGCTTTCCCTCGCGAGCGCACCGCTCTAGAAACATCGGTTCGAGTTTCCCGCAGCGAGCGTTCCCCGCTACGCCGCGCCTCTTGCAGACGAGATCCGATCCATGGACATCACGAAGGTTCCGGTGGGCATCAATCCGCCGCAGGATATCAACGTCATCGTCGAAGTGCCGCTGGGCGGCGATCCGGTGAAGTACGAGTTCGACAAGGAATCGGGCGCGATCTTCGTCGACCGCTTCCTGCACACCGCGATGTTCTACCCCTGCAACTACGGCTTCGTTCCGCACACTCTGGCGGATGACGGCGACCCTGTGGACGTCTTGGTCGCCGGTCCGGTGCCGGTGGTGCCGGGCGCGGTCATCCGCTGCCGTCCGGTCGGTGTGCTGGTGATGGAGGACGAGGCCGGACAGGACGAGAAGGTTCTGGCCGTGCCGGTCGACAAACTGCATCCCTACTACACGGACGTGGAGAGCTATCGCCAGCTTCCCGAGATCCTGCTCGAACAGATCGCCCACTTCTTCGAGCACTACAAGGATCTGGAACCCGACAAGTGGGTGAAGATCAGTCACTGGGGCGATGCGGAGGAAGCGCAGGGGATGATCGCCAAAGCCGTCGCTGCGGCGAAGGCGAAGGAGTGACGCCGCTCCGGCCGCGAGACCCGAGGCTGGACTTACCGCCACTGGAAAGTGCGGCATCTAAATACTCGTTGAGGGAAATCCGGTCGAGTTCGCTCTAATCCAGGTAATTCGTGGCTCGGTCACAGAATTCTTACGGCTTGGAAGCCCCATTCCTCGGAGGGACTATTCCATCTCCTTAGGGGCTGGAGTAGACTCCCTCGAAAGGTGTCTTCTGACAGAGGCGGTAGGTGCGCGTCGGGGGACGTTGCAATCGCCAAGTGTTAGGAGAAGTCTCCTATGCCCGAGTCGAATATTACTCCCTTGACATCCGAGTCCGACCAGCAAATCGACATCGCGCTTGTCGACGGAACCAATCTGTTCCGCGAGGGCGTTCTGCGTATCCTCAGCGGGACGCGGTTCCACGTCTCGCGTCACGTGGATGCCATTGACGATCTTCTAGAGATGCAGCAGGTCGCTTGCGACTATTCCCTGGCGATCGTGTCTCTGCCGGATGGCGACGAAGGCTTCGTGCAGAAGCTTGCCGACCTGCATCGCGCTCAGCCCGATGTTCGTCTCGTGGCCCTCGCCGAGGCCTTTGATGTCGATGCCTTGCGCCACTGCTTCATGGCAGGGGTCGACGGCTTTCTGCTGAAGACGATTTCCAGCCGTGCCCTGCTGAACTCCCTCGAGCTTGTCATGCTTGGGGAGCGGGTTTTCCCGCGCCAGCTGGTCAACCTGATCCTGCCGCGCAGCGTGACGGGGCGGACGTCGCTGACCCTGCACGGCGGCGATCTGCGCAAGCTGTCCGAACGCGAGATGGAGATCGTGCGCTGCCTGGTGGCCGGAAACTCCAACAAGGTCATCGCCGCACAGCTCTCGATCACCGAGGCGACGGTCAAGGTTCATCTGAAGTCGATCCTGCGCAAGATCGGGGCGTCCAATCGCACGCAGGCCGCGATCTGGGCCCTGAACAACGGTGTTCAGCCGCTGGAGTCGGCGGCGTGAGGCTCGGCTACCTGGCGGCGGCCTGACAGGCCGTGCAGCGACCGGTCACCTCGACGATCTGACGATCTACCGAAAAACCCGAACGTGCCGCGTGCTCCGCGATGGTGGCCGCCACTGCCGGGTCGTGCAGTTCCAAAGTCGCGCCGCAGGTCCGACAGATGAGAAACTGTGTGGCATGCGGCCGATCCGGGTGTGGACAGGCCACGAAGGCGTTCAGGCTCTCGATGCGATGGACCAAGCCTTCGGCCTGCAGGAACTCCAGCGTTCGATAGACCGTCGGTGGCGCGGTGCGGCCGCGCTCGGCGCTCAGGCGGTCGATCAGTTCGTAGGCACCGACCGGATGATCCTGTTCGGCGATCAATTCCAGCACGCGGCGGCGCAGCGTGGTCAGCTGACGGCCGCGCTCGGCGCAGAGCGCTTCGGCGGCAGTCAGAATCTCCGCCAGTTCGTGATGGCAGCCCTTCGGGCTGTGTGGCGTTGCGCCTTTCCGAGATGTCTGAAGACCTCTTGGCGCGCTCGACCGCTCGCCGGGCGGCGTTGGAGTCATGACTTCGGCAGAGCGGCGTCATCGCTGGGCCACCAGCCCGGCGCCTCGCCCGGTCCGCCACTGCCGGGCCCTTGCGCCAGATTGCAGCCGCAGAGGGGGCACGACACGGCGCCGAGTGCCTGACGCACTGCCTCGGGGGTGGTCTCGATTCCCTCGCCGTCGAGCAGCACGACCATCTCGTTCACGAGTTCGTCGTGATAGGCCGGGTGCCGCGCCAGGCAGGCGCTCCGGTAGAGCTGTTCGGCGTTGCCGTCGAGCGGCTCCACGGAGAAGGCCCGAGCCGCGTTCGGCAGGGCGATCATGCCCGCGGCCAGACCGGTAAGCAGTTGGCGGCGGGACGGCTGCTGTTTGCTCATGACGACAAGATAACCGCCACGGTGGGCGCCGAAAAGGGGCGCAGGCGCCCCTGCGGCCTCTTGATCCCGGAGAGGCTCTGCCGACATCTATCCGGTAGCACCGCAACAGAGCCCAAAGGCGACCCGCACCATGACGATCCTGCGCAGCCTGATCTGGTCCGCCGCCCGTCGTCTGGCCTCGGACGAGCAAAGCCGGGCCAAGGCCGGGGAGTTCGTTCAGACCGAGGTGCGCCCGCGCGCTGTCGAGGCGGCGCGCCGGGCCGGTCGGGCCTACGGCGAGGCCCGGGCCGAATGGGCGCAGCAGGGCGACAAGCCGGCGGCCTATCGGGCCGGCCGCATGCTGCGCAACTGGTCGAAACGCTTGAGCGACGATGGCAAGGGCCGGTGAGCGGCCGATGAGCACCAGCCGCCCGCTGTTCACGATCGGCGAGATCGTGCATCACGCGAAGTTCGGCTATCGCGGTGTCGTGGTCGACGTCGATCCCGTTTTCGGGCTGGGCGACGACTGGTACGAGCAGGTGGCGCGCTCGCACCCGCCCAAGGACAAGCCCTGGTACCATGTGCTGGTCGACGGCGCTCAGCACATGACCTACGTCGCGGAGCGCCATTTGCAGCCGCACCCCGACAAGACCCAGATCGATCATCCGGATTTGGGCCGCTTCTTCAGCCGCTACGACGGCCACCGCTATATCCTCCGCGATACGGCACATTAGAACGCGATCGTCTCAGGCGGAACCGAAGCGCTTCCGCCTGAGACGTGAATCGCCCTCTCGTCTATAGCGGCTTGATCGGTTCCGGGGCGCTCCTCTGGCCTGTCCGGCGGCGCCCCACCAGGATCATGGCGATTGCGCCGAGGAAAGCGGCCAGGGCCATGGCGACGACGAAGCCGTGCGGCTGCCACTGGTGCATCGCGAAGCCGCCCATCGAGGGGCCGATCATGGCCCCGATCTGGTAGGTGATCAGGAAGGCGGCATTGGCGACCGCAAGGTCGTGCAGGGGGACGCGCTGCCCGATGAAGGTCAGACCGAGCGTGTAGAAGCCGATGCCGAGCCCGCCCATGACGAAGACCGCCGCGGCGCGCAGCGTCGGATCGTCGGTGAGGGGCAAGCTGCTTGCGGTCGCGGTGAACAGGAAGGCGGCGGCGACCAGCACCCGCCGCGCCGACACGCGATCCGCAAGCCAGCCGATGATGAACTGCAGCGTCAGGCCGCCGACCATGAAGAGCGTCAGGAGCCGGAGCGCTTCGGCCTCCGTTCCGCCGGCCTCGATGGTATAGACCGACAGCAAGGCGAAGTGTCCCAGCTCCAGCAGGCCGCCGACGATGCCGGCGACCATCGCGACCGGCGCCAGCAGGAAGGCTCCGAACACGTTGGTATCGGGATGCTCCGGCATCGCCGGCGCGAACCTGGCGGCGGCGACGAGGGGAACCACGGCGAGCAGGATGCCGGTTGCGCCGATCACGAAGGGCGTCCAGCCGTTGATTCCGACGGTCTCGAGTATCACGGGACCGATGGCGAAGCCGCTGAAGAGCGCCACCGCGTAGAGCGCGAGAATACGACCGCGGATCCTGTCGTCCGCGACGGTGTTGATCCAGGTTTCGCCCACCAGCCAGGGCAGGGCGATACCGGCCCCCATGATGAAGCGGAGCAGGAGCCAGGCCTCGGGGGAGGGGAACAGCGGCATCAGCAGAAACCCGCTGCCCACCAGGACGCAGCCCAGCGCCATCGACGGGATGGTTCCGAGCCGCCCCACCAGCTTCGGGAAGAGCGGCAGGCAGAGCAGAATCGCCAGCGCCGGCGCGCTGCCGGCCAGGCCGTTCAGCCAGGTGGGAGCGCCCCACTGCTCGAAGGTCAGCGCTGTGATGGGATAACCGATTCCGTAAGAGATGCCGACGCCGATGGTCGAAGTGATCACGGCGGCGAGGCTGAAAGCCCTCTGGCGGGGCGTCAGGGTGGGGGCAGCGGCAGCGGACATGCGGGACTCCCGGAGAGGCGGGCGGCGAGGGGATTTGCGGTGCCTCGCCACGGCGTTGTTTTCTACGATGCAGAGATATAATCTCTACAACGAAGAAATTGCAACAGGCTTTTTCCGCGCCGATCCAGGCCGGCGTCGCCGACAGAGACGATAGGTGCAGAGCCCTGGATCTATGTCATGGTGTCCGGAGATAAAGCGCGTGAGTTGCCTCCTGGAGGCCGAGCGCATCTTGATTCCGACAGGTCAAAGCCATTATTTCTACGATAGAGAAATAAGGAGCTGTCCGTTTTGCCGAAAAAGGCCGTGCGCCCCGGACCCAGAGGGTTGTCGCCCGAGGAGATCGTGAAGTCCGCCGTTGCCCTGCTGGAAGAGGAGGGCGAGCAGGGCTTCAGCATCCGCAAGGTCGGCAGCAGAGTCGGCTGCGACCCCATGGCGGTGCTCTATCACTTCAAGTCCAAGGCCGGGCTCGAACAGGCGATGGCCGATGCCCTGAACGCGGAACTGACGCCGGTCGACGCCACGGCACCCTGGCGGGTGCGTCTCTCCGCCTTGGCATCCCAGTATCGGACGCTCGCGCTCCGCTATCCGCGGACCTTCCCGCTGCTGCTGCGCTTCTGGGTGACGGGTCCCGCGGACTACCGCCATGCCGAGATGATCTATCAGGCTCTGGCCGATGCCGGCTTCGATGACCGGCGGACGGTCGATATCTGCTTCGGCTTCTATGCCAGCATTCTCGGCCTTGCCGCCGCAGAGGTCGGCGGCATGTTGCAGCCGGCAAGCGCCGAGAACCTCGCAGAAGCGCGCAGCCTGCCGGCCGCCGACTTCCCCATGACCAGGCGTCTGCTGCCGGCCTTCGAGGCGCAGCAGCCGGCGGAGACCTATGCCTTGATGGTCGAAACCGTCTTGAACGGTATCGAACGGCTGCTCGCCTCGGCCCCGGAGTCGAGCGCCGGAGGCTGAGAGGGCGGGTCTCTCCGCCTTTTCCTCCAGCGTCAGCTTTGTCCTCGGCCCTTCTTCACGCCCTCGACGAAGCGGGACAGCGTGTCCGACATGGCGCCGCGCTGCAGCATGACTTCGATCAACTGGAAGCGGCCGCGGGTTGCCACAGCCTTGTCCAGGGCCGTTTTCAGCTCCGCCTTGGTCCGTACGCGTACGCCGTCGCCGCCCAGCGGTCCGGCCATCTCCGCAAAACGCCAGTCGGACAGGTCGTTGAACTCAGATTCCGGTTGGAAGGCGCGCAGCATCTCCCAGCTTTCGTTGTTGTAGACGATCACGATGGGATCCCAGCCGTAGCGGCGGCAGTTGCCCAGTTCCCACCCGGTCATCTGGAAGGCGCCGTCGCCGACCAGGATCAGCGTTCGCTTGCCGCTTGCGGCCTGGGCGCCCAGGCCGCCGGGCACGCCGAAGCCCATGCCGGCGTAGTAGCCGTTGGCGGCAAGCTCGGTGTTCTCCATCTCCATGGCCGTGAAGAGGCAGTCGCCGACGTCGCTCACGATCGGGAGTGTACCTTGCGTACGCATCAGGTCGTTGACCGCACGCGCGATGTCGGTCGGCGCGACGGTCTCGCCGGAGCTGTTCAGATCCGCCGGATAGCTGGTGCCGGCGACCGGCTCTCCGCGCTGTCGGTTGACCGGCACGGCGCGCGCCAGCAGGGCCTCGACCAGCGCCTCCAGGGGAATCTCGCCGAAGACATGGCGGCTGACGCGAACCTCGCGGCCCAGGGCGTGCATCGCGGTGCCGAGGTTGATCTGCTTTTCCGAGACCCCGAAGTTGGTGTCGCAGAGGATGACGCCCAGCAGCAGAAGGCCGTCCGAGCCTTCCACCAGTTCGGTCACCTCGGGTTTGCCGGCGGCTCCCAGGTAGGTCCCCAGCGGCTGTGCCGGACTCTCGGCCAGCAGGCCGCGGCCCATGAAGGAGGTGACGACCGGCAGGCCGAGTTTTTCCGCCAGACGCGCAACCTTGTCCTCCAGCCCGAAGCGGCGGATCTCGACGCCGACCATCAGGGCCGGGCGTTCGGCCTTGGCCAGGCGCTCCAGGATCTCGTCGGCGCATTCGGCCAGCGCCTCCGCGTCCGCGGGCGTCGCCGGCAGGGGCTCTGTCGGGGCCGTTTCGGCGAACACCAGGTCGCGCGGGATCTCGAGGTAGACCGGCATGGACTGCTCGACGGCGGATCGTAGCA
>JANQPZ010000201.1 GCA_028285215.1 Rhodovibrionaceae bacterium | reverse complement strand
GGATCGCGACCCGGGGCTGCAGCTCCGGCCCCCAGGCCCAGACTTTCGCATCGCCGCCGCCCTCGGCATCGGGGCGCGAGAAGATCGCGACCCGCGTCGCCTCCGACCCGGTGCCGGCCGTGGTCGGAACGGCGATCACCGGCAAAGCGCTGGGCGGCAGGGGCTGCGCCGCCAGGGCGTAGTCCAGCACCGGCGCCGCCGCGCCGGCAACGGCGCCGGCCAGCTTGGCGACATCCAGGGCCGACCCGCCGCCGAGACCGACCACCAGCCGCACGGCCTGCGCACGCGCCAGCTCGGCTGCGGCCTCGACCTGCGCCGCCTTGGGATCGCCGGTCACCTCGGCATAGCGCAGGACCGCCAGACCCGCGGACGTCAGATGCGATTCGGCGGCGTCGGCCAAGGCCGGCACCCCCGGATCGGCGACCAGCAGGACGGCGGCGCCGCTGCCGGCCAGCGTCTGCGCCTCGGGCCCCAAGCCGGCGAGCGCGCCCGGACCGCTGAGCGCCCTCGGGCCGCGCTGCCATTCCACCGTCGCCATACCGCCGTGACCCTCCCCGAAACGGGCCCTCCGCCCGCTCCACAAGCTGCGGACGCTACACCGGCCCCGAACCCTTGTCCTGCGCAATTCTGCGCGCGCCCCAAGCCTTTTCGTTGACGACCCGCGCGGCGAACCGCAGGCTCCCTCCAGCCGCCACCCAGACTCCCCTCCAGCCGGTCGGACCGATAGCCTAACCCATGGAAATCACACGTATTCTTCAGAGCGTCCATCGCCTGCCCCTGGACCCGCCCTTTCAGGCGTCCTGGGATACGCGCCCGCGCCGGCACTTCGATCTGCAGCTCGTGCGGGTCGAGACCGACAGCGGCCTGGTCGGCATCGGCGCGGGCGACGCCATGCCGGGCTTCGCGGGCCACGAGGATCTCTTCGTCGGCCAGGACCCGCGCGATCTCGACCGGCATTTCCGGGTGATCGAGAATCTCTCGTTTCACTACGGCCGCTGCTGGCCGCTCGACATCGCCCTGTGGGATCTCTTCGGGAAGACCCTCGAGGAGCCGATCTGGCGCCTGCTCGGCGGGGCCTCCGACCGGGTTACGCTCTACGCCTCCTCCGGATCCCTGCGCGACGGCCAGGAGCTTGCGGACCTGGCCCAGGCCGTGCGCGAAGAAGGCTTTCCCGCCCTCAAGATCCGCTTCCAGCGGCCGCACTGGCGCCAGGACGTGGCCGTGGTCGAGCAGGTGCGCGAGGCGGTCGGCCAGGACCTGGAACTGATGGTCGACTGCAACCAGGCCTGGCGCATGCCCTGGGACACCGCCCTGCCCTGGACCTTCAAGGACGCGCTGCTGGTCGCCGAGTACCTGGAGGATCTGGACATCTACTGGATGGAAGAACCGCTGCACCGCGGCGACTACGACGGCATGGCCAAGCTGCGCGAGGCCGTCGACCTGCGCATCGCCGGCGGCGAGATGACCCGGGAGCTGCACGAGCTGCGCGAGATCGTCGCGCGCCGCTGCCTGGACGTCCTGCAGACGGACGTCGTCTGCACCGGCGGCATCAGCGGCCTGCGCCGCGTCGCGCAGAGCGCGGTGGACGCGGGGCTGGAGTTCACGCCGCACACCTGGGGGCACGGCATCGGCCTGCTGGCCAACGCGCACCTCGCGGCCGGGGTCGGCGGCAGCCGCTTCCTGGAGTATCCCTTCGATCCCCCGACCTGGATGCCGGAACGACGCGACTTCGGGCTCACCGAGGCCGTGGTCGCCAACGACGACGGCCAGCTCGTTCTCGGCGACGCACCGGGCCTGGGGATCGAACTGGACGAAGAGCGGCTGGCGGAGACGCGGATCGGGTGAGCGCAGGCCGACCA
>JANQPZ010000188.1 GCA_028285215.1 Rhodovibrionaceae bacterium | reverse complement strand
TCCTGCAGGCGGGTCTTGGCGTCCTGTGGCGGCGTCGGATCGGCCTCCAGCAGCGGCGCCCAGATCGGCTCGACGAACTGCCGGGCCGCCTCCAGCCCGCCGTCGAGATAGAGGGCAGCGATCACAGCCTCGCAGGCATCCGCCAGGGTGGCGGGATTGTCGCGACCGCCCGAGTCTTCCTCGCCGCGCGACAGGCCCAGATGCGGACCCAGATCCAGCCCCCCCGGTCCCGCCACTTCCGCCAGGGTCTCGCGACGCACCAGTGCGGCGAAGCGCTTGCCCAGCGCGCCCTCGTTCTCCGTCGGAAAACGGCGGTACAGCAGTTCCGCGACGAGGCAGCCCAACACCCGGTCGCCCAGGAACTCCATCCGCTCGTAGGAGCGTTCGCTGCTGCCCGCACGGCTCGCGTGGGTCAGGGCCTGCGTCAGCAACGCCGGATCGGCGAAGCCGTGGCCGAGGCGCGCCGTCACCGCCGCCAGATCGGTCGCCGACCCCGCTGCAGTCCGCTTACTGGATGCCATCGAACAGACGGCCCCAACGAATCGCGAAGGGCCACTTCCAGACCTCCCAGAGACGCGCGGAGCCATCGTAGGAGAAGAACAGGAATTCGGCGCGGCCGACCAAGTTCTCGCGCGGAATGAAGCCGACCTGCCGCTGGGCCCGACTGTCCTGGCTGGAGTCCCGGTTGTCGCCCATCGCGAAGTAGTGACCCTCGGGCACCAGATAGAGCGGCGTGTTGTCGACGAAGGGCATGTCGTCGGAGCGCTCCCAGATCAGGTGGCGCCGGCCGTTCGGCAGGGTCTCGATGTACTCGGTGACGGTGCCGGCCGTGCCGGGCACCACGCTTTCCGCCACACGCTCGCGCTTCACCGGCGTGCCGTTGATGTTGAGCACGCCGTTGACCACCTGGATCCGGTCGCCGGGCAGCCCGACGATACGCTTGATGTAGTCGGTCCGGTTGTCGGCCGGCAGCTTGAAGACGGCCACGTCGCCCCGCTCGACCTCGCCGCCGAACACCCGGCCCTCGAAGGGAATGATGCCCCACGGCAAGGAGTGGCGGCTGTAGCCGTAGGAAAACTTCGAAACGAAGAGGTAGTCGCCGATCAAAAGCGTCGGCAGCATCGAGCCGGACGGTATGTTGAAGGGCTCGTAGGCGAAGGTGCGCAGGGTCAACGCGATCAGCACGGCGTAGACGATCGTGCGGATCGTATCCCAGATACCTTCGCCGGCGCTCTTGTTCGCCTTCGCCATAGACACTCGCTACTCGCTACCTGGGGGTTCGATGGGGCCTGGGGGGTTCAGATTCGATCGGGACTGCCCGAACGGCGGGGCAGCATATAGCGCTAGTCGTCGCGAGACGGAACCGCCGAGATGATCACCATCGCCTGAGCGAGCGGGTAGTCGTCGGTGATGGTGACGTCGATCTGCGCTTCGGTGCCAGGCGGCAGCAGCTCCTCCAGCCGCACCGCTGCCCCCTCGGTCAGCGCCATGGTCGGCTTGCCGCTGGGGAGGTTGACCACGCCCATGTGCTTCCAATGCACGCCGCGCCGCGGCACGCCGGTGCCCAGCGCCTTGGCGCAGGCTTCCTTGGCCGCAAAGCGCTTGGCGTAGGTCGCGGCCACCAGACGTCGGCGCTCCGCCTTGGCGATCTCGGCCTCGGTGAAGACCCGCTGGGTAAAGCGGCTCCCGAAGCGCTCCAGGGTCTTCTCGACCCGCCGAATATCGATCAGGTCGCTGCCGATGCCGATGATCATCTGCGCCTGCGCTTAGGCCGAACGGGCGCCAAGCGCCTCGGCCCTCGCCTTGTCCATCACTGCGCGCATGCGCTTGATGGCGGAATCGAGGCCGCTGAAAATCGCCTCGCCGATCAGGAAGTGGCCGATGTTCAGTTCCGCCAGGCTGGGGATGGCCGCCACCGACGAGACGTTGTCGAAGGTCAGGCCGTGACCGGCGTGACACTCCAGCCCCAGATCCTCCGCCAGGCGCGCGCCCTCGATCAGGCGGTCCAGCTCGGCCTGGGTCCGGGCACCGTCCGGCGCCTCCAGGAAAGCCTCGCAATAGGCGCCGGTGTGCAGCTCGATCACCGGAGAGCCCAGACGCTTCGCCGCCTCGAGCTGCCGTTCGTCCGGATCGATGAACAGCGAGACCCGGATGCTCGCGCTCCCAAGCTCGTCGACGTAGCGGCGCAGGGAATTCATCTGCCCCGCCGCGTCCAGTCCGCCCTCGGTGGTCACCTCGTTGCGCTTCTCCGGGACGATGCAGGCGGCGTGCGGCCGATGGCGCAGCGCGATCTCCAGCATCTCGTCGGTGGCCGCCATCTCCAGATTGAGGGGCAGCTCGATCTCGGCCGAGAGCGCCGCGATGTCCGCGTCGGTCATGTGCCGCCGGTCCTCGCGCAGATGCGCCGTGATGCCGTCGGCCCCGGCGGCCGCAGCCATGCGGGCCGAACGGACCGGATCGGGATGGCGCCCGCCGCGCGCGTTGCGGATGGTCGCAACGTGATCGATGTTCACTCCAAGACGCAGGCGCTGGCTCATCGCCCGGCTCCCTCTCCTCGTGTCACGGCAATCCAAGGTATGCGAGCGGCAGGAAGGGCGCAAATCCCCGCCGACGCAAGGCTGCCGTGCGGAGAGCCGCCAAGCCGTCTGCCGCGGGACCCGCTCACCCGCGCGCCCGCTCGACGGAGGTGATGTTGGGCATGGCCCGCAGCGCGGCCATGATGTTGGTGAGATGCTTCACGTCGCTGACCTCGACGTCGATCAGCAGCTCGTAGAAATCGAGAGCGCGGCGGGTGAACTTGAGGTTCGAGATGTTGCCTTCGTTGCGGCCGATCACCGTCGACAGCCCGCCGAGTACGCCAGGCTCGTTGTTCACCGTCAGATAGAGACGACCGGTAAAGGGCTCCTCTCCGGGATCGCTCTCCCACCCCAGATCCACCCAACGCTCCGGCGTGTCCTGGAACTGCTGCAGGGTATCGCAGTCGATGGTGTGCACCGTCACGCCCTTGCCGGTGGTGACGATGCCGACGATCCGGTCGCCCGGCAGCGGATGGCAGCAATGGGCGAAGTGGACCGCCATGCCGGGGATCAGGCCCTTGATCGGAATGGCGAAGTGATCGCCGGTCTTGTTCCGCCGCGCACGGGCGATCGGTACGACCTTGTCCTTGTCCCCCCTGGCCTGCTCGCGCACGCCGGGGAAAACCGCGACCACGACGTCGCGCGCGGTGAAATGACCTTGTCCGACGGCGATGCAGACATCCTCGACGGAGTCCTGCTTCAGCTTCTTGAGAACCCCGGCGACCGCCTTTTCGGTGTAGTCGTAGCCCTCCGCCTTGAAGGCCCGCTCCAGCATCTGGCGGCCGAGCTGCAGGTACTGGCTGCGCTGCTCGTTGCGGATGAAGCGCCGGATGCAGGCCTTGGCCTTGCCGCTGACGGCGATGTTTTCCCAGTCCGGCGAGGGCGTCTGCGCCTTGGAGGTGACGATCTCCACCTGATCGCCGTTGCCGAGCTGATGGCGCAGCGGCAGCAGGCGGCCGTTGACCCGGGCACCGACGGTGCGGTTGCCGACTTCCGTATGGACGGCGTAGGCGAAGTCGATCGGGGTCGCGCCGCGCGGCAGGGCGATCAGATCGCCCTTCGGCGTAAAGCAAAAAACCTGGTCCTGGAACATCTCCAACTTGGTGTGCTCCAGAAACTCCTCCGGGTTCTGGGCGTGCTCCAGGATGTCCAGCAGCTCGCGCAGCCAGCGGTACTGCCGCCCCTCGACCTGCCGGGCTTCCGGATCGGCCTTGTAGACCCAGTGCGCGGCCACGCCGTATTCGGCGATCTCATGCATCTCCGACGTGCGGATCTGCACCTCGATGCGCTGCTGCTCCGGCCCGAAGTAGAGCCCGGTGTGCAGCGAGCGATAGCCGTTCGGCTTGGGCGTGGAGATATAGTCCTTGATCCGGCCAGGCATCACCGGGTAGCGCGAATGCAAGGCTCCAAGTGCCTGATAGCACTGCGGAATATCCTTGACGATTACGCGGAAGGCCATGATATCGGCGAGATGCTCGAAGCCGACGTTGCGCTTCTGCATCTTCCTCCAGATCGAGTAGGCCGCCTTGATGCGCCCGGAGATCCGTGCATCGACGCCGTCCTCGGCAATATCGGCGGTCAGGCGGTCGATGATCCGGCGGCTCAGGTCCTCGCCGTCCGACTGCAGGAACTCAAGGCGGTTGACGATGGACTCGCGGGCATCGGGATTCAGCTCGGCGAAGGCCAGATCCTCGAGCTCGTCCTTGAAGCGATTGAGGCCGATCCGCTCCGCCAGCGGCGCGTAGATGTCCGCCGTCTCGCGGGCGATGCGCCGGCGTTTGTCCGCCGACTTGATGAAGCGCAGGGTCCGCATGTTGTGCAGCCGGTCGGCCAGCTTGACCAGCAGGACGCGAATGTCCTCCGACATCGCCACCACCAGCTTGCGGAAATTCTCCGCATGCTTGGAGCGTTCGGACTGCAGCTCGATCCGGGTCAGCTTGGTGACGCCGTCGACGAGTCTGGCGATCTCCGTGCCGAACAGCTTCTCCACCTCCTCCAGCGTCGCGTCGGTGTCCTCGACGACGTCGTGGAGCAGTGCGGTGACGATGGAATCGGCGTCCAGCTTCAGTTCCGTCAGGATACCGGCGACTTCGATGGGGTGGGAGAAGTAAGGGTCGCCGGAGGCGCGGCGCTGCGAGCCGTGCCGCTTCATGGCATAGACATAGGCCTTGTTCAGCCGGTCCTCGTCGGCGGCCGAATCGTAAGACGTAACCCGTTCGACCAGCTCGAACTGGCGCAGCATCCCTGGTCCTCTGACTCGATCACCCGGGCGACTCGCTCGTCCCGGGGCGCATGAGATCGCGCACGTTAGATATCGTACCTGTCGGGAGGTAAGACTAGAGCAGGATCACCTTCAATGGAATCGCTCTAGCAAACCATCCAAAGGCCGAATTCTACTGTGTCATCAAGTCGGACCTGCGCGCGCAACGCGGCCTGGAGGATGCAGTCGTCCTGAAACGACAAACGCCGCCGTGCCGGGACTCGTCAGCCCGGTCGTACAGCGGCGTGGTCGTTCGCGGCCCCCAGCCGGAACGGGCGGCCGGATCGAGCAGCCGGATCAGGCGGCCGGCTCGCCGTCCTCTTCGGGCTCCGGAGCCCGCGCCGGAGCCGGCGCCGGGGTCTCTCCGCTGGCTTCGGCCTCCAGGCTGGCCGCCAGCGAGATCTCCGCCATATCGTCGTCTTCGGGCGCGTCTTCCTTGTGGAAGCGCTGCATCAGGGTCACCCGCTCTTCCAGCAACTGGTCGGGATCGACCGTTACATCGGCGATTTCGCGCAGGGCGACGACCGGATTCTTGTCGTTGTCCCGCTCGAGAGTCAGCGGCGCACCCGACGAGATGTCGCGCGCCCGCTGGGAGGCCAGCACCACGAGGTCGAAGCGGTTGGGAATCTTCTCGACGCAGTCTTCAACGGTCACGCGCGCCATGCGGGCGAACCTCCTTAATCGCAAGCAGCAGTGTCACTGTGACTGGCGGTTATAGGCAGCGACGAGGCGTCCTGCAAGGCGAAGGGCGCGGACAGGCCCCGAAGCAGAAGACGTCCGGCAGACCGGGACCGTCCGGAAGCGCCGCTACAGCCGCAGGCGTTTGTTGCGCACGCCCTCGCCGCACTTGCGGCGGCAGATCGCCCCCTCCCCCTGCTGCCATCCCCTCTGGAACAGCCCGGCGAAAGGCTCGTCCCGCAGGATGTCCTCCAACGGACGGCTGCGGATGTTGTAGTCGGCAAACTGCCGGCCGGCCGCCGCCTGCAGCCCCCGCTCCTCCTCCGAGTGATCGATCCAGCAGCAGGCCGAGACGTTGCCGTCGGCAGTGATGTAAGGGCGGTTGAGCATCTGGGCCTTGCAGCGGATGCCGTTGATCCCGGCCGCGGCCTGTGCCGCCTTGCTGCCCGCCGGCAGCGCCGGCGGAGCCGCCGCAGCCGCCTCTTCGGCTTCCGAGGCCGTCCGGAACCGGGCCCGATAGTCCGCCGCAGACAGCCGCGCAGGCTCCAGGGCGGCGGGAGTCCCGTCGGGCAAGACATAGTCGAAGCGCCGACTCGCCCCGAAGCGAATGGTGTCGATCAGCACGAAGTGCCGGAACCCCATGTCGCGGGCGAGGTCGCGCGCCTCCTCGACCTGATGCTCGTTGTGCCGAAACAGGATGTAGTACCAGTCGGCGACGGCTCCGGTGGCCAGATAGGCGGCGGCGTTCGCAATGATCTTGTCGAAGTCGGTATTCACCCGGTAGAGCGCATTGGTGTCGCGCAAGCCGTCCACGTGGAGCTCCAGGTGCGAGCCGTTGCGCCCCATCACGGCGCCGAAGCGCCGCCACCAATCGAGGCTGCGCAGGCCGCCGTTGGTCGAGACGACCAATCGTACAGACTGGGCGGTCAGATAGTCGCAGATCTCGAGGCATTCGCTCGCGGCCAGCGCATCCCCCAGGCCACCGCCGAACTGCACCTCTTCGACCTGCCGGCAGAAGGCAGGGGTGAACTGTGCCTCGAAGTCCGCAAGCGTCAGCTCGATCTTGCGAACTTTCGCCTCGTTTGCCCGGCAGCGATTCATCGCGTCGGTCCGCCCGCACATCGGGCAGCCGGAGTTGCACTTGTCGGTCAGCTCGATATGAAAACTGTAGGGACGCGCAGAGTCGAACACGAGGGGGGTTACTCCGCTCCAGCAATGCCGTTTTCACACGAGACTTTAGGTGGGGTCGCTCCACCTGAATGCGAAGTCGGTCACAGACACGATCGCCGGAGCCGCGGCATCGGGTCACGCCGGCCGCCGTTACCAGCCTTGGTCACAGCTCCCCAGTGACACCCACCGTCACCCCCACGGTGACAAAGCTCGTCCGCAGGCCTCCTCGATCGGCTCCGCCCCCTCGCCGGGCGGCAGAGCCGCGATCAGGTCGCCGATCGCGCGGCCGGTCACCGGGTGGCGCCAGTCGGGCGCCAGGTCTGCCAGCGGCCGCAGAACGAAGGCGCGCTCCTGCATCCTCGGATGCGGCAGAACCGGTCCGTCGTCCCCCTCGAGAACCTGACCGTGCCAGTCGATCAGGTCGAGATCGAGCACGCGCGCCGCGTTGCGCTCGCGTCGGCGCCGGCCGAAGTCGGCCTCGAGCGCGTGCAAAGCGGACAGGGTCTCGGCCGGATCGCAGGCGGTCTCCACCTCCGCAACACCATTGACGTACCATGGCTGGTCGGAGGGCGGCCAAGGCGGCGAGCGATACCAGCGCGCCCGCCGCACGACCCGAAGCTGCCGGGTGCCGAACTGCCGCAAAGCTTCCTCAAGAACGTCGCGCGGCATTCCATACAAACTGTGCGGGAGATTTGCCCCTAAAGCCACGAATATCATTAAAAAGACCCGCAATCTTTATGGTCATCCGTCGAGTTTTGCTTGCTCGACTGAAACAGAGCTGCCAAATTCCGATCCGGCGTTCCGGCGCCCGCATTTGACAATTTCATTTGTCGCCCGCAACGCCCTATCTTTGTCAAGTACACGATTATAATTGGAGATCCCCCAGACAATGCAGTTCTATCCGGAAGAGCGCGTCGCGCTTTTCATCGATGGTGCCAACCTCTATGCCACAGCCCGCACCCTTGGCTTCGATATCGATTACAAGCGTCTCTATAATCTTTTCGCAGGCGAATGCCGCCTCGTGCGCGCCTTTTACTATACGGCGCTTGTGGAAGATCAAGAATACTCGCCGATCCGGCCTCTGATCGACTGGCTGGACTATAACGGTTATTCGATGATCACCAAGCCGACCAAGGAATTCACGGACTCCATGGGCCGGCGGAAGATCAAAGGCAACATGGATATCGAACTGGCCGTCGACATGATGGAGATGGCCGACCGTCTGGATCACGTCGTGCTCTTCTCGGGCGACGGCGATTTCCGGAGCCTGATCGAGGCCGTTCAGCGCCGCGGCGTCCGGGTGACGGTGATTTCCTCGATCCGCTCCTCTCCGCCGATGATCGCCGACGAACTGCGCCGACAGGCCGACAACTTCATCGATCTCGGCGACCTGCAGACCTCGGTGGAGCGGCAGTTGCCGGCCGACCATCCGCGCCAGCGCGAACGGCAGGATCGCGGCGGCGCGGCGAGCGAAGCGGAAGCGGCCGACCTCGAGACGATCGACGAAGTCGAGGACGAGTTCGAAGACAGCTGACCCGGCTGTGCTGACGCCCGACCCCGACTGCGCCCGCTGCTCGCGCCTGGCCGACTTCCGGGCCGCCAACCGCGTAGCCCATCCGGATTTCTTCAACCGGCCGGTGCCGAGCTTCGGGCCGTCCGACGCGCGCCTGCTGATCGTGGGCCTGGCGCCCGGGCTGCGCGGCGCCAACCGCACCGGCCGCCCCTTCACCGGGGACTTCGCCGGCGATCTGCTCTACGAGTCCCTGCAGCGGCACGGCTTCGCCCGCGGCCCCTATGCCAAGCACAAGGACGATGGGCTGGAACTGGTCGGCTGCCGCATCGCCAATGCCGTGCGCTGCGTGCCACCGGAGAACAAGCCGACGCCGGCCGAGATTGCGCAGTGCCGACCGTTTCTGGAGGCGGAACTGCGGGGCCTGCCGAAGCTCGAAGGCATTCTGGCCCTGGGACAGGTGGCCCACACTGCAACCCTGGCCGCGCTGGGCCTGAAGAAGTCGGCCAAGCCCTTTCGCCACGGTGCCGTGCATCGTCTCGCCGCCGATCTGCCCTGGCTGACCGACAGCTACCACTGCTCGCGCTACAACCAGAACACCCGGCGGCTGACGGCAGAGATGTTCGACGCCGTCATCGCGGATCTCGCAGAACGCCTGGGTCCCTCGCCGTAAGCTGATTGCTCTCCAGGCTTACGGTCAGACCAGGTGCAGCTTGTCCACGCGCTCCGGGTAGAAGCAGAGCAGACCGGCGATGCGCGCCATCTCCGGGATCGGGGTGCGGTAGCTCCAGACCGCGTCCTCGGCCAGCTTGTCGCCGACCTGGATGGAGAAGTAGTTCGCCTCGCCCTTCCAGGGACAGTGCGTCTTGGTCGCCGTCGGGCGCAGCAACTCCAGGCGGACATCGCCAGCCGGGACATAGTAGCGCGGCGGCAGGGTACCCTCGAAAAGCACCTTGGCGCGGGCGCTCCGCGCTACGGTCGCGCCGTTGAAGATCACTTCCAGCGTCTCGCTCAGATCGACCACTTCGATGCGGGGCTTCTGCTTGGGTGCGGCCATCGTCGTCTCCTTCCCCGCGAACCAACGTCGCAGGCTATCGGACTTCGCACGTGCGGCCCGAGCGCCACGGCCCGGGCGCGCTTCAGTCTAGAACAGGATCGCCTTAGGTGGAATCGCCCTGGCGATTCCACCTAAGGCGATCCGGCTCTAACGCCGTCGCCTGCCCTTCTTCACGTAGGGATTCTCGCCGGCGCGCGCGAAGATCCGGATCGGCGTTCCGGGCAGGTCGAAGTCCTGACGCAGAGCGTTCTCCAGGTAGCGCAGGTAGCTGTCGGGCAGGTCCTTGGGCTGGGAGCAGAAGACCACGAAGGTGGGGGGCCGCGTCTTGGCCTGGGTCACGTACTTGATGCGGATCCGCCGGCCGCCGGGCGCCGGCGGCGGGTGCTGCGTCGTGGTGGTCTCCAGCCAACGGTTCAACTGACCGGTCGGCAGACGCACGTTCCAGACCTCGTAGGCGGCGAAGACCGCCTGCAGGAGCTTGTCCAGCCCGCGCCCCTCGAGCGCCGAAACCGCCACGATGGGGACCCCCTTGGTCTGCGGCAAGGAGCGCTCGAGACGGTCGCGCAGCAGGCGCATGGCGCCGATCCGGTCGCCGCAGGCGTCCCACTTGTTGACGGCGATCACCAGGGCCCGGCCCTCGTCGACCACCGTGCGGGCAATGGTCAGGTCCTGCTTCTCCAGCGGCGCCTCGTTCGGACCCACGGCGCCGTCGAGCATCAGCACCACGACGTTGGCGAAGTCGATGGCGCGCTTGGTGTCCGCGGCCGAAAGGCGCTCGACCTTGTCCTCGACCCGGGCGCGCTTGCGCAGACCGGCGGTATCGACCAGACGCACCGGACGCCCCTGAAAGTCCCAGTCGAGTTCGATGGAATCGCGGGTGATGCCCGCCTCCGGACCGGTCAGCAAGCGGTCTTCGCCGACCAGACGGTTGATCAGCGTCGACTTTCCGACGTTCGGCCGGCCGACCACCGCCATCTGCAGCGGACCGTAGTCGCGTTCGGCCTCCAGCGCGTCGTCCTCCGCCGCGTCCGGTTCGGCCGGCAGCTCGACGGCGTCCTCCTCGCCTTGCGGCACGTAGGGCCGCATCACCTCATGCAGATCGCCCAGGCCCAAGCCGTGCTCGGCCGAAAAGGCGAGCGGTTCGCCGAGGCCGAGGCGATAGGCATCGAGCAGGCCGGCCTCGGCGGCCTTGCCCTCGCACTTGTTGGCGATCAACAGCGTCTTGGCGGCCGCCCGGCGCAGCAGATCGGCGAAATGCGCATCCAGCGGGGTCACGCCGGCCCGGGCGTCGATCAGAAACAGCACCAGATCCGCCTCGGCAATCGCCCGTTCGGTCTGCTGGCGCATCCGCGCCTCCAGAGAGTCGTCGGTCACGTCCTCCAGGCCCGCCGTGTCGATGGCGCGGAACTCCAGCTCGTAGAGCCGAGCGTCTCCTTCGCGCCGGTCCCGGGTGACGCCGGGCTGGTCATCGACCAGCGCCAAGCGCCGCCCCACCAGGCGGTTGAAGAGGGTCGACTTGCCGACGTTGGGCCGGCCGACGATGGCGACGGTGAAGGACATGGAGAGCGAACTGCACTTGCGGCTGGAAAGCGGGGCATATGGCCCCCTGCGGCAGGGCTTGTCCAGGGCGGCGGCCGCTGCGAGCGGGCTAGCGAGCGCTTCTCCCGAACGGCACCCTAGAGCGCGATCGTCTCAGGCGGAGGCGTTTCGCTTCCGCCTGAGACATGACTCCTACTCTAGCGATAGGCGACCAGCTGCGCGCCCTCGGTCACGAAGTAGAGCGTCCCGTCGGCAACGATCGGCCCGACAGCCACCGCACCGGGCAGGTCGAAATCGGCCTGCCGCTCCCCGGTGAAGGGCGACAGGGCCACCGCCATTCCCAGATCGTTGCCGAGAATCAGCCGTTCGCTGGCCAGAACAGGGCCCTTCCAGACGATCGGATCTTCCAGGTCGTCCTCGTCCTCGTAGCGGCGGAGCTGATGCACCCAACGCACCTGACCGCGATCGCGCGTGACGGCCACAACCTGAGCGTCGTTGGTCAAGAGAAAGATAAAGTCCCCGGCAACCCAAGGCCGCGACGTTCCGCCCAGCTCCTGCTCCCAGATGCGCAAACCGCGCCGCAGATCGATGGCCGCCATGCGGTCGGAGTGGCCGACCGCGATCACCGCACCCCGGTCGATCACCGGCATCGCCCGGATATGCGCCAGGCCGGCTACCTGTGCCGAGCGGCGCGCCGACATCAGGCCATCCGACCAGAGGACACGGCCGCTGTCGGCCAGCAGGGTGAAGACCTCGCCGGAGGTGTAGGGGACAACGACGACACCGCCCTCCACGGCCGGCGGCGCGGCCCCCACCAGTCCCGCGATCTCCTGAATCCCGGTATGCTGCCAGAGCTGCTCCCCGGTCTCGGCTGCGAAGGCAAGAGTCTGATTGTCGAGCGTAATGACGAACACGCGGCCGTCCGAAGCGCTAGGCGCCGCCCGAATGGGCGCCGCCGCCTGGGCCTGCCAGACGACCGCACCGCTGGCGGCCTCCAGCGCGAAGACGCCGCCGAAGCCGGTGGTCACGAACACCCGGCCGTCGGCCACGGCAACGCCGCCGCCGAAGAAGCTGTCGTCTTCGGCTTCAAGCTCGGTCCGCCACAGCACCCGGCCGCTGGCGGCCTCGATCGCCGAGACCTGCGCGCGGGCATCCATCGCATAGACCCGGCCGTCCAGAATCACCGGCTCCGCCAGGATCTTGGCGTCGTCGTCTTCTCCCTCGCCGAGGTCGACCGACCAAGCCAGCCGCAAGCCGTCGCCCAGGGTGAGATGCTGGAGATCGCCGTCCGGGCCGCCGCCGCTCTGCGACCAGTTCGCGTTGGTCCGTGCCGGCGGCAGGCTGATCTGAAGACCGGCAATCGCGGGATCGGGCTCGATCACCTGATCGTCCAGCATCACGGCCAGCCGCTGGCCGGGGAGCACTTCCTCATCTTCCCCGAACCAGCCTTCCACGGTGCTGCAGCCCGACAGCAGCAGGCCGGCCAGCAGTGCGGCAGCCCTCAGGCTGGGACGGTCAAGGGGACAAGACATCGCAAAAATCCGTCAGGAGGTGCCAAGGCTTTCGAGCAGCCGGGCCGCGCGATTGAGTATCTGCGGCGGTGCATCGCCAAGCTGGGTCAGGGTCTCGAGCTGGCTGCGGGCGGCTTCGACATCGCCCTCGGCCAAGGCGGCCAGCGCAGCCAGTTCCAGTGCGGCGGGACGATAGAGCGAGGCCCCTTCGAGCAGAGGCGCCAGACGCTCTTCGATCTCGGCGCGGTCGCGTTGGCCGATGGCATGCTGCGCCGCCAGCAACCGGGCGGCACCCTGCCAGGATGTCGGAACGGCCGAGTCCCCGGCCAAACGGTCCCAGACCGCCAGCGCACCCTCCAGGTCGCCGGCCTCGGCCCGCAGACGCGCCGCCTGGAAGCCGGCCAGAAGGCCATAGGACTGGCTGGAACTGCCCGCCATCTCCTCCAGCGCCGAGAGGGCAGCGACGCTGTCGCCGGCGGCTGCCTGGCTGAGGGCGGCTTCGTAGCGCGCCGCCAAAGCCAGGCGCTGATCCTGCTGCCACTGCTGCCAGAACTGCCAGCCGCCGAAGGCCGCCAAGCCGCCCAGGACGAGCCCCAAGATCCAGGGTCCGTGTTTCTTGGCAAGGCGTTCGAAGCGTTCCTTCCGGACCTCTTCGTCGACCTCACGGAAAATGTCGCTCACCTGGGACTCCCTTATGGCAAACCACGACGCCCTCGCGACGGCGCCGGGACGACAGGCACTTTCGGCCCCGGTTGATAAAGGCTCGGCAGGCCGGTGACAACACTACGGCGCGGGCCGCCGCCGCTATCCCCGGCCCCTTCCGGCACGGGAAGCCGGCTCTCCCCGCTTCGGACGAGGGGGCCGAGAGAGCCGCAGGCTTGGCAAGGCTTCCTTTACCCAATAGGCCCTAGACTTTGTGGCAATGAAAAGACCTATCGCCCCTCTCAAGCTGTTGGCAGCCGCCGGCATGACCATGGCGCTTGGCGCCTGCGACCCCGGCCTTCTGGTCACCGGCGCCAGTATGGTCACGTTGGTCGCGACCGATAAGACCATGACCGACCACGCGCTCAGTGCGGCCCTCGACCGCGACTGCTCTTTCGTGCGCTCCAGCCGCGGCGAGTCCTTCTGCGTGCCGGAGCCCTTCGTCATGCGCACCGAGCACTGCTACCGCACGCTCGGCAACGTGACCCGCTATACCCGGCCCGACATCTACGCGAGCCAGGGCCAGCGCGTGACCTACGCCCCGGATCTGCCCGCGAACACGCCGGCTGTCGATCTGACCGGCCTGGACCTCTCCGAGGTTTTCGGCGAAACTGACATAGCGAAAGAAAACTGAAACGCAGGCTCGCGTGTCAGCAGCGGGCCTGCACCAGAGCGACGGGGGAGAGTTGCTTTATGGGCGATCTGCTGCGCCTGGAGGCATATCGCCGACCGGCCAAAAAGAGCTCTAAAGCCACCTATTTCACCCGCACCGAGCTGAATCAGCTGCTATCCGTCTATTCCCGACGTGTGGCCAGCGGCGAGTGGCGCGACTACGCCATCGATCATCGTGCCGGCATCGCCGTCTTTTCCGTGTTCCGCAGCACCCACGAACGCCCGCTCTACGCGGTCGCGAAGCGGGCGTCCGGCAAGCAGATCGAGTATGTCGTCTTTTCCGACCGTCAGCGTCTCGCCCGGGCCGGCAGCCTGTCGGAGTGCCTGCGCATCTTCGAGAAGAAGCTGCGGTGGTGGTCTGAGAAGTAGGGCGGCGAAACGGCTTGGCCCCGGTATCGCCCAGCGCCCGTCTCACCTGCGCCTAGCCGTTCGAGGTCTTCAAGAACTGGTCGATTTCGCCCTGAAGAGACTGGGCCCGGCCGGCCAGAGCCGATGCCGTATCCTGGACGCGGGCGGCAGAGCCGCCGGTATCCTGGGATGCCTGGGACACCCCGTCGATGTTACGGCTGATCTCCGCAGTCGCCGCGCTTTGCTCTTCGACGGCGGCCGCGACCTGAGTCGAGATCTCGTTCATCGAACCGACCGACTCGCCGATGCGCCGAATGGCCTCGACCGTGCTCTTGGTGGTCTTCTGGATCGTGTCGATCAAGCCCTTGATCTCGTCGGTCGACTGCGCGGTCTTGCTCGCCAGCGACTTGACCTCGCCGGCCACCACCGCAAAGCCCTTGCCGGCCTCGCCGGCACGTGCCGCCTCGATCGTCGCGTTGAGCGCCAGCAGGTTGGTCTGCCCCGCGATGTCCTCGATCACCTCGGTGATCTTGCCGATGCTGTCGGCGGCTTCGGCCAGAGAGGTCACGAAGGCATCCGCTTCGCGCGCCTGATCGACCGACATGGTCGACTTCTGAGACGCCTCCGACATCTGACTCGAGATTTCCCGGATCGAGGCGCTCAGCTCCTCGGTCGCTGAGGAGACCGACGAGGAGAGCCCCGTGGCCTGCCGGGAGATCTCCAGCAGCTGCGTCGCCGACTCATCCATTTCGGACGACGTCGAGGCGATCGCGTCAACAACGTCCGAGACGGATTCGGCCATACGGATGGTGTCGGTGATGACCGACCAGGTCACCATCGGGCCCATGTAGCTGCCGTCCTCGCTCGTGATGGCCGAGACGTGCAGCTGCAGCGTCTCCGGTCCCACCCGGATGTTGGCCGTGTGCGGCAGATTGGAAGGATCGGACAGCATCGCCTGCTGATGGGCGGGATGCTTGTGAAAGACATCGATCGAGGTCCCGAGCATGTCGTCTGCCTTGACGGGGAGGTGCTCTTCGATCGAGCGCAGGGTCTCGACGCTGGTCTGGTTGATGTAGTTGATCGACCAGTCCGTTGGATCGCAGGTCATGACGTTGATCGGCATCTTGTCGATCATCTGCAGGAAGCGCCTGGTCTTCAGGTCGGCACGGACCTCGTTGGTAATCACGCTCCAGGTCAGGGATGCGCGCCGCCTGCCCTTGCCGTCGCCGATGGCCGCGATGTGCAGATCCAGCACCTCTTCGCCCAGCTGAATGCGGGCGCGGTGGGGCAGGTTGGCCGGATTCGACAGCATCTGGCGCTGATGTTCGGGGTGTTTGTGAAAAACGTCGATCGACGTGCCGACGATATCCCGCGGGTCGACCGGCAGCAGGTCGCGAAGGCCCTCCAGAAGCTCGATCGATTTCGGATTGGCATAGTCGATCACGAAGGTCTCCAGATCGCAGGTCATCACCGCGACCGGCAAGTCGTCGACCAACTGGCGAAAGTTCGCATCTTTTGCAGCTGCAACCGCGGGCGTTTTCTTGGGCATTACTTTACGTGCAAACATTCGCTGCTCACTCGCTGACGTTCGACCTTCAGCGACAATGCCTTTCAATTTTTACTGGTGCGTTAATATCGAAATCATAGAGCAAATAATTACAATCGATTTTCAAACATCTTATGCGAGTTCTTTTAATCAACCTCACTATCTCTAATAACACAACCTGAGAATTTATTTATTTCCCTCAATATCATCTCAAGATGTCAAATACAATTGCAACGTAAGCAAATGACTCTCCCAATCGACTATTTTTCTTGGCTTTTTCCCGATAGATTATAGTAAACTAAAAATTAAGAAAAATCGAAATCCAAAAACATAAAAAGAAAATCTACACGTGATGATCCAAGTCAAATTCGCAAACGTAAGCTCTTCGCAAAGTCATTCGATGGAGAGCGAGATGAAACACAGCACGTCCGTTCTGAGCGATTCCTCCATGGTGAACTGCTTCTCGGAAACCGAGACGCAGTCCGAGCGCCTGCGCCAGCACAAGAGCGAGTTCGATACGCTGATCGAGCACCTGCACAGCAGCGATTTCGTCAAACACATGCGCGAACTGCGGGCCAGCGTCATCGCCTGACGCCCAAGCGCTATGCCGTCCGATAAGGAAAGGCGTTCCAGAAGGCGGTAACGGTCTCGAAGGCCCGCAAAGCCAGGTCGTGGGAGAGGGTCAGCCGGCCCGTCGGATCGCCGTCGCCGAAGACGTCCAGGTCGGAGAAGTAGTCGGGATAGCGCTCGGCCAGCTCCAGGCGCGCGGCGCGCGACGATTCGGAGATGGCCTCCGCGACCGCAGCCAGTTCCTGCAAGGTCGTCCAGACCTCCGGATCGAGTTCGCAGTCCAGTTCGTCGGCGAGCAGCAGGCGGACCTGAAACACGAAGGCGGCGGCATCGCGCGCCTCCTCCGCAGGTCGCCAAAGGTCGGAATCCAGCCCGAGTCCCGAGAGCTGATCGCGCACCAGATCCCGAATCCGGCTGCGCCAGGCTCGGTACTCCACGACGAAGACGCGCCGAAAGAACCCGTCCTCCAGCGCGGCCAGGTACCAGGCGTCGTGATCGCCGTAGCGTTCGGGCTCCGGCGCCGGCAGGGTTTCCATGGCTGCGACCAGCGCCTCGACATAGCTGCGGCGGTGCCGGATGTCGGCGAGGGCGCCGGCGACCGTGTCGGCGTCGGCAGGTAGAACGACTCGGCTCATACTCTGTCAGGACGAAGGTTGCGCAGAAAGACGGTCTAAGACACTAGAGCGCGATCGTCTCAGGCGGAAGCGTTTCGCGTTCGCCTGAGGCGTGAACCGCCCTCCAGATCTATCACGAGAGCCGGATCGCGCCGGTTCAGGTCAGCAGCGCCCGCCGGGCGGCCGCAAAGCCCTGCAGCGCCTGCGCTTCGGCGGCATGCCAGCCCTCGCGCACCACCCAGCAGCCGCCGATGGCGACATCGCGCACCGGATTGACGTTTCCGGCGAACACCAGCGCATCCAGCAGCCGATCGTCCTCCAGGCCCTGCAGCGATGGCGTTTCGGGATCGAGCACCAGCAGATCGGCCCGGCAGGCCGGCGCCAACCGGCCGATGGGCCGACCGAGCGCCCGCGCCCCGCCGTCCAGCGCGCCGCGATAGAGCTGCGCCCCTATTCCTGCGGCGGAGCCGGGACCGCGCAGCAGGTTGCGGCCGCAGTCGCGCAGGCGCTGGCCGTACTCCAGCCAGCGCAGCTCCTCGATCGGGCTCTGAGAGACATGGCTGTCGGAGCCGATGCCCCAGGCGCCGCCGGCCGCCCAGTAGCGCGGGCCGTCGAACAGGCCGTCGCCCAGGTTGGCTTCGGTGGTCGGGCAGAGGCCGGCGACAGCGCCGCTGCGTGCCAAGGCCTCGGTTTCCGCAGGCTCCATGTGCGTGGCGTGCACCAGGCACCAGCGCGCATCGACCGGCATCTCGTCCAACAGCCAGGCGACCGGCCGGCGGCCGCACCAGGCCAGACAGTCCTCGACCTCCTTCGTCTGCTCGGCGACATGAATGTGAAGCGGTGCCGTCGCGTCCAGGGAGTCCAACCCCTGCACGGCGGCAGCCTGGGTCTCGGGCGTGGCCGCCCGCAGGGAATGCAGCGCCAGACCGACACGGATCTGCGGATGGCCCGAGGCCACGGCCTTCAGACCGGCCACGATCTCCAGAATCTGCTCGGGATCGTTGCGAAATCTCGCCTGCGCCGGGCCGAGCGGCTGCCCCCCGAAACCGCCGTAGCCGTAGAGCACCGGCAGCAGCGTGATCCCGATACCGGCCGTCTGGGCGGCGGCCAGCAGGCGCTTGCCCGTCTCCGCCCGATCCCCGTAAGGCGCGCCGTCGGGCGCGTGGTGCAGATAGTGAAACTCCCCGACCGCGGTGTAGCCGGCCTTGACCAGCTCGACGTAGAGCTGGGTTGCGACGGCCTCGATCTGCGGCGGGTCGAGCCGCGCGACGAAGCGGTACATCAGGTCGCGCCAGGTCCAGAAGGAGTCTTCCGGGTTGGCCGCCTGCTCGGCCAGACCCGCCATGGCGCGCTGAAAGGCATGACTGTGCAGGTTCGCCATGCCGGGAATCACCGGGCCGGCCGCGCGCTCCACCCCTTCGCCCAGAGCCTCTCCGGCGCTTCCCGGCGTGACGGCCGCGATGAAGCCGTTGGCGTCCACCTCCAGCAGTACGTCGCTGGCCCAGCCCCCCGGCAACAGCGCCCGTTCGGCGAAAAGACGGTGCAAGACCATGGACCCGCTCCACTATGCCGCTAATCTGGGGCGCGACCATCGGCCCGTCATCGGGCCGACGCCACGCCGGCGCCCTTCGGACGGCCCTGCCCGCATACCGCATGGTCCGCCGCGCCGCAAACAGGAGCCGCACCGATCATGCCGGAGCCCAGCGACCCGCAGCTCGACCAGGAGGAAGAGCAGTGGGACCTCCTCTTCACCGATGCGCGGCTGGCGACGATGGTCTCGAACGGCCGGCCCTACGGGGCGGAGGAAGGCATGGCCCTGGCGGTGAAGGACGGTACCATCGCCTGGCTCGGCCCGGCGAGCGCCCTCCCGCACCACAGTGCCGAGCGGCTGGTCCCGCTCGAGGGGCGCTGGATGACACCCGGCCTGATCGACTGCCACACCCATCTGGTCTACGGCGGCAACCGGGCCGCCGAGTTCGAGCGGCGCCTGACCGGCGCAACCTATCAGGAGATCGCCCGCGCCGGCGGGGGCATCGCCGCGACGGTGGCCGCCACCCGGGCCGCCAGCGAAGACGAGCTGCTGGCAGCCGCACGGCCCCGGCTGGAGACCCTGCTGCGGGAGGGCGTGACCGTCGTCGAGATCAAGTCCGGCTACGGCCTGAACCTCGAGCAGGAAGCCAAGATGCTGCGGGTGGCCCGGCGGCTGGCGGCCGACTATCCCGTGACCATACGCACCTCCTTCCTGGGTGCCCATGCCGTCGCGCCGGAGTACGGCCAGGACCGGGCCGGCTACCTGGACGCCGTGATCGCCATGCTGCCCTCCATCGCCGCCAGCGGCCTTGCCGACGCCGTGGACGCCTTCTGCGAGGGTATCGCCTTCACGCCGGACGAGACGGCCCGACTCTTCGCTGCGGCGCGGGACCTCGGCCTGCCGGTCAAGCTGCATGCCGACCAACTCTCCGACCTCGGCGGGGCGGCCCTGGCCGCGCGCTTCGGGGCGCTCTCGGCGGATCATCTGGAATACACCAACGCGGAGGGCGTTGCCGCCATGGCGGCGGCCGGCACGGTGGCGGTGCTGCTGCCGGGCGCCTTCTACGTGCTGCGCGAAACACAGCTGCCGCCCGTCGAGGCCTTCCGGCGCCAGGGCGTCCCCATGGCCCTGGCGACCGACTGCAACCCCGGCAGCGCGCCTCTGACCTCGCCGCTGCTGACCATGAACCTGGCCTGCACCCTCTTCCGCCTGACGCCGGAGGAAGCGCTGGCCGGCTTCACCCGCAACGCCGCCCTGGCCCTGGGCCTGGGCGCCAGCCACGGCACCCTGGAAGTCGGCAAGGCCGCCGATCTGGCGGTCTGGGACATCGAACGGCCCGGCGAGCTGGCCTATCGGCTCGGCTTCAACCCGCTGGCCTATGCGCTGCAAGCGGGCAAACAGCGGCAGCTAGCGGCGGCGGCCTAGAGCGAGGTCAGCCACTTCACAGGTTCGCTCCCAGTCGGCCTTACCGAGACGGAAGCACATCCACGCGGCCGGCGTGCCGGAGAGGTCCAGGGTCGCATCGTAGGCGTGGACCGCACCGAGCTTCGCCGTCGCCTTTTGCGAGCGGACGTTCGTTGGATCGATGTGAAACCAGACAGCGGAGACACTTCGAAAGGCATGATCGAGCATCAGCCGCTTGAGTTCGAAGTTCGTCGACCCGCCCCAGTGCGCCCGATCCAAGAAGGTGAAACCGATGGACACACAGTCCGGGGTGTCCGGGGCGACGTAGTAGCGGGAGCAACCGATAATCTTCCCCGATGCGCGCTCCAGGACGACCAGCGACGTGGCGCTATCGAGCAGAAAAGCGAAGTAGGCCGCAAAGACCTCTCGGCGATGGCGATCCTTCGCGGGATGCCCGGCCCAGATCTCGGGATCGCTGGCGGCCGTGAACAGAGCCTCGAAGTCTGCTTCGGCCAGGGGCCGAACCGCGACGCTATCGCCGGTCAAGGTCGGCTGGAAGTCGAGGCGCGAAACCGTCATTGCTCATCCCTCAACAGATTGGCGAGGCAGGCTCGATTGGAGCAGGCTGCGCGATCGGTCGCGGTTTGAGACAGGAGCCGCTTCCGCCGACATGCAAGTTCGTCGACGGCACCGCAGAAAGCAACTTGCGCGGCGCCGGCGACCTTCGTTCGGCGAGGTGGTCACGCGGCGGCGCCGACAAAGTGATCCGTCAGGTGATCAATGACCGCGCGGATCCGCGCGGTGAGATGGCGGCCGGGCGGGTAGACCGCATGGAGGCCGATCACCTTCGCTTCCTGCGCCTCGAACAGGAGGTTCAGACGACCGCTCTCGATAAAGGGCTCGGCCGTGTAGAGCGGCATCCGCGCTATCCCCAAGCCGTCGGAGGCCATCTGCGCGACGGCGCGCGGGGAGTTCGCCCGAAAGTTTCCCCTGACGGCAACGGACCGGATCTGTCCGTCTATTCGGAACTCCCACTGGTCCGAGGGTCCGGCGCTAACCGGGAGCAGGCAGTTGTGGTCGGCGAGCGCGGCGGGCTCGTCCGGCCTGCCGTTGGCTTGCAGATAGTCGGGCGAAGCACAGCAGACGATGCGCATGTCCATCAGTTTCCGGGCCACAAGCGAGGAGTCCTTGAGTGCCCCGAAACGGATCGCCAGATCGAAGCCCTGATCCACAAGCGAGACGTGATGATCGGAGAGATGCAGCTCGACGGCGACCTTGGGATGATCCGCGAGGAAAGGCCGGAGGGCGCGAACCAGTTGAGTGCTGCCGAAGCCGGTCGGGGCGGTGATGCGGATGGGGCCCGCAAGTTCGGACTGCCGTGTCTGTACCAGTCCCTCGAGCTCGTCGAACTGGTCGAGCAGCGGCAGGCAGCGTCGGTAGTAGGCCTCTCCCGTTTCGGTCAGCGTGACGGAGCGGGTGGTGCGGTGAAGAAGCTGCGCGCCCAGGCGCTCTTCCAGCTGGCGAACGTACTTGCTGGCGAGCTTGGTACTGATGCCGAGCCGTTTGGCCCCGTCCGTGAAGGAGCCCCGGGCCGCCACGGCGGCAAAGGTGCGCATGCCCTCGAGCGTGTCCACCTCAAACTATCTCCGAATCATTCATGATTATTCCATGAATCGGTATATTATCGCCACAGCGTGCGCAAGCTACCTAAGCCTCATCCCCGGAACACCTCCGGCACGCACCAACGAGGCTTTCGAATGTCCAGCGTCCTCCGCATCCACAGCTTCACCTTGTCCGGCCACGCCCACCGGGTCGTGCTCTTCGCCAATCTGGCGGGCATCCCGCATGAGGTCGTCGAGGTCGACATGGCCAAGGGAGCGCACAAGCAACCCGAGTTCCTGGCGCTGAACCCTGCCGGTCAGGTGCCGGTGATCGAGGACGGCGACACGGTGATCAGCGATTCCAACGCCATTCTCGTCTATCTCGCCCGCAGGTACGCGCCCGACTACCTTCCGAGCGACCCCGTGCGAGAGGCCGAGGTACAGAGGTTTCTGACCCTGGCCGCCGGCGAGATCGCCTTCGGCCCCGCCGCAGCGCGCCTCGTCACGCTGTTCAACGCGCCGCTCGATATCACGTTCTGCCAGGCAACGGCGGCGAAGGCCTTGGGCAAGCTGGAGGCTCACCTGGACGGCCGCGACTTCCTGGTCGGCGACCGGCCCACGATCGCCGACGTGGCGATCTACAGCTACACCGCCCACGCGCCGGAAGGCGGCGTGTCGCTGGAGCCCTACCCCAACGTCCGCCGTTTCCTGTCGAACGTGGCCGCGCTCGACGGCTTCGTCGGAATGCCCGAGAGCAAGGTCGGGCTGTTGTCCTAAAGGCCGCTTCTCCCCGCCGACAGGAACCGGCGGGGCGGATCCCTCCTGCGTCCGAGCGAGATCTCAATGCGCACAGCCAAACCCGCGAAGACAGACCACTCGCCGTTCCACAGCGGGGAGCAGGCGATGCAGACCCGCAGCGGCAAACGCGAGTCGACGGAAGCCTTCGGCCGCAGGACGATCCGCCCCTTCATGCCGGACCAGCACCGGCAGTTCTTCGGCCAACTCCCCTTTGCCGTCTTCGGCAGCGTGGACGGCGAGGGCTGGCCCTGGGCATCGATCCTGTCGGGCCGGCCCGGCTTTCTCCTGTCTCCCGATCCGCAGCGGCTGGACGTCGGGGCCCTGCCGCTGGACGGCGACCCGCTGGCCGCTGCTTTGGCCCGGGGCAGACCCATCGGCGTTCTCGGCATCGAGCTTCCGACCCGCCGCCGCAACCGCGTCAACACGCGCGTGATCGCGGCCGGGGCAGATGGCTTCACCCTGGGCGTGGACCAGTCCTTCGGCAACTGCCCGCAGTACATTCAGACTCGCGACGTTACCTTCCGCCGCGATCCGGCTGACCGGCGCGCGCGACCGCTCCCCGAAAGGCTCGCCGGCCTGGATGACGCGGCGCGCGACGTCATCGCCCGCGCCGACACCTTCTTCGTCGCCAGCTACATCGAGACCAAGGACCGGCCTGCCGTCGAAGGCGTGGACGTTTCGCACCGCGGCGGGCGGGCGGGCTTCGTCAAGGTCGCGGGCGACAGCCTGACCGTGCCCGACTACGCCGGCAATTCCTACTTCAACACGCTCGGGAACTTCCTGGTGAATCCCAGGGCCGGCCTGACCTTTCCGGACTTCGAAAGCGGCGATCTTCTGATGCTGACCGGCAGGGTCGAGCTGCTCTGGGAGGATCACCCCGAGATCCGGGCCTTCCGCGGCGCGGAACGCGGCTGGCGCGTCACGGTCGAGCAGGGCCTGCGCCTGCGCGATGCCTTGCCGTTCCGCGCGGACTTCGGCGAATGGTCGCCCGCCAGCCTGATGGCCGGAGACTGGGCCGAAACGGAGGCACGCCTCGCCGCGGCGGCAGAGGCCGACGCCTGGCGGCCCTTCCGGATCACGCGCGTCGCGGACGAAAGCGCGGTGATCCGCTCGTTCTATCTGGAACCCGATGACGACCGACCGGCAGCGGCCTTCGAAGCCGGACAGTTTCTGACGCTGCGGGTGACGCCGGACGGCGCCGACAGACCGACCATACGCACCTACACCGTCTCCTCCGCACCCGCCGACAGCGGCTATCGCATCTCCGTCAAACGGGAGCCGGGCGGTCTGGTCTCAAATCACCTGCACGACAGCCTTCGTCCCGGCGACGTCATCGAAGCCAAGGCGCCCAGGGGTGTCTTCTCTCTGGATGCCGCGGAGCGGCGCCCGGCCGTCCTGCTGGCCGGCGGTGTCGGAATCACGCCGATGATCGCCATGGCGGAGCACGTCGGGAACGAGGGCCAGCGCAGCGGCCATATCCGACCGCTGACGGTGCTCCATGCCGCCCGGACCAGCGCGGAGCGCGCCTTCGCCGCCGACTTCCGCAGGCTGCAGCGGGAAACCGGCGGCACCATCAGCTATGCCTCCGTGATCGCTACGCCGGCCGACGGCGAACGACCGAGGCGAGACTTCGACCATAGCGGCCGCATCACAGAGGGCATCCTGCGGGAGACGCTGCCGCCGGAGGATTGCGACGTCCTTCTCTGCGGCCCGCCGGCTTTCATGCAGAGTCTCTACGACAGTCTGCGCAAGCTCGGTCTGCGCGATGCCCGTATCTTCGCCGAAGCCTTCGGACCGGCGTCTCTCGAACGCAGACCGGATGCGGCAGGTTCCTCTGTCGTGACGGACGAAGCCGAAACAGCCATCGTGAAGTTCGCCAGATCGGGAGTCGAACGGCCCTGGAGCAGAGGCGACGCGAACCTGCTGGAGACCGCCGAGGCTCAGGGACTCACACCGGCCTTTTCCTGCCGCAACGGCGCCTGCGGAAGCTGCGCCACGCGCAAGATATCCGGCGAGGTCGCCTATCGCACGCCGCCGACGGCAGAGCGCGCGGAGGACGAGATCCTGATCTGCTGCTCCGTGCCCGCTGCCGGCACGAGGGTTCTGGAACTCGACCTGTAGCACGCGCCGTCACCGGAGGGTGCAGTCCCGGGAGTGTCTTCTAGAGTAGGATTCACGTCTCAGGTGGAAGCGACACGCTTCCACCTGAGACGATCGCGCTCTAGAGCGGAGCGTGACACCTTCCGCCACATCGCTCCAGGGCTGCCCTTTTCAACAGAGCCGATTTCCTCCGGCCCCCAGGGCGCAGCAGTCATGCCACCCAGTCGAAAACATACCCCGCCAGCAGCGACCCGAAGACGGCCAACGCCAGATAGAGCAGGAAGGGTTTCAACCGGAGAACCGGAAAGATCGCCATCGCCCCCCAGATACTGACGACGCCCCCGGAAACCAGGAAAGCCATCGCCGCGCCCTGGGACATGCCGTGGTCAATCAAACCGCGTGTCAGCGGCAGCGCTGCGTAGCCGTCCAGGTAGGCGGGTGCTCCGACAAAAACCGAAAAGGGAATGGCCCACCAGACATCGTCACCGAGATAGGCAGACAGGGCCTCGGGCTGCAGGGCAGCGTTCAGCGCATATTCCGCCGCGAACGCGGGGATAAGACAGATCAGGATCAACCTGGTTGTGGCCAAGGCGCTCCGACGAAAAACCCCCTTTCGCCCTGCGCCTTTCCAGATTCGTGCCTCGAAGGCCAGAGGCTCGCCGCAATCGTATTGCAACAGGTTGCCGACGATTTCGTTGCGGCGCAGGGGTGCGCTCGCCCACTCGTGCCTGGCAAAGACCGACGTGACCGCCCCACCCCAGATGCCCAAGCCAAAGGCGGCGACGGACTTGCCGACGGCGAAACCGACCCCGAGGGTCGCTGCCGTCGTGGCCAGCATTGCCGGATCGGTGATCGGCGAAGACAACCAGAAGGCGATGACCGGGGCCAACGGAATCCCGGCCGCGAGCAGTCCGACCATCAGCGGCAAGACGGCGACACCGCAGACCGGAGTGACCGCCCCAACCGCCGAGGCCGCGATAATCGCATGGACCCCCCGCCCTTCGAACGCACGAGCGAGATGGGCATCTGCCCCACTGGCCATGATCCAGGCGGCCAAGAGAATGCCGGGAATGACGAGCGGCGCGACCGACAGAAGACCCACGGCCACGAAGTGGCTCATGTCCCAAGCCTGCCCAGGCCAGATCAGCGAACCCACCACCGCCAATCCAAACAAGACGAGGCCGAGGATCTGTCTCTTGGTCGGACGACTGCCGGTCTGTGCTTGATCTGACATCGAAGGCACCTTTCGGTCGGTTCCTTGAATATCGGGACTCATCTGCCATACGTAAAACGGGTTATTCATAATTCAGTCATGAGGATTTCCAATGGGACATCTGAGCAGCGACTTGCTGCGCACCTTTGTGGCAGTCGCCGAGACAGGCAGCGTGACCGAAGGGGCTGCACGGATTTCCAGATCGCAGTCTGCCGCCAGCCTTCAGATCAGAAAACTGGAGGACGTGCTGGGCCAGCCTGTCTTCGACAGGCACGGGCGCGGGGTCGTCCTGACGCAGACCGGCGAGCGGCTGCTACCGGTGGCGCGAGACATCACCCGCACGTTAGAGGCAACACTGCGCGACCTGATATCGGACGGTCTTCACGGCAAGCTGCGCCTCGGCATTCCGGACGATCACAGCAAGGAGATCCTTTCACGGATCGTAGCGGAGTTCGCGCAATTCCATCCAGGCGTCGAGTTGGAGGTCGTTTGCGCGCTCAGCACCGGATTTCCGGACGCCCTCACAGCAGGCACGTTGGACCTTGCGATCTACGAGGTGGCGCAGCCGCAAGCCGGACTTCCCGTCCTGCGCCGGGAGCGGACCTGCTGGATGATGTCGCGCCACCACGATCTGCTGTCCCGCGAGCCTCTTCCCGTCGCCCTGTTCGACCGCGACTGCTGGTGGCGAGACGCTGCCCTGGATGCCTTGCGCGCAGTGGGACGCCCATTTCGAATCGTCTACTCCAGTCAGAGCATCGCGGGAGTCGCCGCTGCAATCGAAGCCGGCATCGCGATCGGACTGTTGGGGGAAACGAGCCTCAACCGAAATCTGAGAAAGCTTGGGGCGGGCGAAGGTTTCGGGGACATGCCGGTGTCGAGGCTGGTGTTGGGGACACGCCCGGACTCCGACAGCCAGCCGATCCGAGCCATGCAAACTGCGATCCGTCAAGCTTTCAAGAGCACGTAGAGCGCGAGAGGCCCCGCGGCGGCACGCCGGCGCCCCGAGCGACACCGCTCCACTCCGCCAGCCGATCCGCAACGCCGGGAGACACTCAGGGGCTCCTGTTCAGGCCAGATTACAGACACCCTACCGACGATCGATCGACGCCAGATAACTCAAGAAATCGGAACCGGTAAAGTCCTCGATCCATCGTTCGCACCGACCTTTCAGACGGGTCCCAATTCCGATGAAATGCCATCCCAGTTCCTTGCAGGCGCGCATGTCCCATTCGCCGTCACCCACGTAGAGCGTATCCATTTCGGGATCGCCGATCGCAGCGTGACAGGCTGCCATGATCGCCGCACGCGGCGCGATACCGTCGGAAGCGAACATCGGCAGATCGGTGCCAATCCCGGCCTTGGCGAGCTTGATCTTCTGCACGTCGCGCCATCCGCCCGTGGCCAAGGCCACACGATGCGCCGGCTGCACCGCCTGCAGCATTGCCTGCGCTCCTGGAACCGCCATGCCGTCCCCGGAGACCTGTGCCAGATGCGCGTCGATACGGGCGACATACCGAGCCTTGACATCCTCCACACACGCATCCGTCAGCCCGTTCTCGATGGCGATCTGCTCGATCAATCCTTGATCCGTCACGTGGGTGTAGCTGTTCCAGTCAGACCGGACAGAGACATCTCCGTGCACGTCGCGCACCGCAGCGATAAAGCAGCCACCATCGAATGCGCCGCTGCGAATCAACGTGTCATCGATGTCGAAAATAATGTTCATGCGCGTCGTCCCAAGGCAGTCCGCTCCGGACACCGGTCTCCTGAGACGCGCTTGCGACAGCAAACGTCCTCATGAAACCGCCAGCAGAATGACAAGCTTTCGCGAAGCAGCGAAGCGGCTCTCGTTATAGATCTAAAGGGCGATTCACGTCTCAGGTGGAAGCGAAAGGCTTCCACCTGAGACGATCGCGCTCTAGGACCGTTGCGGCAGCAGCACGGCAGCGCAGAGGACCACGGCGGCCGAGCCGGCGAAGAGCAGGTACTGCAGGTCGAAACCCCGGCCGGCCAGGTGCAGCGCAGCCATGGTCGGCACCACCGAGGCGCTGACGCCGAGGGCGAAGAGGTACTCGAGCGCGAAGGCGCGCGACCGCCAGGTCACCGCGACATAGCGGCCCATCAGCCAGCCGGTGATGGGAATGCCGGCGAACATCAACGTCACCGTGGCGATGGCCAGCGGCAGGACCAGCAGCCCGTCGGCCTGGGACAGCAGCAGCAGTGCCGTCACCACCAGGGCATAGAGACCCAGCATCACCGGCCGGCCGCCCAGCCGGTCGAGCAGCGCGCCGACCGGAAGCTGGGCGAAAGCCGCCACGGCGAACACCAGCGCCCCGTAGCCGCCAACCAGCGCCAAGCCCGGCGCGATGGCCCCCAACCGCTCGTCGAACAGTTTCGGCAGGGACACGGTGACGCCGTTGAAGACGATCCCGCTGAAGAGCGCGGCCATCAGCACCACGCCCAAAACGCGCAGCTGCGTTTTTCGCGGGACGCTTGCCGCGGCGGACTCCGCCTGCGCCTCCTCGGCCGGCGGCGGCAGAACCGGCGCGCGGCGCAGCAGCAGATGCAGGCCGCCCCAGAGCGCCGCCACCGCTCCCGGCACCAGGAAGGCGCTGCGCCAGCCGTAGATCTCGGCCAACAGACCGGTGGCGACGGTCGCCGCCGCGAGCCCCAGATTGCCGAAGACGCCGTTGACCGCCAGCGCATGGCCGCGCCGCTCACTGAGGCGCGTCACCATCGCCAGGCCGACGGGATGGTAGATCGCGGCGAAGACGCCGAGTGCGGCCAGGGCCGCCATGAACTGCACCTGCGTCTGCGCCAGACCCGCCGCCAGGGCGGCCAGGCCGGTGCCGAGAAACTGCAGTCCGATCAGGCGGTCGCCGTTGACCCGGTCGCCGAGCCAACCGGCCGGCAAGGTTGCCAGGGCGAAGGCGACGTAGAGCGGCGTGCCCAGTGCCAGCGCCGCGCCGTAGTCGAGCCCCCAGGCGCGCTCCAGCGCGATCACCGCCGTCGGGAAGATCAGCAGCTTGTAATGACAGGCGAAGTGCGCGGCG
>JANQPZ010000180.1 GCA_028285215.1 Rhodovibrionaceae bacterium | reverse complement strand
CGAGGCGAGCCCGCTGATGAAGCTGGTCAGCCGCGGCGACACCACGGTGGTCGATGCCTACCTCTCGCCGATTCTGCGCCGCTACGTCGATCGCGTGGCCGGCGAACTGAACGCGGACGAGGCCGAGACTGTGCGGCTGATGTTCATGCAGTCGAACGGCGGTCTGACCGACGCCCAGACCTTTCAGGGCAAGGACTCGATCCTCTCCGGCCCGGCCGGCGGCATCGTCGGCGCCGTGCGTACCGCTGCCATGGGCGGTTTCGAGAAGATCATCACCTTCGATATGGGTGGCACCTCCACCGACGTGGCTCACTACGACGGCGAGTACGAGCGCGCCTTCGAAACCCAGGTGGCCGGCGTGCGCATGCGCGCGCCGATGATGCAGATCCATACCGTGGCCGCGGGCGGCGGTTCGATCCTTCACTTCGACGGCACCCGCTACCGGGTCGGACCGGACAGCGCCGGCGCCAATCCCGGCCCCGCCTGCTACCGCCGCGGCGGGCCGCTGGCGGTGACCGATGCCAACGTCATGCTCGGCCGCGTCCAGCCGGACTTCTTCCCCGCCGTCTTCGGTCCCGATGCCGACGAACGGCTGGACGCAGAGGTGGTGAGCGAGAAGTTCCGGCGGTTGGCGGGCGAGATCCACCAGGCGACCGGAGACGATCGCGCGCCCGAAGAAGTGGCCGAGGGCTTTCGCCGCATCGCCGTCGAGAACATGGCCAACGCGATCAAGAAGATCTCGACCCAACGCGGCTACGATGTGACCGAGTATGCACTGCAGTGTTTCGGCGGCGCGGGCGGGCAGCATGCTTGCGACATCGCCGATACCCTCGGGATGACGCGGATCTTCGTGCATCCCTTCGCCGGCGTGCTCTCCGCCTACGGTATGGGCCTGGCCGATCTGCGCCTGATGAAGGAGCAGGCGGTCGAGGCCCGCTTGGCCCCGGCCCTGGAAGATCTGCCGTCGATCTTCGCCCGGCTGGCGGCTGAGGCGCGTGCCGAGCTGCAGGCCCAGGACGTCGAGGAAACGCGGGTGACGGTGCTGGAGAAGGTGCACCTGCGATACGAAGGCAGCGATACCGCCCTGATCGTCGAGAACGGCAGCCGCGCGGAGCTGATGGAGCGCTTTGAAGCCGCCTACGGCCAGCGTTTCGGCTTCGTGATGACTGACAAGCCGGTGCTGGTGGAAGCCGTCAGCGTCGAGGCCATCGGCGCCATGGATACGGCCGAAGACCCTCTGCTGGAAAAGTCGGCGGAGGGCGTTGCGCCGGTGCCGCGCGCCGTGCGCCCGCTCTATGCGGGTGGCCGCTGGCACGACACGCCGGTCTACGAACGCGACGACCTGGGGGTCGGCGACCGTATCTCGGGACCGGCGATCGTGATCGAGCCGAATTCCACGACGGTGATCGAGCCGGGCTGGCGCGCCGCGCTGACCGACCGCAATCACCTGGTGCTCGAACGCAGTGTGCCGGTCGAGCGGGAACTGGCGGTCGGCACGCAGGTCGACCCGGTGATGCTGGAGATCTTCAACAACCTTTTCATGTCCATCGCCGAGCAGATGGGCTCGGTCCTGGAGAACACGGCTCACTCCGTCAACATCAAGGAGCGTCTGGACTTCTCCTGCGCCCTCTTCTCGCCACCAGGCGATCTGGTCGCCAACGCGCCGCACATGCCGGTTCACCTGGGTTCGATGAGCGAATCCATCCGCAGCGTGATTCGCCAGAACGAGGGCCGCATGGCGCCCGGCGACGTCTATGTGCTGAATGCACCCTACAACGGCGGCACCCATCTGCCTGACATCACGGTGATCGCGCCGGTCTTCGATGCCGAGGGCAGGTCGATTCTGTTCTACGTCGCCAGCCGCGGTCATCACGCGGATGTCGGCGGTCTGACGCCGGGCTCCATGCCGCCGGATTCCCGGACCGTCGATGAAGAAGGCGTGCTGATCGACAACTTCAAGCTGGTCGACCGCGGCACCTTCCGGGAGCAGGCGTTGCGAGACCTTCTGGCGTCCGGCCGTTATCCGGCGCGCAATCCCGACCAGAACGTGGCCGACTTGCAGGCGCAGATCGCCGCCTGCAACAAGGGGGTGCTGGAGCTGGGCCGCGTCTCCGACCACTTCGGTCTGGAGGTGGTGCAGGCCTATATGCGCCACGTTCAGGACAATGCCGAAGAGCAGGTGCGTCGGGTGTTGGACCGTCTGGCCGACGGCCATTTCGTCTATCCGCTGGACGACGGCAGCCGGATCGAGGTCGATATCCGGATCGACAAGCAGGCGCGCTCGGCGCGGATCGATTTCGCCGGCACCAGCCCGCAGCAGGACAACAACTTCAATGCGCCTTCGGCCGTTTGCCGCGCGGCCGTGCTCTATGTCTTTCGCACCCTGGTCGATGACGAGATCCCGATGAACGAGGGCGTGCTCAAGCCGCTCGATATCGTGATCCCCGAGGGCTGCATGCTGAATCCCGCCTACCCGGCTGCCGTCGTCGCCGGCAACGTGGAGACCAGTCAGGCGATCACCGACTGCCTCTATGGCGCCACCGGCGTGTTGGCCGGCGCTCAAGGGACCATGAACAACCTGACGTTCGGCAACGCCGCCCATCAGTACTACGAGACGATCGCGGGCGGGTCCGGCGCCGGGCCCGATTTCGACGGCACCGACGCCGTTCATACGCACATGACGAACTCGCGGCTGACCGATCCGGAAGTTCTGGAGTGGCGCTTTCCCGTGCTGCTGGAGTCCTTCGAGATCCGGCGCGGCTCCGGCGGCAAGGGTCGGCAGCGTGGCGGCGACGGCACCGTCCGGCGCCTGCGCTTCCTGGAGGCCATGACCGCCTCGATCCTCTCCAGTCACCGGACAGTCCCGAACTTCGGCGTGGCCGGTGGCGAGCCCGGTGCGCTCGGGCGCAACGCCGTGGAGCGGGCCGACGGCAGCGTCGAAGAGCTGTCCGGCACCGACAAGGCGGAGATGCGCCCCGGCGACATTATCGTCATCGAGAGCCCCGGCGGGGGCGGCTACGGGCCGGCCGCCGAACGGGCGGAGCCGGCGGAACGGAGGCAGGCGGCCGAGTAGTCGAGGCAGCTTGCCCTGTCTGCCCGTTGACCGTCTCGCCCCGTTGACAGTCTTGCAGGGGCGTCGGAAGCTCTTGTCATAATCGCGTGGCCGGGAACAGGCTTCACGAGCTCGGGGATTTCGGACAGGGAGATGTGAGCGTGGCTTCGCAGGAGAACGACAAGCGGAACAGCCGACTGGACCAAAAAGGCAGCGGTCGGCGCAACTTCCTGAAGGGCACCGCGGCAGCGGCGGCGACCGGCGGCGTGATCATGCATGAGCTCAGCCACGCGACACCCGCCGCCGCTTTGGAGGGGGCTGCTCCGGAGCGTGCCGGCTTCGATCCGAACCGCCGCAGGGTGGCGACCGACCTGCTGGGAGAGTCCTGGTGGCCGTCCAAATGGGGCGCCGAGGATCAGGCCGGGGCGTCGAATCACATGGGCCCGGTCAAGACCATGGAAGCGGTCAGCCGCATTACCACCGGTACCGTCTATCCCATCGGGCGCACCTACGAAGCCGGGATGCCGCTGTTCGGCAGCCGCGTCTTCGGGATGCGTATCCCCGGAGCGCCCACCGGCGGCGTCTTCGGTCGCAACAAGATCATCTGGAACGACGAGTTCCTGGCCACGGAAATCGGCCAGGTCGGCACCCAGTTCGACGGCCTGGGGCACATCGGGGTGGAGGCCGGCAGCGCCGGCGACCAGAACGAGCGGCGCTTTTACAACGGGGTGCCCTTGTCCGACATGGCGGGGCCCTACGGCCTGCAGAAGCTGGGCATGGAGTTCGTCAAACCGCTCTTCACCCCCGGCGTGCTGATCGACGTCAAGGGCGCGCAGGGCGGCATGCTGGAGGGCGGCACGGAGATCACGGTGGCCGACCTCGAGGCCGCGCTGGAAAACCAAGGCCTGTCCGGCGATGCCATCACCCCCGGCGATGCGGTGGTGATCCGCACGGGCTGGGCCGATCTCTGGATGGAGGACAACGCTCGCTACAACTCCGGCGAGCCCGGCATCGGCGTGGAGGCTGCGGAGTGGCTGGCGGAGAAGGATGTCTGCCTGGTCGGTGCCGACTGCTGGGGTATCGAGGTCGTGCCCAATCCCGACGCCGACCTCGCCTTCCCGGCGCACCAGATCCTGCTGACGAAGCACGGCATCTTTCTGCACGAGAACCTTCTGCTCGATGCTCTGGCCGACGCCGGAGTCTGGCAGTTCGCCTATATCTTCGCGCCACTGCCGATCAAAGGGGCCACCGGGTCCCCGGGTGCGCCCATCGCGGTCGCCTAGGTCTCACCCGTCGCTCAGGCCTAGCGAGACCTCTTCCCGTCCGGGCACCGGACTGAAGCGCTGGAAGAAGCGGCCTCGGGGGGCCGTTTCCAGCGCGCCGCCTGCCCCGGTGTCTTGTTCCCCTGTCGGTTAGAAAGGAGGGTCGCCATGCGTTTCCGCACGTTCTTGCCCCTGGTTTGGGTCTGGCTGCTGGCGATCTGTCTCGCCGTTCCTGCGGGCGCCAACGATCTCGACGACATTCTTGAGCGCGGCACGCTGCGGGTCGGTACGGCGCTCTTTTCGCCTTGGGCCATGCGCAACCAGGACGGTGCCTTGATCGGCTTCGAGGCGGAGGTGGCCGCCAAGCTCGCGGCGGACATGGGCGTCGAGCTCGAAACCGCGGTGATGAGCTTCGATCAGCTGGTGCCGGCTCTGGAAGAAGGCGCGATCGATATCGTTGCCTCGGGCCTGTCGATCACGCCGCGCCGCGCGCGACGCATTTCTTTCTCGGCGCCCTATGCCACCAGCGGGATCAACATGCTTGTGAACCGGGATCTGGGCGAAGCCTTCGCCAGTCTGAGCGATTTCGACGATCCCGGCGTCCGCATCGCTGTGGTGCGCGATACGACGGCATCGGATCTGGCGCGCTCGATCTTCCCGGAAGCCGAGATCTTCCTGCTTGCGAACGAGGAGGAGGTTGCCATCGCAGTCCTGACGGAGCGGGTCCTTGCAGCGGTTGCGGCGACCCCGTTCCCGGAACTTCAGAGCCTGGCACAGCCCGACAAGGTGTTCGTGCCCTTCGATCAGCCCTTGGTGACCACCGGCGAAGGCTTCGGTCTGCGGCGCGGTGCGCACGACCTCAAGAGCTATCTCGATTCCTGGATCGTGTTCCGCAGCCTGGACGGCTGGTTCCGCGAACGCCGCAGCTACTGGTTCGGCACGCTGGCTTGGCAGGCCGATTTGCCGCCGGAAGACCGCATCACTCTGCAAGGCCAGTAGCCGGACCGCCGGCCAGCCGATCGCGCACCGACAGCAGAGCCCAGGCGGCGGAGAAGAGGCGCCAGCCATCGGCCAGCGTCGAGAGGTCGAGTTCGACATGGGCGAGGCTGTCGAGCAGGTAGAGGTTGGCCTGGGGCGCCGCCGCCGCCAGAGCCAGGCTCTCCGTGTAAGGCAGGATCGGGTCGTCCCGGCCATGCACCAGGATAAGCTCGGCCTCTAGCCGCGAGAGGTCGCGCTCGGCCAGGCTGAGTGCCGTCAATTCGTCGCGGATCGGGGGCGGCAGGGCACCGATCAGCGCGGGAACCTGCTCCGGGTCTTCGTTGGTCAGCACGGACCAGACCGCTTCACCGTCTGGGCTCAACAGATCCCGCAGATGGTAGATCGGCGCGATGGGATTGGCACGGCGCAGACGAGCCATCTCCAGCAGCAGGGCTCGGTCGTTGACGCTGGGCAGCAGATCGAGATTGGCGCGCAGAAACACCCAGCGGCCGTGGTTGGCGACTTCCTTGGCCTTCCAGTCTCCCTGGGGATCGCGGTAGGCGCCGGTGGTGAAGAAGGTCACGGCGGCTTGGCTGTCGTGATAGCCGCCGATGCCCAAGATGGCCGATACCCGGTCCGAGATCGCCGGGTCGAGGGCCGCGAGAACCGTCGGTCCGACGGCATAGGAGATGGCGGCCAGCACGACGCCGGAGCGCCCAACCGGCTGCTCCGACATGAAGGCGACCGCGCCGGCGATACGCTCCGCATCCCGGGCGGAGAGCTGGAGTTGCCGCAGAGTCTCGATATCCGGGACCAGGACCAGGAAGCCGGCGCTTGCCAGCGTCTCGGCAAAGGCAATGAAGAGAGGATGCTGCTGACCGGCGACGTCGGCACCTGGGACCAGGACCAGCGCCGCTTCGGCAGGACGTCCGGCCGGGCGGTAGAGCAGACCCAGGCGCTCGACGCCGTCTTCCGACCAGATCGCGGTTTCCTGCAGCGCGACGCCGACCTGCTGCGGCGTCGCGCCGCCCAAAGCCGCAACCAGGCGGGCAGCATCCCAGGCTCTCTGCGGCGCGGCGCTCAAGAAGGCGGCCGCCAGGGCAACGGCCAGCGCGGCGAAAAAGAAGGCTTTGCGACGCATGGCTGCGGCGAACCTGCATGTCAGGACTTGTTAAGACGGGCTGCTTACAGTTAAATCCCAAGACGGCAAGACAAAGGCAAGTCAACGAGATGTCCGGCGGATATCTTCGGGGCTGTCTTCGGAGAGCGATGAATTATGCGCGAGACCCGCGCCATCACCGCAGCGGCGACTCCCGGCAAGCAGCTTCTTCTGCTGGCCACGGGACCCATTGCGCTGACCGCTCTCATTATTCTTGCCGACATCCTGCTCCTTAGCCGCCCCTGAGCGCAGCAGCCGTTCGCACGGCAAGCACTCAGGGGATCGAAGCCAGAGCCGACCGCAACAATCGGCCCGCGCGAGATGAGCTGCAGGCCCGCTAAGGACAGACAAGGACGATCAGGATCATGACCAGCAAGACCGGTACCACGCACGCCCATGCCGAACGCGCGAAGGTCGAAGCCGACCCGAACCGCGTCATCGTCTTCGACACCACCCTGCGCGACGGCGAGCAGTCGCCGGGCTGCTCGATGAACCTCGAGGAGAAGCTCTCGGTCGCGACTCAGCTCGAGGCCATGGGGGTCGACGTGATCGAGGCGGGATTTCCGATCGCTTCGAACGGCGATTTCGAGGCGGTGCGGGAAATTGCCAAGACCGTCAAGACGGCCACCGTGGCCGGGCTGTCCCGGGCGAGCCGAAAGGACATCGATCGTGCCTGGGAAGCCTTGAAGCCTGCCGCCAGCCCGCGCATCCATACCTTCATCTCCACCTCGCCGCTGCACATGAAGCATAAGCTGCAGATGGAGCCGGAAGATGTGGTTCAGGCGATCGCCGACAGCGTCGGCCACGCCCGCAACCTCTGCGACAACGTCGAATGGTCGCCCGAAGACGCCACCCGGACGGATCACGACTTTCTCTGTCGGGTCGTCGAAACGGCGATCCGCGCCGGCGCCGGCACGATCAACATCGCCGATACCGTGGGCTATACCATCCCCGGCGAGTTTGCCGACCTGATCGCCCTGCTTCGCAATCGCGTGCCCAATATCGACGAGGCGATCCTTTCCGTTCACTGCCACAACGACCTGGGCCTGGCCGTCGCCAACTCGCTGGCCGCCGTGCAGGCCGGTGCCCGCCAAGTGGAATGTACCGTGAACGGCATCGGCGAGCGGGCGGGCAACTGCGCCATGGAAGAGGTGGTGATGGCGCTGCGCACCCGCCAGGACTCCATGCCCTACGGCACCGGTGTGGACAGCACCCAGATCACGCGGGCGTCGCGTCTGGTCTCGGGCATCACGGGTTTCGCGGTCCAGCCCAACAAGGCCATCGTCGGGGCCAACGCCTTTGCGCACGAGTCGGGCATTCATCAGGACGGCATGCTGAAGAACGCCCAGACCTATGAGATCATGACGCCGGAGTCGGTCGGCCTGACCAAATCCAACCTGGTCATGGGCAAGCACTCCGGCCGCCATGCCTTCAAGACCAAGCTGAAGGAGCTGGGCATCGATCTGTCGGACAACCAGCTGATGGATGTCTTCGGCCGCTTCAAGGACCTCGCCGACCACAAGAAGGATGTCTACGACGAAGACATTCTGGCGCTGGTCGACGATGCCGCGGTGCGCCACAACGACCATGTGCAGTTCGTCTCGCTGGGCGTTCGCTGCGGCAGCCACGGCCCGCAGTCGGCCGAGCTCGCCCTGACGGTCGAGGGGGAGTCGCGCCACGCGACAGCACAGGGCAACGGCCCGGTCGACGCGCTCTTCGCGGCGATTCGCGCAATCGTGCCGCACGAGGCGAAACTGCAGCTCTACCAGGTGCATGCCGTGACCGGCGGGACCGACGCTCAAGCGCAGGTCACCGTGCGGCTGGAGGAGAACGGGAAGACGGTCAACGGCCAGGGGGCCGATTACGACACGTTGGTCGCCTCGGCCCGTGCCTACGTCAATGCGCTCAACAAACTCCTGGTCAAGCGCGAACGCAGCGCACCGGACGCGCTGGACCGCAGCGCTCCGGCAGCGGAGTAGGCGATCGCGCCAAGACTGCGCCCCTAGACCGAGATCCGAGAAAGCGCGCCAGCCGACCTTGGGGTTGGCTGGCGCGTTGCGTTTCTGTTCGCGACCTCGAAGAGACAAGGACGACATGGTCGGAGGAATCCGGTGTTGGCCATGTCGTTCCAGATATTATTGTTTTACAGAAATATATTATTGTTTTAGACGGAAATGAGTGCTTCGATAGAGCGGTAGGCCCTATCGAAAGGAAGGCTCATGCAGACTCTTCGCACGCCAAGCGATGCCAAATTGCGGCGCTATAGCGGTTTCCTGGCGCAGGCCAGTCTTCTGCTTGCGGTTCTGATACCGGGGAGTGTGCTCTTCGCCTGGATCGATATGCCGGACGAGATGGTGCGTCGCGCCGGACTGCCAACCGACACGCAGTCGGCGCTCTGGCAACTGGCCTTCGGCGCATTGACCGCGCTGAGTCCCGCCTGCCTTTTGTCCGCCGCCCTTCATGCGGCGCGGCGCTGCTTCCTGCTGTTCCATCGCGGCGTCTATCTGACCGTAGAGGTCGTCTGCGCCCTCCGTGCCTTCGGCGGCCGCGTGGCAATGGCCAGTCTCGCCAGCGTTATCGTGCCGCCGTTGCTCAGTCTCCTACTCTCCATCGGCAATCCGCCGGGTAGTCGTGCCCTGACGTTCGCATTGAGCAGTTCGACCCTGTTGGGCTTGCTCGTCGGCGGCACGCTTTGGGCCCTTGCGGCGGTCATGGCGAGGGCTGTTGCCATGGCCGATGAGCACGCGCAGTTCGTCTGATGCCGATTGAAGTTCGGCTGGACGTGATGCTGGCGCGCCGGAAAGTGAAGTCGAAGGATCTCGCGGCGCAGGCTGGGATCACCGAGGCCAACCTGTCGCTCCTGAAGCACGGCAAGGTGAAGGGTGTGCGCTTCGGGACGCTGGCGCGCATCTGTGCATACCTCGACTGCCAGCCTGGCGACTTGCTCGTCTATGTGCCGGAGAAGGGGGCAGGCGGCGAAGATGCGGCGGCGGAGGAGAGTGCGGCAGGGCAGCCCCGCGATTCGTGAGGCTCGTCCGTCCGTCGGTTGTCCTCACCGGCCGCTCTACCCGAACCTCCTGGAGCGCGATCGTCTCAGGCGGTAGCGAGACGCTTCCGTCTGAGACGTGAATCGCCCTCTGAACCTTTGGCTGGAGCAGGATCACCGTAGAACGATCGAACGTCGTCGGGCATGTCTCCGGATCGAGCTGTGTGAAATCTTTGGCGGCGCTCGCGAAGCGTTAACCATTTTGGTAAAGATTGCGGCTAGCTTGGCTTGCAAATGGTGAGTACAGGCGCTATCCGCTCTGGGCGCGTCGGGTTCGCCTCTCTATTCGTCTCTTACGCGTCGAGTCGAAAGTCGACGTCTCGCCGCGTCTCTTCCACAAGCCTTCGGGTCGAGGATTCCTACCATATGATGTCTCGCCTTCTTGGCGTTCTCTCCGCCGACATGGCCATCGACCTCGGGACCGCGAACACGCTGGTCTACGTCAAAGGTCGCGGCATCGTTCTCAATGAACCGTCCGTCGTCGCCATTGCCGAGGTGAAGGGCAAGAAACAAGTTCTCGCCGTGGGTGATGAGGCGAAAATGATGCTCGGCCGCACACCCGGGAACATTCAGGCCATCCGCCCCTTACGAGACGGTGTCATCGCCGACTTTGAAGTGGCGGAGGAGATGATCAAGCACTTCATTCGCAAAGTGCACAATCGTCGTTCCTTCGCGAGCCCGCAGGTCATCGTCTGCGTGCCCTCCGGCTCGACGGCTGTGGAACGCCGCGCCATCCAGGAGTCGGCCGATGCGGCGGGTGCGCGCCAGGTGTTTCTGATCGAAGAGCCGATGGCCGCGGCGATCGGTGCCGGTCTGCCGGTCACGGAGCCGACCGGCTCCATGGTCGTCGACATCGGCGGCGGCACCACCGAGGTGGCCGTGCTTTCGCTGGGCGGGATCGTCTACTCGCGCTCGGTGCGTGTCGGCGGAGACAAGATGGACGAGGCGATCATCGCCTTTATCCGCCGCAACCATAACCTCCTTGTCGGCGAAGGCTCGGCAGAGCGCATCAAGAAAGAGATCGGGTCGGCCTGCCCGCCGGAGGATGGCGAAGGCTCGACGATGGAGATCAAGGGCCGCGACTTGATGAACGGTGTGCCCAAGGAGTTGCTGATCTCCGAGCGGCAGATCGCGGAAGCTCTGGCCGAGCCCGTGTCCGCCATCATCGAAGCGGTCAAGGTCGCGCTGGAGCATACGGCGCCGGAACTGGCGGCCGACATCGTCGACAAGGGCATCGTTCTGACCGGCGGCGGCGCGCTGCTGGGCAATCTCGACTTCGTCCTGCGCGCGGCGACCGGTCTGCCGGTGTCTTTGGCCGACGACCCTCTGTCCTGTGTTGCGCTGGGTACCGGGCGGTGCCTGGAGGAAATGAAAGTGCTTAAAAATGTTCTGATTTCGATGTACTGAATTCAGACGAAAACGAAACCAATTCTTTATTTTCTGCGAGGTACCATTTAGGTTGCTTTGTAGAGATAAGACTTCGTCGGTTGATCTTTCGTCGTTCGACGATTTCGGAGGACGTTCGTGAAACAAAGACCTGGCACGGTGGTGCGTCTCGCTACGCCTTTGAAGGCGTGGGCGCAGCGCTTCGCGGTCTTTTTGTTGATCGGTGCCACGTTCTTCCTGATGTTGCTTGGCAAAGTCGACACCGTGGTGGTCGAGCGGGCACGCATCGCCGTATTGGATGCGGTCGCGCCGATCCTCAACGTGGCTTCGCGACCCGTCGCCAGCATCAACCAAGCCTTCGACGAAGCGCAGCAGCTTGCCTCCCTACGCGCGCAGAACTTGGCCCTGCAGGAAGAAGTGCGCCGCCTTGCCGGCTGGTACCAGGAGGCGCAGCGCCTGTCCGACGAGAACCGCAGCCTGCGTGGCCTGCTCAACCTGGTTCCGGACCCTCAGTACCGTACGATTGGCGCACGTGTTGTCGGCGATCAGGGCGGAACGTACGTACGTTCGGTGCTCGTCGCCGCCGGCTCGCGCGACGGCATTCGCAAGAATCAAGCCGCTCTGACCGGTGCCGGTCTCGCCGGACGGGTTGTCGAGGTCGGTTGGCGGGCAGGCCGGATTCTGCTGATCACGGACATCAACAGCCGCATTCCCGTGATGGTCGGCCAGGCCCGTGATCGGGCCGTTTTGGCTGGAAACAACTCGGAACACCCGGAACTGCTCTATCTGGCGCCCGGAACGTCGATCAGCCCGGGAGACCGCGTGGTGACGTCGGGGCACGGCGGTATCTTTCCGGCGGGCCTGCCGGTTGGCATTGTCGTCGCTGTCAGCGATCAGGGCGTACGCGTACGGCCTTTCGCAGACTGGTCGCACATGGAGTTTCTGCAGCTTGTGGACTACGAGCTGCCGCATCTGTTGCAACCGCTGACCAATGGAGCGGCGGTCGTTAACCCTTAAAGACTGCGATGTCCGCGGCCGGGCCGCGGGTAGGGGCGTACGGCAGGTATGGAACAGGTCAGTCTTTGGCATCGCCTGGATATGGTGGCGCGCGGGCTCGCGCCGCTGGCCATCACCTTTCTGCTGATGCTGGCGACCGTCCTGCCGACCCGCGCGCCGGACATTGCGCCGGTCATGCCGGCTCTGGTGCTGACGGCGGTCTATTACTGGGCCATCTTCCGACCCGACCTGCTGCCCCTCTGGCTGGCATTCGTCCTGGGCGTTCTGCATGATCTGCTGACCGGCGCGCCGCTTGGTCTCGGGGCTGCCGTGCTGTTGACGGCCTACTTCGCGGTTGCGACACAGCGCCGCTTCTTCGCCCACGCCACCTTTGCGATGCTGTGGGTCGGCTTCGTGCTGGTTGCGGCTATGGCGCTGACGGTCGAATGGGTCTTCGGTTCGTTGCTGCAACTGCGTCTGATCGACCCCTTGGAAACCTTGCTGCGCTATGCTGCCACAATCGCGGCTTACCCCTGTCTCGCCTGGCTGTTCGGCCGCGCGCAGCAAGCCTTCTTGAGATAGGGGCCGGAGGATGGAGAAGGTTCGCCACGAAGAGCAGGAGCGTCACCGCGGCTTTGCCCGCCGGAGCCTGCTGCTCGGTGGCGGAATGTCGCTGATGCTCGCCGCGCTGGCCGGCCGCATGTACGTGCTGCAGGTCGAGCAGTCCGACCGCTTCGCGATGCTGGCCGAGGACAACCGTATCAATCTGCGCCTGCTGCCGCCGCTGCGCGGCCGCATTCTCGATCGCTTCGGCGCGCCGGTGGCTGCGAACCGCCAGAACTATCGCGTCCTGCTGGTGTCCGAACAGGCGCGCGATCTGGAAGCGGCGCTGGACCGTCTTTCCGACATCCTGCCGATGACTGCCGCCGATCGCGCCCGCATCCATCGCGAGGTCGACCGCAAGCGCAACTTCGTTCCGGTCACCGTGGCGGAGAACCTCAGTTGGGACCAGGTCGGCGCCGTCGAGGTGAATGCCCCCGACCTGCCCGGCGTCTCCATCGACGTCGGCCAGATCCGCACCTATCCCTACGGCAGCGCACTGTCCCACGTGCTCGGCTATGTCGGCGCGGTGTCTGAGCAGGATCTGACGGGCGATCCGGTTCTGGAGTTGCCAGGTTTTCGGATCGGCAAGAACGGTATCGAGCGGCTGCACGATGAGCGGCTGCGCGGCGAGGCCGGAACCAGCCACGTCGAGGTGAATGCCTATGGCCGGGTGATCCGCGAACTCCGTCGGGAGGAAGGGGAGCAGGGTCAGGACGTGGTCCTGACCCTGGATGCCGGGCTGCAGAACTACGTGCACCAGCGGCTGATGGGCGAGCGCAGCGCCTCGGCGGTGGTGATGGATGCGGCCAACGGCGACGTGCTTGCGATGGCCTCGGTGCCGTCCTACGACCCCAGCGTCTTCACCCATGGCATCTCCTCGACCGAGTGGCGCCGCCTGGCCGAGGATCCGCTGGGACCGCTGTCCAACAAGTCGATCGCCGGCATCTATGCGCCCGGTTCGACCTTTAAGATGATCGTCGCCTTGGCGGCTCTGGAGCAGGGCATCGGCCCGGACTATCGGGTGTGGTGTCCGGGTCACTACACCCTCGGCAACCATCGCTTCCACTGTTGGAAGCGCCACGGGCATGGCTGGATGGATATGCACGATGCCCTCGTGGAGTCCTGCGACGTTTACTTCTACGACGTTGCCCGCAAGCTCGGCGTCGACCGGATTGCCGAGATGTCGGAACGCTTTGGCTTGGGAGTTCCGACCGGGATCGATCTGCCGGGCGAGCGTGGCGGCGTCATTCCGACGCGGGCCTGGAAGCTCGCCAACATCGGCGAGCCCTGGCAAGGCGGCGAGACGCTGGTGACCTCGATCGGTCAGGGCTTCGTCCTGAGCACGCCGTTGCAGCTTGCGGTCATGACGGCGCGCATGGTCAACGGCGGCCGCGCCGTGACGCCCCACGTTACGCGCGGCTTCAAGCTGTCCGGTGCCGGCGACGAGATCCTTCCCGCGCCGGCGCCTGAGATGAACATCGGCGGCCCTGAGCTGGAGATCATGCGCCTGGCCATGGATGCCGTGGTCAACGGACGGCGCGGCACCGCCCGCAGCTCTCAGATCAAGGAGGAAGGCTGGGAGATGGGCGGCAAGACCGGCACCAGCCAGGTTCGGCGCATCACCAAGGCGGAGCGTGCGGCCGGGGTGATCAAGAACGAGGATCTGCCCTGGCGCCGGCGCGATCATGGCCTCTTCGTCGGCTATGCGCCGATCGCCAACCCGCGCTACGTGGTCTCCATCGTCGTTGAGCATGGCGGCGGCGGGTCCAGCGCGGCTGCGCCGATTGCCAAAGACGTCCTGCTGGAGGCCCAGCGCCGCGATCCTCTCGGGGCCTCTCCGCTGCCGCTGGTCGCGCGCAGCGGAGAGCAAGCCTGAGCCGAGGCGGCGCCGGCCATGTCCGTCCTCTCCGAGATCACGCTACGGCGCAATCCCGAGCTGCAGTTCGGGCAGAAGATATGGCAGCTCAATTGGGGCCTGATCCTGCTGATCTTCCTCTTGGCGGGCATCGGCTTCGCGATGCTCTATTCCGCCGCCAGCGGAAGCTGGGATCCCTGGGCGGTGCGCCAGGCCGTTCGCTTCGGCGGCGGCCTTCTGCTGATGTTCGTCGTGGCTCTGATCGACATCCGCTTCTGGTTTCGCCTCGCCTATCCGATCTACTTCGGCGCGCTGGCGCTGCTTGGCGCCGTGGAGGTGATGGGGACGGTCGGCATGGGCGCGCAACGCTGGATCGATCTGGGCGTGATCCAGCTCCAGCCGTCGGAGCTGATGAAGATCGGCGTCGTCATCGCCTTGGCGCGCTACTTCCACGGTATCACGCACGCCGATATCGGCCGGCCGACCTATCTGCTGGTCCCCTTGCTGCTGGTCGGGGGGCCCGCCCTTCTGGTGCTGAAGCAGCCGGACCTGGGCACGGCGGGCATGCTGCTGGCCGTCGGCGGCGCGCTCTTCCTGGTCGCGGGCGTGCGCTGGTGGAAGTTCCTGGTGGTGATCGCCGGTGCCGGCGCGGCCTTGCCGGTGGCCTGGAACTTTCTGCACGACTACCAGAAGAACCGCGTGCTCACCTTTCTGGATCCGGAATCCGATCCGCTCGGCGCCGGCTACCACATCCTGCAGTCCAAGATCGCGCTGGGCTCCGGCGGCATCTTCGGCAAGGGCTTCCTGCAGGGCACTCAGAGCCATCTGAATTTCCTGCCCGAAAAGCAGACCGACTTCATCTTCACTATGCTGGCCGAGGAATGGGGCATGGTCGGCGGCCTGGGGCTGCTGGGGCTCTACCTGCTGGTCTTTCTCTACGGCTTTGCGATCGCGCTGCGCAGCCGCAACCATTTCGGGCGGCTGCTGGCCATGGGCCTGACGGTCAATCTCTTCCTCTACGTCTTCATCAACATCGCCATGGTGATGGGACTGCTGCCGGTGGTCGGTGTGCCGCTGCCGCTGGTGTCCTACGGCGGTACGGTGATGCTCGCGACCTTGATCGGCCTGGGCCTGCTGCTCAGCGTCTCCGTACACCGCGATCTGCGTATTCCCCGCCGCGGACCCCGCGAAGAGTAGCCCGAGGAGAGGCCCGGAAAGGGGGGCTTCGGACGGAGCCGCCGAGAAAAAGGGCGTGGCCTTCGGCCGGCGCCCTACAGACCCGGCAGCAGCCAGAGCAGCGCCGCGCAGGCCAGCAAGAGACCCCGTAGCAGCGCACCTTGCGATGCGCTCCTGCCGGATACCGGCAAACCGGACTCGCTCCCTGCCGACGGCGGTGAAGCCGGAGAAGGCGTCTGGCTGTTGGCGGCGGTCTGCATGGCGGTCACGTCCTGCGGCGTCGAAGACCAGTTTGCCGCAGCATTCCTTTCCGAAGTCTCACTATTATCTATGATACGCGACGAAACCCGCCGCCGTGATCTATCGCACAGGCGATTGCGCGGATCGCTCGGGCATTGCGGCCTGGCCAAAGGGCGTAGCGGCCGTTCGGAAGGATGGCCGCGCCGCCGGATGGGGCTCTTCGGACGGCGCGCCTGCACCGAGAGGGATAGGGTCTGGACAAGCTCCGGGCCCGTTGCTATCTACGCGCCTCCGCGGTCGGGGGCACAGCCCCCGGATACGACCGACGGCACGGTGGGCGCATAGCTCAGTTGGTAGAGCAGCTGACTCTTAATCAGCGGGTCCAAGGTTCGAGTCCTTGTGCGCCCACCACTTTTTCACGGTCTTTCGACCGGTCCCTTTTGCAGATTTCTAACTCGCCGGAATTGCCAGTCTTTCTGGCGCATAAGGCGCTGTCGATGGTGCGGAGAGACGGCTTTAAGGCACGCTACGCGGCCTTCGCCACGCTTCGTCTCTACTGCCTCGGGATGGAGTCCCACACGGGGCCTTAACTCTCCTTGAATGATCCGAGCGATGCGTCTGGCCTCACCTCACCCCGTGCAATCCGCGTGAGCTCGGCTTTGCTGCTCATGGCCGAAAGCGGGCCACCCAGGCCCAGGGGTCTACGTCCGCTACGTACCAGAAACGAACGTCACTGCCAGCGACGCCGATGTTGCCGATCTGACTTAGCTGCCGTTTCATACGGCTGCACGATGGCTACCCCGAAACTGCCGTGAAAGCTGAGGGAGGGCGGATAGCAGCCGTTCGCTACGCGGTGCCTCGAGGGCCATGATGCGCAGTTTGCGGTAATTGGCGCCGTCCCGAGAGACCGCCCGAGCCGGAAAGGCTACCCACTGCCAACCGATGCATCAAACATTGCTTGAAACAGCGCTTTGGCCTTCGCTTAGCCCTCGACGCTGAACGCCACCGACTTGGCCACGCCGATCGGATCAGAGATTATGCCCAGGCCACAGCCGAGCAGGCGAAGCCGACTTGCGGTAGCGCTTGAGAGCGGCGTTGCTACCTCGTATCATCGGCCACATGGCAAGATGCACAGCACCAGTACGCGGCCATCGCACAGCGAGTGGAGCAGCGGCTTGCCCTGCATGCGGTGGCCGCTATGGCCGATACAGCGGCTACAGCAGCTACGGATCGTACTCGTCCCCGTCCTACCCCCCGTCGGGGAGCAGTATTGGCGGCCACAGCAGTGTTGGCAGGTCCGGCAGAAGCGTAAGGCCGAGCTGGTCGCGAGCCGGCTCGTCCGTGTGGTACAACGCCGGCAGAAGTTCGGGCACTCACGCTGGTCCGCCACAGCGTCAAGAACCGATCGGCGCTGCCTGACCTTCGGGACGTCTTCCTCTGCCACGCTTGGGATGACCGACAGGGGGCCGCTAAGGAGCTGCACGATCTGCTCGAGTCGCTTGGTGTCTCGGTCTGGTTCAGCGAGAAGGACATTGGCCTCGGCACGCCGTTGCTCCGCGCTATCGACAAGGGTTTGGCGAAGTCGCGAGTCGGGATCGTACTGATGACTCCTGCGCTGCTGCGCCGCCTCCCAGCAGAAGGCATCGCCGACAAAGAGCTTTCAGCACTCCTAGCGCGTGAGCTGCTCGTTCCCATCGTGCACGACACGACGTATGAGGCTCTCCGCGAAGTAAGTCCCCTGCTCGGCTCGCGAAGCGGCCTGAGCACTGCAGAAGAGCCAATGGCAGATGTCGCGGCCAAGCTGGCCGAGCTGGTCGCGATCTAGCTCAATTATCGGGAGGCCGGCCCGACGTCGCGTAAGCGATTCTGGCGCCGGCGCGGCGGCACTGACCCGGCGACCGCGCCAATGTACTCCTACACACCCATTTGTACGACTTTTGCTAGTATTTCGACCTTAGTACTACGCGCTTGCACTGGACAAGCCGCTGCGTGTCTCGCCGGTGAAGGTCACATTTAAGCGACTGCTTCTGCGATCCGAGGTCCTGGCGCGGATCTCCGCTATGGGTCGAAGCGGACACGGTCGGGCGGCGGCCCCGCGTCCGGATTGTGCCAGGAACGGACATTCGCCCTGCTGGCAACCTTCGGAGTTGTTCCTCCTAGATGCGGCGTGCACGGAGATAGCATTGGCGTGACGTCTGATACGCTGATTTCGTCTGGAAGTAGCGCTAATCAACCTTCATCGACGCGTTTAGGGATTTAAAGAGCTCCTCTGCACGATCGAGCGTCTTCAGCACGGCGTCATCACTCGTGCTAAGGAGAGCGGGCTTGGAGAGTAGCCACGATGCCGGCGTAAAATGGTCGAACATAGGAGTGTCTTTCGGCAACATCCTAAAGTAGGCCTCAGCCCTCTTCACCAGACGCTGAGTGTTGCTGTCGGCATCGGCGAGCTTCCGCTCATCCAGTACCGACTCGCCGGCCAGCCCATAAGCTAAATTGACGATCTGGCAGAAGAAGGACGGTTCAAAGAGGTCCTCTAAGTCCGCTTCCTCCTGGGAGACGAAGTCGGCGATGCTGAGAAGAGCCCCATCGCGCAGCATGCCGCTCTTGCGCAGCTTCTCAAGCTTCTGCTGGTCCTTCTTGGCGAAATCCGTGAGGGCGACCACGTCGAGTTGGTTTCCGCCAAAAAGCGAAACGAAAGATTGAATCTTGTCGATTCCGCCGGAAGGGCAAATGACCCAACGGGGATCGAGTGCCGTCCGTTTGCGGCGTTCGAGCTCTGCCGAAATCGCCTTAAGATAGAGAATATCACTCGGTCCTTCGACTAAAAGCGTGTGTTTTCCGACGAAGAGGGTTTGGGTGAGGCTGTAGCCGAGGGCTCCCTGGAGTGGGAATGTGGCATCGCGGCTTGCATTGAGAACGTCTTCCCGCACTTTGGTGCCAACGGGAGTACGCCGCCCTCTGTCGTCTACCGACACTAGGTCCTCGACGATCCGCGACGCCATGATGTCGTCGGCCGGCACCATGAACGGCGAGTGCGTTGAGTAGATAATCTGATGATGCGGCAGGAGTTTTTCTTTAAAGAACCGCAGCAAATCCTCTTGAGCAAGCCCGTGGAGACTGAGGCCGGGTTCATCAAGAAGGAGGAAGACCGGCCCCTCAGTTTCCTTCTTTACTCGATCGAATTTGATCAGAAAGGAAAAGAACCACGTGAAGCCGGCACTGCGCTCGGAAAACGAAGTGTCCGCCTTGTGGAGCATGTTGTAGATGCGCGCTCGGCCGACTGGACCGGAGTTTAGAGGCGGGGGATCATCCGGCTTGCCTTCGGCCACATTCACGCGGATCTCAATGTCTTGATTCTGCGTCCAATACTCCAAAATTTCTTCGGTGAGAATGTTCGACGCCGCCTGGAGGCGGGCATTGAAACTCTCGAAGGTCGAGGCGCCGAGTATGTCAGCGAGAGGGACGCCGGAGAACTCGAGGAATTCCCAAAAGAGCCGATCGCCGCGAAGATTATAGTCTGAAAAGAGACTGCTGTCATTGACACGCGTATTTAGTGTCGGCAGGTGCACGGCTGCACCCATACGATCGTAATTCGAAAAATACATAAATTTTGGGAGAGTCGGTTCACATATCTCACGCACTCTACTCAGAACAGAGCTGTTAGGGTAACTCGAAATGATACTGAGGAGCGACTTATGCTTTGCGTTTGACTCCAGCTCTCTAAGCTTTTCTGCGAGTTCTTTCGATGTGATCGGGGTGCCGACCTGTGCCTTCTCCGGCGCCGAAAACTTGGACGTCGAAATGAGATAATTGATGGCTTTTTGCTCGTCGATCGGCAATTGCCAGTGTGGCGAGGTGATGTTGAAACAACACTTGATTGTGACGGTATTACCCGTAACGGCGTCGCTGCCAAACTCGGCAGTGATGGCCTTTATGATGGAATCGGGAAGCTGCCACTTCGTAGTAGTAACGGTTGCCTCGTTGCCTTCATGAATTTCCTTGTATCTTGCGAGGAAGCGCTTGGGATAGTCGCGCTCAAGATCATACTTGAACGGCGTGGCAGGGTGCGGGTTTATGCCAGCCAGCGCTTGCAGCACGGCTGTCTTCCCCGCTTCGTTCTTGCCGACGAGGCAGGTGAGATGCTCTAGGCTGAATTTGCCGGTGTCTTCAGCTGATCGGAAATTCTGCACCCGCGCCCAAATGAGTTTCATCGAGTCGACATTCATAGGCAGTCCTCTTCTTGCGACCCACAATCCGGCGGCCAACCTCCCACAAGTTTGGGTGGCAAGCTTAACCGTAAGCACAACGACACAGTCGGAAATGCGACGCTAAATCACAAGTCAGCTTTTCTCGTTATCGTTTCAGGCCTAAAAACAGACGGATTCATCGATACTGATTCCGTCTTTAGGCAGCAGCAGCCGTCGCGGTCAGCAATGCGGAATTGCTGATGCGGGCGGAGCTGTCTATCGCTCAAGAAACCTCCACCTCTAAGACAAAAATGGAAATCTCTTTACTGGGCTTAAGATATATCGCAACCGGATAGTCTCGACGAATTAGAGTTTGCGTTTTCAATGTCAGAGAAACGCCTGAAGCCAGCAGAACCTCGCTCTCATGTCCAAGTGATGTGCCTTTATGCTTGAATACGAAGGCCTTAGTATTTGGGGTAGTTATATACAGCACAAATAGGTCGAGTCGACCTGCGTCGTACGCCTTACCTTGCAGCTCTGCATTCCTCAAGGCTACTTGGGGGCACAGAGACGTAGAAAGTGGGCGCTCAGTGACGAAACTGCTGACTTGCGACCACAGCCCACCGTGAAACAAGAACTGTCCAGTACTGAGAAACGCGCCTTTTTGTTCGATTTCATTGGAAACTTTAAATGATTTGCTCTTTTGATAGTTTTTCTGGTAACGCGAGATTTCGTTTGGCGTCGATGAAGGCATTGCCTTCTGCCATTCTTTATATGCGGCACTCTTGTTGAGAGCAGCCTCAATGTAATTGCTCAGTTTGTTGTCCGAACCAACTCTAGCCATGTATTCAGCGGCAGCGCGCGCGTCGGAGATTGTCTCTTTCAAATTAACCTTGACATCATCCGGACTTCCATTGGCAATCATTTCTTCCAGCGTCGCAGGCCTAGTTTCCCACACTTTGTAAGCGGGTGTGAAAGTGTCTACGACCGGAAGACTTACTGATGGTGTCATGTAGAATTTTCCTGCTGCAGTTCTCCAAAGATTTTGACGGACGACCACCAAGTCAACAATCGTCGCTCTGGGTCAGAAACCGACATTTTTGCTCGGTGTTCAAACTGTCGCCTCGCTCCACATCTCGACCGTTCCCCCATCACTTACGATCGACAGCTCGCACCGAGAGGACATGACGAGACTTGTCCTACTCTGCCGGACCGATGAGACCGAGCTTGCGTCGCTGAGCTGGCCAGTAGAGCGGTGGAGGCGAGAACCGATGGAGCCTCCGCGCGGTGAGCTCTGGTGGCTGAGCGCCGGCGAGGATCGCCTCGGTGATGTCCGGCGCGAGGAAGGCGAGCGCGAGGATGCGGCTGGCGTCGCTGCGGTCGATGCCTTCGCGCTCCGCAAGGGCACGGACGGAGGGAACCGTGCCGCTGGCCAGCTGCTCCAGCCAGTGATGCGCGCGGGCGATGAGACGGACCATGTGGGGGTCTGGCTCTTGCGGTGCCTTTGCGTTTGAGGTGAGGACGATCTTCGCCTCGACGCCGCGCCTTCGCAGGTTCAGCGGAGCAGTGACTTCGATCAGGTTCTGCGCACTGGCTTCGCTGTCTCTCGCCGGCCGAACGTCCGATCCCATGAAGGCCTCGCGCTTGAGGCTGAGCCGAAGCAAGTCCGAGGAGAGGTCGATGCGCTGCACCAGCGATCCCAGGCCGGCGCGTTGCTCTGTTTGCGTGCCGCTCCTGAGGTGATCTGCCAGCTCTCTCGCTGTGGCCAGCAGCACTTCGATCTCCTGCGGGGCAGTCCTGTCCAGAGACAGGTCCGACGTCAGGCGCGCCGGATCCGTCAGCCAGCCGACCAACACCTCGATGACGCTCCTCTCCAGCGCCTTGGTCGGAAGGCGCCAGCCACCGGTGCTGCGGCTCTCGGCGTGGATCAACCGGCCCGAGACGTAGTAGCGGTAGCGGCGCCCCTGCTTGTTGGCATGGGTCGGGCGCAGCCGATCGCCGGTCTCGTCGTAGACCAGCCCGGTGAGCAGACTGGGCACGGCGGCGTTGCGGCCTGAGCGGCGGTTGCTGGCGTTGCGCTGAAGCTGCGCCTGCACCGCCTCCCAGGTCGCACGCTCCAGGATCGCCTGGTGCTGGCCGGGGTAGCTCTGCCCCTTGTGCCGTACCTCGCCGACGTAGAGCGGGTTGGCGAGCAGCTGGTAGAGGTTGCCGCGGGTGAAAGCCCGAGCGCCCGTGACGCTACCGTCCTTGCGCTGTCGCCGCTTGGTGGCGAGACCCTGAGCAACGGCCGCTTCCTGCAGCCGCCGTACGGAGCCGAGCTCCAGATAGAGCCGGAAGAGCTCCCGGACGCTCTCCGCTTCCTCCGGGTTCACCAGCAGGCGCTTGTCGGCGATGTCATAGCCGAGCGGCGCCGGGCCGCCGGTCCAGAGGCCCTTGCGTTTGGAGGCGGCGATCTTGTCGCGGATCCGCTCCGCGGTGACCTCACGCTCGAACTGCGCAAAGGACAACAAGACGTTGAGGGTCAGCCGGCCCATGGAGGTGGTGGTGTTGAACTGCTGGGTGACCGAGATGAAGGAGACCTCCGCTGTCTCGAAGAGCTCGACCAGCTTGGCGAAGTCGGTGAGCGAGCGGCTGAGGCGGTCGACCTTGTAGACCACCACGGCCTCCAGGCGCCGGGCGCGCACCGCCTCCAGCAAGCGCTGCAGGCCGGGCCGTTCCAACGTCCCGCCGGAGAAGCCGCCGTCGTCGTAGGCCTCGGGCAGCAAGCACCAGCCCTCCTGACGCTGGCTCTCGATGAAGGCCTCGCAGGCCTCGCGCTGGGCCTGCAGGGAGTTGAAGTTCTGCTCCAGGCCTTCCTCGGTCGACTTGCGGGTGTAGATGGCGCAGCGCATCGGCGAGGCCTCCCGCTAGCCCTGGGCCGTCCTGTCGAGCCCAAAGAACCGCGGCCCGGACCAGCGCGCCCCGGTGATGGCCCGGGCGACCTCCGAGAGCGAACGGTACGGCTGACCGTTGTAGGTGACTCCCGTCTCGGTCACGTCGACCACATGAGTGCGCCCACCCCATTCCCGAATCAGGCGCGTGCCGGGCGCCGGCCGCGGCCGGGCGGACCTGCGGCGCGATGCAGCTCGTGCCGAAGCTTGGCCCGAGGCGCCGGCCAGTTCGGCGATGGCGCGCTTGAGTTGCCGTTGGGTCGCAGACGAGAGACCGCCATAACGCTCCGCCTGCAGCTGCCAGGCGGCGGCGAACTCCAGCAGGCGCCGGCTGAGACCGGCCGGCGGCGGATGGCGCGTGTGGCGCTGCCAGAGCACGCTCAGTTCGTCGCGGCTGGCGCCGCGGACCAGCGCGGTGACGTCGAAGGGTTCGTGGCGGGGGTCAGCCAGCATCGATCGGGCCTCACCGCTCGCCATGCCTTTGGCTCTCGGCATCACCCGTCTCCTCGAGGTGCAGCCGGGACCTGACCGCTGTCTCGAATTGCTGGTGATGGAGCGCTCGCTGCCTCGGCCAAGGTGTCGCGTCTTTGGCGCTGGCGGTCGCGCAGCGCCTCGGCGTAGCTGCGGCGCGGGCGCAGGAGGTAGGGGCTGACGCAGCGGTTCGCGTCAGCCCCCTCCGCGTCGCTGCGGATCTCCGACATCCTCATCACCCTCAGGCGCCGGCGTGGATGCGGTAGACCCGGCCGCGGCCCTCGACCTTCTCCGAGGCGATGCTGAGGCCGAGCTTCTTCTTGAGCGCGCCGCTGATGGCACCGCGCACCGAATGCGGCTGCCAGCCCGTGGCCTCGCCGATTTCGCCGAGGCTGGCGCCCTCCTTCCGCTGCAGCAGCGCGATCAGCAGCGCCTGCTTGGTACCGGGTCGGACGCTCGCCGCGGGGCTGGCTGCTGTCGAGTCGGCAGCGTCAGCGTTGGCGTGGTTGTTTTCCTCCGGATCGACTCCGATGGCCTGCAGGCCCTCCGGCGTGATGACCAGGGTCAGGCGCTGGTCCTTGTTGTCTTCGCGCCAGGTCTCCTCTTTCAGTGTGGCCGGCCGCTCCTGCAGCAGACCCTGCTTCTGCAGGCTCTTCACGACGCGGCTGGCCGCGCCCTTGCTGCGCTGGAGCGAAGCCGGCAGCGGCAGAGCGCAGCCCGCCCGCTCGGCGGCCTTGGACAGGACGATCAACTGGGTATCGGTGAGCTTCGGCACACTTGCCTCCGTCGGTCTCGGGCACCGGGACCTCCCGGCCCTCCCACCGCCTAGAGCCCCGCTGGTCACTCTGGCGGGGCGCTCGATCCCTGGAGGTCTGCGGATCGAGCCCGAGGCAGCCTCGGCTGCGCTGGGGAGCAGGAACGCTTGCTGTGTGACGGAAGTCCAGTCCTTTCGACAGCGCCCAAGGTCAGGGCGTTGGTGACTGCGGCGGGCGCCGAACTTCGGCCGCGATGCGGATCACAGCAACCACCCGCGCCAGGTCCTCGGCCGCCGCGGCCAGTCCCTCGGCGCAGGCGGCGTAGCCGGCCGCCTCCAGCCAGGGCGACTGCCCTTCGATGGCCTCTTCTTGCGCTATCTCCAGGGCCTCGGTCGCCAACACAAAGATCCGGCGCAGCAGCACGCGGTTTTCCTCGTCCATGGCTCCCTCCTGGCGTATCACGCCAGGCCATGCAGGCCTTCCGGCAGCGGCAAGCCGAGGAGAAAAGGGCTGCAGAGGCGATGCAAAGCGTCGAGGTCGACCGGCGGCCAAGATCTAAGTGCCGGCCGCCGCCCTTCGGCAGCTCCTCGAGCAGCTGCGCCGAGGGCACGCCGAGCGCGTCTGTGATCCGGATCAGGTCCCAGCAAGCAATGACGACGCTTGCCCCGATACAGCTGTCTCGTGCGAGGCCATGGCGAACTCGGGGTGCTTGACAGAACCCAAGCCGCAGACGTGGCCGTCGATCGGCACGTTGTAGGGCGGGTCGCCCGTTGCTGTCGCCTGGGTCGAGCCTGCGGTCAGGCCCGCGATCTCTCGCGGTAAACGAGGCCGCGGGTGATAGCGGGCGACCGGCGGAGCG
>JANQPZ010000132.1 GCA_028285215.1 Rhodovibrionaceae bacterium | reverse complement strand
GTGCGGTAGATGCTGTGCTGGTCGGCGACCAGATCCGGGTACTCCAATCCGGAGGCGAGATCCGGTTCGCGCCCCTCGGCGAAGGCGCGCAGGCGTTCGGCGCGCAGGGCCAAGGCCACCTCACGGGCGCGCAGCTGCTCGCGGTCGGCCACGGGACTGGTGGGCGAGAGCCGCAGCAGCGGCTGACCCGCGGCGACCAATTGGCCCTCGCCGACCAGAATCTCGGAGACGATGCCGCCCTCCAGGTGCTGTACCGCCTGCACGCGACCGGCCGGCATGACCTGACCGTTGACCACGGCGCGCTCCGTCACCTCGGCGACGGCCGACCATCCCAGGAACCCGAGAACGGCCACCAGCCCCAGGACGCTGACGTAGCTTGCCAAGCGCGGTGGCCGGCCCTCCTCGAGGCTGAGCGGCAACGCCAGCGCCTGAGACAGGCGGCTTCGTTCGGCTGCCGTCTCGCGATTGTCGTCCGGTTGTGTGGCTTTTGGGGAGCTGTCCGTCATCGACTCATCCTGCTTCCTTCAGGCGCCCGAGCACCTCGTCCGGCGGACCGTCGTCCGCGACTCGACCGTCCTGCAGCAGAACCAGACGGTCGGCAGCCCGCATATGGCTTGGGCGGTGCGTGACCATGACCACCGTCGATTTGCCCCGCAGGTCCTGCAGCTTTCGCAGCAACTGTGCGTCGCCTCGGTCGTCCAGGCGCGCGGCCGGCTCGTCCATCAACAGCACCGGCGGACGCCGTATGTAGGCGCGGGCGAGAGAGAGCTGTTGCTTGAAACCGTCGGGCAAGCCCAGCAGCAACGGGTCCGTCAGGCGGGTGTGAAAGCCGTCCGGCAAGGCCAGCACGTGATCCAGCAACCCGGACTCCAGGGCGGCGCGGCTCAAATCGGCATCGCTGGCGGTCGGATCCGCCAGCCGAAGATTCTGCGCGACCGTGCCGTGGAACAGTTCGCAATCCTGTAGCACGAAGCCTATGGACGTGCGCAGCTCGGCCGGATCGAGTTGGCGAATGTCGAGCCCATCCAGGGTGATGGCGCCGGCCTGCGCTTGATGCAGTCCGGCGATCAGCCGCAGGAGAGTCGATTTGCCGGCGCCGCTGGGTCCCGCGATGGCGACGATCTCGCCCGGCCGGATCTGCAGGCTGGCGCCCAGCAGCGCCGGCTCGGCGGTCGGTGCGTAACGGAAGCTGACGCGATGCAGGCCGACTTCGCCTGCGAAGACCCGCTGAACGCTTGGCAGGTTGTGGTCTTCGCGCTCGCGGCGCAGCTGCATCAGGCGGCCCAGCTGGCCGAGACCCACGCGCTGCTGTTCCAGCCGCGTGAAGCTCAGAAAGGCGACCTGAAGGGGGGCCAGGACTCGCCAGGACAGAACCATGACCGCGATCAGGCCGCCGACGCTCAGCGTGCCCTGCATGGCCATCAGCGTACCCCAGCCCAGGGTGAAGATACCGGCCGTCAGCATCAGGCTCTGGGCCGCGGTCTGCGCCAGGCTGCCGGTCGCCTGGATCCGGCGATGCGTCTGCGCCGCCTCCGCCGATAGCGAGCGGAAGCGCGCCATCCAGATCGGTTCGGCGGCGTTCTGCTTGATCGCCGGCAGGCGGTGCAGCAGCTCGATCAGGAACGACTGCCGACGCGATCGCGCTTCGCCGGCGCTCGCCACCTGCGTGCGCAGGATGGGCGAGAGCAGGGCGGCAAGCAGGCCGAAGACCAGCAGCAGGGCCAGCGGCACAACGGCCAGCCAACCGGACAGGATCGCGAGTGCGGCGACGAACATCACGACGAAGGGCAGGTCGAGCGCCACGCCCGCAAGCGGTCCGGTGAAGAACTCCCGGACGGACTCGAACTGCCGCAGGCGCATCATCTGCGCGCCGATTGGAGCGCGCTCGGTCATGCCGAGGGGCAGCGACAGCACCTTGTCGAACGCGGCCGTGCCGAACAGGAGGTCGATACGGCCGCCGAGGTAGGCGAGAATCCGCCCCCGCAGCAGGCGCAGGCCCGTGTCGAGCGCCAGCGCCAAGGCGATGCCGCACAGCAGCCAGTAGAGGGTTTCCGGGGCGCCGGCCGTGATGACCTTGTCGTAGACCACCATGATGAAGATCGGGACTGCCAGCGCCAGCAGGTTGGTAACCAGGCTTAGGGCGAACAGCAGGGCGATCAGACTGCGAAACCGCACGGCAACGCGCCGCAGCCAACTCCCCGCGGTTGCCTCGCGCTCGGTCGCCTGCGTTTTCTCGACCCGATGGAGCTGACCCTGCACCTCGTCGACCCGGAGATCCTCGACGCGGCCTGTCGTTCCATCGAAGGCGCGGAGCAGGTCCGCGCGGCGTTCCAGCAGGACGAGCGGACGCCCGCCGTCGGAAATCAGCAGTGCCGGCAACAGGCGCGGGTCGAGCCGGCTTGCGCGGTAGGGTTCCGCCTGCGTGGCATAGCCGAGATTGGCCAGCACCGTCCGCAAGTCGCCGATGTCCAGCGTCTCGGCGGAATGCGGCAGCGCTTCCGCCAGGTGTCGGTTGGTGCCGCGCCAGCCGAGCGCCTCCAGCAAGGGAGTCAGGCAGGCCGCTGCGGTCGACACGGGCGCAAAGGCCTCGAGCATGCTGGCCTGCGCACTGAAGACCCGTGAGGCTTCGGGCGGAGGCTGGGGAGCGGCGGGAGTCAGTCGTGCCAGGGTCATGGAAGCTGTGCGAACCCCTGCGTAGGGGCATCCTCCAGCGACCGCAGTTTGCCTGCACTCAGCATCAAATGCCGGTCGGCCAGGCGTTGGAACGATGGGCGTAGGGTCATCATGATGATGGTGGTCTCGCCGGCCATCGCGCTCAGCGCGCCGCGCAGCCGGGCGTCGGCTCCGGAGTCCAATGCGGTGTTGCTTTCGTCGAGCAGGAGAATGCGGGGCTCGCGCGCAAGAGTTCGGACGATCGCGACTTTCTGGCGGAGGCTGGCCGGAAGGGTGTCGACGATTCCTTCGGCAACGCGCGTGTCCCAGCCACCCGGCAGCCGGTGCACATCTTCGTCGAGGCCAAGTGCGCGCGCAGCGGTCAGAGCACGATCGACCGCGTCGGACTCTTCGAACAGCGTCAGATTCTCCAGAAGGGTGCCGCTGAAGAGAACCGGATTCTGGCCGACCAGCGCGATCTGTCGGCGAACGCTCCGGCCGTGCGTGCGAACGCTCCGTCCGTCGAAGCTGATTTCGCCCGCATCGGCCGGGAGATCGCCGGCGATCAAGGCCAACAGAGTGGACTTGCCGGAGCCCGACTCGCCGGCAATCGAGATCATCTCGCCCGGTGCCACGTCCAGATCGAGTCTCTCGAACAGGCATCGCCCGTTATTGTCGTGGAAAACCAGATCCCGGATCTTGATTGCGCCGGAAAGCCTTTGCTCTTCTCCCCCGTCCGCAGCGGTCAGCCGAACCGGGCTTTGCGGCAGCTCCATCAGTTCGTCGAGCTTCTCCTTGGCCAGGCTCAGGCTCTGCAAATGTGTCCAGAGACCGAGAGCACGCAGCACCGGTTGCGCCGCTCGTCCGGCCAAGAGCGTGGAAGCCGCGACTCCGCCAAGGGTGAGCTGGCCATCGATTACCATCAAGGCACCTGCCGAGACGACGGCGACCAGCATCACGCCGGTGAAGAGAGTTCCCAGCGTCTGGGCGGCGTTGGATCGGGCAATGGTGTCATGGGTAGCCTCCGCGCCGGCTTGCTGCAGCCGTTCGTAGCGGCGCAGCATGAAGGGCTCGCAGGCGAGCGCCTTGACGGTTCCGATGTGTCCCAGCGTTTCGAGGATGAAACTGTAGCGACGGTCGTCCAGGTCGTTGCGCAGGGCCAGTGCCTGTTTGAGCCGCTTGCCCGCGATCAGGACTGCGGCCCCCAGCAGCATCAGGATACCGACCGGCAGGGCGACCAGCGGGCCGGCAATCGCCCAGATCAGGCCGAGGTACAACAGGACGAACGGCAGGTCGATCAGCACCAGGCGTCCTTGACCGCCGTAGTAGTCGCGCAGTTGCTCGATGGCCGTCAGGCGATCGAGGTGGCGGCCGGTGGTGTCGGCATCGACGCTGCGCAGCTCGGCCTCCAGCAGACGCGTCACCGCTGCGCAGCTGGTGCGATGTTCCCATCGGGTCGCCGTCCAATTCGAAAGACTGCCGCGCGCCAATCGCAGAATCGCGTCCAGCAGCAGGACCACGGCCAGGCCCATTAGGAGCGCGGAGAGTGTCGCATAGGACTGGTTCGGCAGAATCCGGTCGTAGATCTGCAGGATGACCAGAGGGACGGCCAGTCCCAGGAGATTCAGGGCGAGGGTCGCCGAAACCAGGCTGACGGACAGACGCGGTGGGCCGACTTCGGTCGCACCGAAACGCTCTATCGCCGAAGAGTCGTTTGCATACGTGAGGGTGTTTGCCGCGCCGCGCATGGCGGCATGTATTTCACCGGTGTGCTTGCCAAAGGCTTAATTCTACGCTGTCCGACAGGCTTGTTTTCCGAGCGGCGCGCAGTGTTCGAAATGGCAGAAAACTGCCCTTCTCTCCTTAAAATAGCATCGGGCAAAAGCACAAATCGATTAGGTGGAACGGGGGTCTTAACGATCTTCCGCAGGGTCTTGTTAGGGAGTTTGTCGTCAAATTGATATGAATGCCATCGCATGCTCGCTTATCACTGCCGAGCTGCTGCGGCGGATGTTGCAGATAGAGGAATTTCGCTGTGGCAGACGAACAAAGCGACAAGGCTGCGGGACAGAACGACCAGGCTGCGGAGCAGGACTTCGCCCTGGGACGGGAAACCGGGCTTGGCGCGTCTTTGCCGGACCGCGCCGCGGACGATGCAAGCCAGCCGGACACCGTCTCCGAGGGTGAAGCGACCAATCTCAATACTCATCTCGGGTCCGAAGCGCCCGAGCCCGAAGCGGACGACGAACCCGACCAGGCTGCCGTTGGTACGGAGGACGAGAACCGCGAGCGCGCGCCCGAAGACGCCAGCGACGTCGTCGAAGCGGAGTCTCAATCCAGCTCCGCTCCGGCTGAACCGGCGGATCTACCGGTCGACGGTCAGCCGGATCCTGGCGAGCTTTCCAACCCAGGTTCGGACGGTCCGGCCTTTCAGACCCAGACAACCGTGTTTTCCTCGGGCTCGCCTCAGTCGGGCGAGCTGCCGCGGTCCACCGCGCCGAGCTTCGACGGTGCGGCCGCGCCCGGCATCCCATCCGCGGGCTTTGCGGCCCCGGCCCGCTTCGCGGACGGCGTTTCGGACCCGGCTGCTGCGTTCGACACGGCCTTCTTCGCCGACGGAGCGGGCACGACCGAGGCGCAGGACGATGGCGGGACCGGTGGTGAAGGCGTCGACGAGTCCGGTGGTAATGGTGCTGGTGGTGCTGGTGCTGGTGGTGACGGCGCCGATGGCAATGACGCCGATGGCGACGGAGGGGGCGGGGATCAGGGTGGGGACCCGATCGACCTGGGGCCTCCTGTCGATACGGGCCCGACCAATACCGCGCCCACGCTCGCTGGAACGCTGAACGACAGTCATGTCGAGAAGGACGGGCAGGGCGGATCCTTCGGCACTCAGATCTTCCGGGGCAACGCGTTCGAGGCAAGCGACGCCGACGGAACCGACAGCTATTCGCACTTTGCGGTGAAGGTCGTCGGCAGTGAGAGCGGCGGTGCCATCGACGGCGATGTACTCCGCCTGCGCCTCCAGGATCACCGCGGCGACCTGCGGGACAAGCTGGATGCGGCGACCATCACGGGCAACCGCAGCACTGCACTGGAGATCGAGGCCGCCGAAGGCCAGGCATTCACCTCCGAGGAGCTGCAGTCCATCGTTCAGAAGCTCCGGTTCTGGGTGGACGAGAAGACGCCAAGCGAAAGCGAAACCCGGGTCTTCCAGATGACCGTGAGCGATGACGGCTTCGAGGATGCGGCCGCGGCCAGCTCCGCGACCTTCGAGGTGTCCGTCGAGGTGAGCGGCCAGAACGATACGCCGCAGTGGAAGCGCTTGAACTGGCAGGCGGTTGCGGAGACTCAGGAAGATACGGCCTTCGTCGTCCAGGACGACGTACGCCTGGCCAACAGCAACCTGCGCGCACTCAATCCACGCAATCTGGACGACGATACCAACGACGGCGGCACCCCGACGCGTCTGACCATCGAGGCGGACCACGGCACACTCCATGTCGAGGATCTTGGCAGGGGCGTCACGCTGGTCTCCGGCGACGGCACCGACAGCCTCATCTTGGAAGGCGATGTCAAAGCGCTGAACGGTTTTCTGAAAGGGAAGGCTGGCGCACGCTTGCTCTACCAGCCGGACGCCGATTGGCACGGTAGCGATCAGCTGCGTCTCCAGCTCAACGATCAGGGCGACCAGGATTTCGCCGCACGAGAGAGCGAGGTGCGTACGGTCGATGTGACCGTCGAGGCGGTCAACGACGCCCCGACCGCCATAACCCTCGACAACGCCACGGTGATGGAGAACGACGCCGGTGCCGTGGTTGGAAGCTTGACGACGCGCGATCCCGACGCGGGGGACAGTCACCGTTACATCGTTTCGGACGACCGTTTCGAGGTGGTGGACGGCGAGCTGAAGTTGAAGGATGACGTCGCGCTCGACCGCGAAGCGAGCGAGACGGTGACGGTGGAGGTCACTGCCATCGACCGTCCGCTGGGACCTCGGCAGACGCTGTGGAGCGAAGACTTCGCCGACTTGGAGGCGGGCGCCCGCAGCGACAGGGGGGACACCGCCTGGTCGGTCGACGACAGCGGTGCCGCGGAGACCGCGCGTCACGGGGTGCAGAACGGAGCCTACGAATTCTCCAGGTCGACCGGTCCGGGCGCGGACGACGGCTTCGTCTCCTGGGAGAGCGAGGCGATCGATATCTCCGGCAACGGCGATCTGACCGTGGCCTTTGATCTTAGCGGCCGCGGAACCCTGGACTCAGGCGGTCGCTTTCAGGACGACGTGAGAGTCTACGTCGAAGTCGATGGCGTGCGGCACGAACTGCTGGCCGAGACCGGGCGGATCGAGGGCGGACCGAACTTCAGCTTTGCCGATATCCCGGAAGGCTCCACCTTGAAGATCCTGGTAGAGGCGCGGGCCACCGGCAACGACGAGGTCTATCGCCTGGACAACGTGACGGTGACAGGTACGGAGAGCGACGGCCTGAGCCACACCGAGACCTTCGAGATCACGGTCGGAAACGTCAACGAGGCACCGCATGACCTGGCGTTGGACAACAGCAGTCTGCGCAGCGATGCCGTCGCGGGCGACGTCATCGGCAGTTTCTCGGCCAGCGATGTGGACAGCGACCGCTTCACCTACCGTCTGGTGGATGCCGGCGGCGAACCGCTCTCGCGGGTCGCGCGGCTGGACGAGGCCTTACAGTCCGATCCCGGAACGCCGATCTCGGTCGGTTACGGCGGCGGCGGCAGCAAGCCGCACCTGACCTCGATGGGCCGGCTGACGGACGATACGGGCGAGCAGACCCATAGCGTCTGGCGCTTGCGCAATCCCCTGGACACGCCTCAAGAGGTGACCCTGCAGTCGACGGGCGGTGGAGCTCCGCTGACGCTCACGCTGCCGGCCAACAGCGATACCTTCGTCGCCAGCGACGCGACGCAAGGTGCCGCGACCCACAAGCTGCTGCACGACGGTCGCCAGGTCGGCGTAAAGGCGGCCGGCGGACACAGTTTCTCCTACGGTCAGGAAGTGGAAAGCGGCGGTCATCCCCAGTTCGAGATCGTCGGCGACAAGCTTGTCTTGAAGGACGGTACGGCCCTGGATCCCGATGCCGATCCGACGATTTTCGTCGAGGTGGCCGACGACGGCGGTCTGACCCGGGTCGAAAGCTTCACTCTCGACGTCACCGCGCCGCCTGTGGAACCCGTGAGCTTCATCTTCTCGAACGCCACGTCGGATCGCGGCGAAACCCAGAATCACAGCGATTCCTACGGCGTCGATCTTGATGCCGTAGGGGCGCGGACCGT
>JANQPZ010000128.1 GCA_028285215.1 Rhodovibrionaceae bacterium | reverse complement strand
CGGCACCGCCGCCCCTTCCAGCCGTTCATCACTGGCCAGGCGATAAGCTTGAACAGCCAGCGTGTCATAGTTGAAGGGCCGCATGATCAGCGTGGCGGGCAATTCCTTCATCACGTCGACGAAGACGATCAGTCCCGCCGTCAGCAGCCCGCCGCGCAGCAGCGGTACGTGAACGCGGCGGAGCGTGCCGATGCTGCCGGCGCCAAGGGTTCGGGCGGCATCGTCCATGGAGGGCGTGACTTTGGTCAGGCTAGAGTCGACGGTGTTCAAGGCCACGGCCATGAAGCGGACCAGATAGGCGAAGATCAGGCCGGCGATACTGCCGGTCAGCAACAGGCCGGTCGAGATCCCGAAGGTGGCCCGCATCCAGCCATCCAGCGCGTTGTCGAAGGCGGCCAGCGGGATCAGTACGCCCACGGCGATGATCGAGCCGGGCACGGCATAGCCGATGCTGGCCAAGCGGTTGGCGCTGTGCGTCAGCGGGCTGGGGTTGAGCCGGGCGGCGTAGGCCATGATCAGCGCCAAGGCGACGGCCAGCCCGGCCGCAATTCCGGCCAGGGTGAAGGAGTTGAAGAACAGCGTCAGGTAACGCGGCCCGAAGAGATCGTGGCCGCCGGTGACGTGCATTTCGGCCAGGATCGCCAGCGGCAGGACGAAGCCGAGGCCGAGCGGCAACCCGCAGGCGATCAGGGCCGCGGCCGCGCGCCAACCGCGCAGGCGGTAGCCGGGCAGCTCCTGGTACTTTCGGCCGGTCTGGAAGTAGCGGGCGCGGCCCCGCTGCCAGCGTTCCAGGAACAGCAGCAGCAGCACGAAGCTCAGCAGGCTGGCGGCCAGTTGCGCCGCGGCGATTCGGTCGCCCATGGAAAACCAGGCCCGGTAGATTCCGGTTGTGAAGGTCGGCACGCCGAAATGCGCGACCGTGCCGAAATCGGCCAGGGTTTCCATCAGTGCCAATGCCGTGCCGGTGACGATGGCGGGCCGGGCGAGCGGCATCGCCACATGGCGGAAGGAAGACCAGGCGCTGCGCCCCAACGTGCGGCTGACCTCCAGCGCGCAGACGGACTGGTTGAGAAAGGCCGTGCGGGCCAAGAGATAGACGTAGGGGTAGAGCACCAGGGTAAACATCAGCCCGGCGCCCTCGATCGAGCGGATTTGCGGGAACCAGTAGTCGCGCGGCCCCCAGCCCGTGACGTCCCGCAACAGCGTCTGAACCGGGCCCGGATGCTGCAGGAAATCGGTGTAGGCGTAGGCGATGACGTAGGCGGGAAAGGCCAGCGGCAGGATCAGCGCCCATTCGAACAGGCGCCGTCCCGGGAAGCGGCACATGGTGACCAGCCAGGCGGTCGCGACACCTACCAGGAACACACCTGCGCCTACCAGCAGCGTCAGATAGAGAGTGTTCGCAACGAAGCCCGGCAGCACGGTCTCGAGCATGTGCTGCCAGGCGCCTCCGCTCTCCTGAAACAGCGCGGCGATCACGCCCAGAACGGGGAGGGCCAGCAGGGCCGCGATCGCAATGGCCGCCCTGGTCAGCCAGCTGCCTCGGCCGGTCCCGCGCCTGAAGCTGCGCGTGATCGCTGTGGAGGCCTGCGAGGCGGCGGTGTCGGCTCCGCGGGAGGCTGGCGTGACAGGTTGGGCGAGATCGGTCATCGGGTCGGATCTGAAGAAAAAAGGGGCACTGAGGCACTGTCCCGGCTGTCTTAGCGCCGCCGTTGGAACCGGCATTGCCGTAGATCATGCAAGAGTAGGGTCGAAGTATGCAAATGCGAAGCGTTCGCGGATTTTTTACCGAGGGTCGACTGTCACCCGTTCTGGTGGGTTAGAGGGACAGTTGTTCGCATTTGGGCGGAATTTGCCGGAGGTAACCGTTTTTTAGGGCGCGTTTGAAATTGTTTGGGTCTTAAGGCCGCACCCTGCAGTGCAGTGATCGCCGGTCGGACCGGTTGACGCTCGGAACGCCAGTAAAACGGATAACGCCTCGATGGATGATCTGCTTAGCGAATTCCTGACCGAGACGAACGAGGGCCTGGGGGTTCTCGACGTCGAGCTCGTCAAGCTGGAGCAAAACCCCAACGACCCGGAGCTGTTGTCCAACATCTTCCGGCTCATGCACACCATTAAGGGAACCTGCGGGTTCCTGGGCCTGCCGCGCCTGGAGTCGGTGGCGCACTCTGGCGAGAACATCCTCGGCCGCGTGCGCGACGGCGAACTGGAGGTGACGGCCGAGGCCGTTTCGCTGATCCTGGAGTGCCTCGATCGGATCCGCGAGATCCTTGCGGTGCTGGAGGCGACGGAAAGCGAACCGGCCGGTGACGACAGCGAGTTGATCTCCCGTCTGGACGCCTGTGCCGAAGGGCGCAGCGCCGGCTCGGCCCCTGCAGCGAGCGCCGACTCGACGGAGGAGGCTCCGGCAGAGGCCGTGGCGACGGAAGAAGCCGAGACCGCCGAGGTCTCTTCGGATGAAGAGGCTGCCGCAGCCGAGACCGTGGTCGCCGCTGCCGAAACCGAGGAGATGACGGACGCGCCGGACACCGGCGAGGCCGAAGCGGGCGAACCCGACCACGGCGAGCTTGTCGCTGCCGAGGCGGAGGAGGTTTCGAGCGAGAATGTGGTCAACCTGGCCGAGGCGGCTTCGCCTGCGGCTCAGCCCGATGCCCCCGCGGCTGCCAAGCCGGCTGCACAGCCGACCGGCGAAGCTGCTGCGCCGAAGGAATCAAGTGTTGCCAACCAGTCGATCCGCGTGAACGTGGAGCTGCTGGAAAACCTGATGACCATGGTTTCCGAGCTGGTGCTGACCCGCAACCAGCTGCTGCAGATTCTGCGCAGCCAGAAGGAAACCGAGTTTGCAGCGCCGCTGCAGCGGCTCAATCACGTGGTTTCCGAGCTGCAGGAAGGCGTCATGAAGACGCGTATGCAGCCCATCGGCAATGCCTGGGCCAAGCTGCCGCGCATCATTCGCGACCTGGCGAACGAACTGGGCAAGAAGATCGACCTCAAGATGAAGGGCGCGGATACCGAGCTGGACCGGCAAGTGCTGGACCTGATCAAGGATCCGCTGACCCACATGGTCCGCAACTCCGCCGACCACGGCCTCGAGACGCCGGCCGAGCGCCGCCGGAGCGGCAAGCCCGAGACCGGAACGGTCTTGTTGGATGCCTATCATGAAGGCGGCCATATCATCATCGAGATTGCCGACGACGGTAAGGGTCTCAATTCTCAGGCGATCAAACGCAAGGCCATCTCCAACGGCATCGCCTCCGAAGCCGAGATGGAATCGCTCAGCGACCAGCAGATCATGCAGTTCATCTTCAAGCCGGGGTTCTCCACGGCCGAGAAGGTGACCAGCGTGTCGGGGCGCGGTGTCGGTATGGATGTGGTGCGCACCAACATCGAGCGCATCGGCGGCACCATCGAACTGTCCTCGGTTGCCGGCAAGGGAACCAAGTTCACCATCAAGATCCCGCTGACGCTGGCGATCGTGTCGGCGCTGATCGTGGAGTGCGCCTCCGAGCGCTTCGCCATTCCGCAGATCTCCGTGATCGAGCTCGTTCGCACCTCGTCGCGCAGCGAGAACCAGATCGAGCGGATCAAGGACACGCCGGTGTTGCGCCTGCGCAACCGCCTGCTGCCGCTGGTCAGCCTCCGCGAACTCTTGCGGCTTGACGGCTTCGGCCTGCCGGAGCCCGAGGCGGAAAAGGACGACCACTTCATCGTTGTGGCGCAAGTTGGCACCTACACCTTCGGCATCATCGTCGACCGTGTCTTCGATACCGAGGAGATCGTGGTCAAACCGGTGGCGCCGATCCTGCGCGACATTCAACTGTTCAGCGGCAACACCATTCTGGGCGACGGCTCCGTGGTGATGATCCTGGACCCGAACGGAATCGCCAGCCAGACCGGCGAGATCAACGTCACCGACGCCCATGGCGACACCGCCGAACAGCGTCTCCAGCGCCGCGAGGACGAGGTTGCGCTTCTGGTGTTCCGCTCCGGCGACGATTCGCCCAAGGCGGTGCCCTTGGCTCTGGTCGCCCGACTGGAAGAGATCGACCTGTCCCAGGTGGAGGACTCCAACGGTCAGCATGTGGTGCAGTACCGCGGCGTGCTGATGCCGCTGGTCAGCATGGAGGCCGACCGCAAGCTTGCCGAGGAGGGACGCCAGCCGGTCTTGGTCTTCTCCGACCGCGGCCGCTCCATGGGACTGGTGGTGGACGACATCGTCGATATCGTCGAAGGCCGCCTGAACGTGGAACTGACCAGCGACCGCTTGGGCTACGTCGGCTCGGCTGTGGTCGGCGGCAAGGCGACCGATATCATCGACGCCGGATACTTCCTGACCCAGGCCTTCCGCGACTGGTTCGATGTCGACACCCACGAATCCTTCGGCGAGGGTGCGGCCAACCGCGTGCTGCTGGTCGACGACAGTCCCTTCTTCCGCAACCTGCTGGCGCCCTTGCTGACCACAGCCGGCTACGACGTCACGAGCGTCGAGGGTGCGCAGGAGGCGCTGAACCTCTGCGAAGCGGGTCGCGACTTCGACATCATCGTCTCGGACATCGAGATGCCGGGCATGAACGGCTTCGAGCTTGCCGAACAGATCCGCGCCAACCGCTGGGCGGATACGCCGATCGTGGCTCTGACGTCGCATGCCTCGCCGCGCGATATTGCTCGAGGACGGGCCGTGGGCTTTAGAGACTACGTGGCCAAACTCGACCGAGATGCACTTCTCACCAGTCTGCAGGATACCCTGAGCGACCATAGGGGGGCCGCATGAGCACCAACGACACCGAAGCGGGCGGCCTGACCGAGGTCGATATCGAGGCGGCCGAAGCGGCGACCGAGTTCGTTACCTTCACCATCGCCGGCCAGCTGTTCGGCATCCACGTTCTCAAGGTTCAGGACGTGCTCGGTTCCATGAAGACCACGCGCGTTCCTTTGGCGCCGCCGGAAATCGCCGGCTCGCTGAACCTGCGCGGCCGGATCGTCACCGCGATCGACGTGCGCCTGCGCTTGGGCCTGCCGCAGGAATCGCAAGAGGTCAGCATGGCGATCGTGGTCGAACACGAGCACGAGCTCTACAGCCTGCTGGTCGACCAGGTCGGCGAGGTGTTGGCCTTGGCTCCGGACGGCTTCGAGCGTAACCCGCCGACCTTGGATCCGCGCTTTCGCGACTACTCCGATGGCATCTACCGCCTGGACAAGCAACTGCTCGTCGTTCTCAGCGTAGAGCGCCTCCTCGACTATGGTCGCGTTGCGGCCTGACCGTTCTCTCTCGGCCCTGGCGAGGCTGCCGGGCTCTGATTCGGGGTCTTCAGTCCATGAAATCCTGTCTGGTCGTAGATGACTCAAAGGTCGTGCGCATGGTCGCGCGTCGCATTCTCGAAGGCCTCAACTTCGCGGTCGACGAGGCGGCAGATGGCCAGCAGGCCCTCGACCGCTGTCTGGAGCAGATGCCGGATGCGGTCCTGCTCGACTGGAACATGCCTGTCATGTCGGGCATCGAGTTCCTGCGTGAGCTTCGGGGCCTGGCCGACGCGCAACAGCCGGTGGTGGTCTTCTGCACGACGGAGAACGATCTGTCGCACATTCAGGAAGCCATGAGTGCCGGCGCCAACGAGTACATTATGAAGCCCTTCGACAGCGAGATTCTCGAATCGAAGTTTCAGCAGACCGGCGTTCTCTGACGCTTTTGCGACCTCTCCTTTTCTCTCTTTGAACTGGGTCACCAGAAATGACGAGCAGCGCAGACCCATATCGCGTAATGGTGGTCGACGACTCCGCAGTAATCCGCGGACTCTTGACCCGAGCGCTGGAGCAGGACCCGACGATCGAGGTGGTCGCCTCTGTTCCTAATGGCCAGATGGCTTTGACCCAACTGCCACGGCAGCCGGTCGACGTGGTGGTTCTCGACATCGAGATGCCGGTGATGGACGGCTTGACCGCTCTGCCGCAGCTGCTTCGCCTGCAACCGGGTCTGCAGGTCATCATGGCCTCGACCCTGACGCGCAAGAACGCCGATGTGTCGATGCGCGCTCTGCGCGCCGGCGCCGCCGACTATGTGACGAAGCCCAGCTCCGGTGGAGAACTGCACTCCGCGGAGGCCTTCAAGCGCGAACTGACCGACAAGGTCAAGGCCTTGGCCAGTGCGGCGCGCGGTGGTGGCGGGGCCGGTCAGCGCAGCGCCCGGCCCGCTGCGGCCACGCAGCGTGCCGCAGCGCCTTCCGCCGACATTACGCTGCGTCAGCCCTCCAGCCAGATCCCGGACATCCTTGCCATCGGCAGCTCGACCGGCGGCCCGCAGGCGCTGTTCAAGCTGCTGGGCGATCTGAAGGGCGTCTTGCGTTTGCCGGTGTTGATCACGCAGCACATGCCGGCGACTTTCACGACCTTGCTTGCCGAACACCTGGGCCGTGCATCCGGTATGGACTGCCATGAGGCCAAGGACGGCGAGCCGATCAAGGCCGGCACCGTCTATGTGGCGCCCGGCGACTGGCATATGACGGTGGTCGCCGAAGGAACGTCCCGGCTGATCCGCTTGAATCAGGATCCGCCCGAGAACTTCTGCCGTCCCGCCGTCGACCCCATGCTGCGGTCCATGGCGCCGATCTACGGCGCACGCCTGCAGACGGTCATCCTGACCGGCATGGGTGCAGACGGTGCGAAGGGCTGCGAAGCCGTGGTCGCTGCCGGCGGTCAGGTGGTGGCCCAAGACGAAGCGACCTCGGTGGTCTGGGGCATGCCGGGCGCGGTGGCGACCCGCGGGCTCTGCTCGGCTGTACTGCCGATCGAGGAAATCTCCGGTTACTTGCGCCGGAAGGTGCTGAGGAGCGCCGCATGAACAAGTCCGATTTCGATTTCCTCTCATCGCTTCTGCGCGACCGCTCCGGTCTCGTGCTGGGTGAGGACAAGGCCTACCTGCTCGAAAGCCGGCTGGGTCCGGTGGCCCGCAAGCACGGTCTGACCACGGTCGACGATGTGGCTGCGCAGCTCCGTGCACGTCGGGGCGCGCCGCTCGAACTCGACGTCGTCGAGGCGATGACGACCAATGAATCCTTCTTCTTCCGCGACACGCGGCCTTTCGACCAGTTCAAGGACATCGTTCTGCCGCAGCTTCTGGAAGCGCGTCGTGCGACGAAGTCCCTGCGCATCTGGTCCGCGGCCTGTTCCTCCGGGCAGGAGCCTTACACGCTCGCCATGATCCTGAAGGAAGAGGCGGCTAAGCTGGCAGGCTGGCGTGTCGAGATCGTGGCGACGGACCTCTCGACGGCCATTCTCGACAAGGCGAAAGAGGGGCTCTACTCGCAGTTCGAGGTGCAACGCGGCCTGCCGATCACCCTGCTGATGAAATACTTCACACAGGCTGGCGACCGCTGGCAGATCTCTCAAGAACTCCGCGGGATGGTCAGCTATCGGATGTTCAACCTGCTGGAAAGCCCGACGGCGCTCGGCCGCTTCGACATCGTCTTCCTGCGGAACGTGCTGATCTACTTCGATCAGGCGACGAAGACGCAGGTGCTGGAGAGAGTTGCCAAGCAGATGCCGTCCGACGGGTACCTCTACCTGGGCGGTGCGGAGACAGTGCTCGGCATTACCGATCGTTTCCAGGTTCTGCCCGGTCAGCGCGGTCTCTACGGTGTGGTCGATCCCGGCCAGAAAGTCGCCGCGGCAGGCTAGAGCAGGATTCACGTCTCAGGCGGAAGCGCCTCGCTTTTATCCGAGAGCTGACTCGCGTTCCAAACTGGTGGTTAGAGCAGAGTGGCCTTGCCAAGAGACGGTGGGCGAGCGCTGTGCCGATGCGCCTCAACCCACGCCGCTTGTGGCCGAGACCGTCAGTTTTGCGCCGCCGAGACTCGATCGCGAGACCTCTACGCGAGCGCCGATGCGCTCCGCGATGCGTGAGACCAGCGCCAGTCCGATTCCGGCCCCCTCGCCATCCGAACTCTGCCGTCGCCAGAAGGCCTTGAACACCCGATCGCCGTCGTCCGCCGCGATACCCGGGCCGTCGTCTTCGACGATCAGGGCGGCCCGGTCGACGGTTACGCGGATCCTGGGGGCCGTACCGCCATGCCGAAGCGCGTTTTCGATCAGGTTTCGCACCACGACCTCCAGAAGCACGCGATCGACCTTCCAGCCGGTGTCGCAGTTCGGCGCTCTCAGCTCGATGTCGCCGCCGGCGGCAACGACCTGCGCCGACAGATCGGTCGCCACGGCGCGGCAGATCTCCGCCATGTCGGTCATGTCTTCCGATCTCTCCTGCCAGGTTTCCACCCGGGCGAGCTGTAGGAGCTGCCCGATCAGGCGCGCCATGCCGTCGACCTTGTCGAGGGCGTGATCGCGCTGCTCGCTTGGCGGAATGGCTTCGATGCGTGCGCGCAGCACCGAGAGCGGCGTGCGCAGTTCATGCGCGGCCGAAGCCGTAAAGGCCTGTTCCGCGCGATACCCCTTCTCCAGACGGTCGAGCGCGTCGTTGACCTTGCGCGCCAGCGGCTCGATTTCCAGCGGCAAGCCGGTCAGCGGCAGCCGCCTGTGAATGTCGTTCGGGGCAATTGCGACAGCCTGCTCGGAAGCCGTCGCGACGGCGCGCATCGACCGCTTCACGGTGGAGCGTACGACGACCAGAGTGACGCAAAGGATCAGTACGAAGATCCACCACATCTCCTCGAAGGTCGCTCTGAAGAAGGTGCCTATCACGGGCAAGAGGTCGGAGGTCGGTCTGGAAACCTGGACGGTGACGGGACCGTTCGCCACGCCAATCGCGCTGCCATCCACCTCGACCGCAACCGTCAGCAGTTCGTCGCCGGTCCGCAGATCCCGGCCGATCTGGATGCTGTAGTCGTCGTAGCCGAGAGGGTTGTTGGGGATCGCATCGACCGCCCAGCGGGCAGGCGACACCAGGATCGCACCGTCGAGCCGACGGATCGTTACGCCGGGGACGGTCAGCTTGCCATCGGAGACTTCGCCGTCGAGGGCGAAGAGTTCCGGAGACTTGGCGATTCGCTTTGTGAGGTTCAGGAGACTCTCGCGTTCGATGATCCGTCCCTGGATATTGAAGTCTACGAGCATGACGGAGGCAAAGATCGCGTAGCTTACGGTCACCACGACGGTCAGCCGCAGATAAAGACGTCTCGCGAGTGAGTGCGGGACACTCAAGTGCCTAGTCCTCCTGATCCGGTACCAGCATATAGCCCAGTCCACGCAACGATTTGATCTTGGGCATATTGGGTTGGGCCGACAGCTTCCGGCGCAGGCGATGGACGTGCAGCTCGATCGCCCCTTCGCTCCAATCCTCTTCGAAGCCGTAGATCGCGTTGGCGATCGTCTCCTTCGAGCAGGTCCGTCCTTGATTGCGGGCAAGGCACTCCAGGGCCAGGAACTCCGAGCGCGACAGGGAGAGGGCGTCGGAACCGCTGCGTGCAATCCGCGCATCCAGATCGATCAAAAGCCCTCCGGCCTCGATCTCGCGAACGAGCGGCAGCTTTGATCTGCGCATCAGCGCCCGGATCCGGGCGGCCAGTTCATCGCTATGGAACGGCTTGGTCAGATAGTCGTCCGCCCCGGCATCGAGCCCCGCGATCCGATCCGCGATCCCGTCGAGGGCGGTCAGAATCAGGACGGGCGTGGATAGCCCTTCACGCCTGGCCGATCTCAGGACATCCAACCCGGATCCGTCGGGGAGCATCAGGTCCAGGACGACGGCGGAATAGCTGGCCAAACGCCAGGCTTCCCCGGCTTCCTCGGCGGTTCCGAAAAGGTCGACGGTCAAGCCGCCGCTCCGCAGGCCCCGGGAAATCGCGGCGCCGAGTTCGGCATTGTCTTCGATCACCAGAACGCGCATCCCACGGTCTCTCCCTGACTCTCCACGTCCCTCGCAGGTCACGTCATAGGACTGAAAGCCTTCTGGAAGTTTTCAGCCCTATCCCTCCAGAGCTTCCTGCCCCAGGACGGAGGAGAATTCAGATGCTTATGCCAAACGGTCTTCTGCGCCATGTCCATCTGAGCGAGCTGCTGTTCGGGCGGCGTCGGGGGCCCGGTGTGGCAGAGATTGCTGCCGTGTCGCTTGTCGTGGCCGGCGTACTGTTCGCCTTGCCGTCGGCTGCGGAAGCCGAGGATTGGGAGGTGACGATCGGTGCCGGCGCGGCCTACGGTCCGGACTATCCCGGCGCGGACGACTACGGTTTCTCTCCCTTGCCATACGTCGATGTTACCTGGCGCGACAGGCTGTTTCTACGCAGCCAGCAGGGACTCGGCGGCTATATCGTCAACTGGGAGGACCAGAGCGACGGTTTGATCGAGGGACTGACCCTGGGCCTCTCGGTGCAGCCCTCGGAAACCCGGGACGAAGATGACGACGACCGACTGGACGGTCTCGGCGATGTCGATCTGTCGGCGGAAGTTGGGCTTTTCGCCACGCTGGAGGTTGGCTTCCTGGAATTCGGTGCCGAGCTCTATCAGGATGTCGGCAACGGTCATGAGGGCCTGCGCGGGGAATTGAGCACAGGCATCGGCCACCAAGTGACCGAGCGCCTTGCAGTCGGTGCGGAGACCTTCCTGCAGTTCGGCGACGGACAGTATCTCGAGAGTTTTTTCGGGGTGACGAGCCGGCAGGCGGCACGCAGCCGCCTCGATCGCTATGATGCGGGATCCGGGCTGTATGGTGCCGGTGTCGGGTTGTCGGCCCAGTACCAGCTGACCGAACACTGGGGGATTCTCAGCTTCGTGGAGTACAGCCGACTCGTCGGCGATGCCGCCGACAGTCCCATCGTCGAAGACGAGGGCGCGGTGGAAGTCGGCGCTTTCGTTGCCTACCGGTTCTAGCTCGAGAGGACGGGGCGATTCACGTCTCGGGCATTCACGTCTCGGGCGGAAACGACGCGCTTCCGCGCGAGACGATCGCGCTTTAGGCGTTGGCGACCTGCTTTTCGGGTTCGCCTTGGTTGCCGACGTCCTGCGGATCGCGCAGCACATAGCCGCGGCCCCACACCGTCTCGATGTAGTTCACGCCCTGCGTGGCCGAGGCCAGCTTCTTGCGCAGTTTGCATACGAAGACGTCGATGATCTTGAGCTCCGGCTCGTCGATGCCGCCGTAGAGGTGGTTCAGGAACATCTCCTTGGTCAGCGTCGTTCCCTTGCGGAGGGAGAGCAGCTCCAGGATCCCGTATTCCTTGCCCGTCAGGTGGATCGGCTGGCTGTCGACCTCCACCGTGCGCGTGTCCAGGTTGACGGCCAGTCGGCCGGTCCGGATGATCGATTCCGAATGCCCCTTGGAGCGGCGCACGATCGCCTGGATGCGCGCGATCAGCTCGCGTTTGTCGAAGGGCTTGGTGAGGTAGTCGTCCGCGCCGAAGCCCAGCCCCTTGATCTTCTCGTCCAGGGCCGTCAGGCCGGAGAGGATTAGGATCGGGGTGTTGACGCGCGCGGACCGCAGCCGTCGGAGCACCTCGTATCCGTCGATGTCCGGCAGCATCACGTCCAGGACAATAATGTCGTAGTCGTAAAGTTTGCCGATCTCCAGCCCATCTTCGCCCATGTCGGTCACGTCGCAGACATAACCCTCGGAACGCAGCATCATCTCGATGCTCTGGGCGGTGGCGGTATCGTCCTCGACGAGCAGAACGCGCATGGCCGACCTCGACCCCCTTTTGAAAAACACGGTTTCAGGGCAGCAGGACTCCTCCCGCCACAACGTTAACCATTTTTCGCCAAGGTCGTTAATAAACCTTTACCCGAACGAAGGAGGTAGAGGCGGGCTTTACCTGTCCTTAAGCCGCTCGCAGGCATGCTTTCGCTTTCCAGGCGTTTGGAAATTTTCCTTTCGCAACAGTTAATTAGCTGCCGGCCTCAAGGCCGAGTCGGCCTGCCGCAGGGTAAAGAGGACGCTGATGCCGTTTTCGGCCGCTGAAACAATTCTTGATGAGATCGCACGTTTGCCCGATCACCGGCTTTACGGTCGGGTGGCGGGCGTTTTGGGCATGACCGTCGAGGTGGCCGGTCTCGAACGCGTCCTGTCGATCGGCTCGCGGTGCGTCGTCATAGCCCGTGGCGACCGTCGCGTTCCCTGCGAGGTGGTCGGTTTCCGCGACGGGCGCGCGCTGCTGCTGCCCTTCGGCAAGTTGGACGGAGTGGGCCTGGGATGCCGGGCCGAACTGGCGGAGGCCGAACCGGTGGTTCATCCGGCGGCCGGCTGGCTGGGACGGGTGGTCAATGCGCTGGGAGAGCCGATCGACGGCAAGGGTCCGCTGCCGCAAGGTCCGCAGTCCTACGCGCTGCGCGCCGACCCGCCGCCCGCGCACGGGCGCGCCCGGGTCGGCGGCAAGATCGACCTCGGGGTCCGCGCGCTCAACAGCTTTCTGACCTGTTGCCGCGGCCAGCGCATGGGCATCTTCGCCGGCTCCGGTGTGGGCAAGTCGGTGCTGCTCTCGATGCTGGCGCGCTACACCGCGACCGACGTGAATGTGATCGGCTTGATCGGCGAACGCGGGCGCGAGGTCCAGGAATGGCTTGAGGACGATCTGGGACCGGAGGGCCTGGCCCGCTCCGTCGTGGTGGTCGCCACGTCGGACGAACCGCCGCTGATGCGTCGCCAGGCGGCCCACCTGACCCTGAGCCTGGCCGAGGCCTTCCGCGATCAGGGGCGCGAGGTGCTCTGCCTGATCGATTCCGTAACCCGCTTTGCGATGGCGATGCGCGAAATCGGTCTTTCGGCCGGCGAACCGCCGGCGAGCAAGGGCTATACGCCCTCGGTCTTCGCGGAGCTGCCGAGGCTGCTGGAGCGCGCCGGTCCCGGCCAGGCGGGGCAGGGGGCGATCACCGGCCTCTTCACGGTGCTGGTCGAAGGCGACGACCATAACGAGCCCGTCGCCGATGCGGTGCGCGGCATCCTGGACGGCCACATCGTGCTGGAACGCCAGATTGCCGAGCGGGGCCGTTATCCGGCCATCAACATTCTGCGCAGCGTGTCGCGGACCATGCCGGCCTGCAACGAGCCGGAGGAGAACGCGCTGGTCGAGAGTGCCCGCCGCCTGCTGTCGACCTACGAGGACATGGCCGAGTTGATCCGGATCGGCGCCTATCGCCAGGGAAGCGACGCCACCGTCGACATGGCGATCCGGCATTATCCGGCGATCGAAGCGGTCTTGAAGCAGGACAAGAACGAGCGCGCGGACTTGGCCGGCGGTTATGCCGCACTTGCGGCCGCGCTGGGTCTTGAGTGGCCGTCTGCACAGGCCGGCTCCTCCGAGGATGCGCCGCCGCCGGAGACGGTTGAGCAGGGTGCATCGGCATGACGGGTGCGATCGACAACCTCGTCCGGCTGCACCGCTGGACGCTGGACGAGAAGCGCCGCCTGCTTTCGGACCTGGAGCGCCTGGCCACGCGCCTCGACGAGGATATCGCTCTATTGGACGCGGAGATTCTGGCGGAGCAGGATGCGGCTGCGCGCTCGCTGGAGGGCGCCGTTGCCTATCCCGCGTTCGTCGCCGTCGCCAAGCAGCGCCGCGACAAGCTGGTCGAGAGCCGGCGCGCGGTGGAGACGGAGAGCGAGGAGGCCAGGGCGGCCGTGCAGGCGGCCTTCGAGGAGCTTAAGAAGTACGAACTGGCCCAGGCCAGCGCCTTGAAGCGTGCGCAAGAGAAGGCCGCGCGTGCCGAGCGGCTGGCCGAGGACGAATTGGGCCTGGAATTGCACCGGCGCAAAGGTCGGCGCTGACGGCGGTCGCGACGCCGTCCGAGAGGACTCTCCCTCAGAAGCCACTGCTGTCCGGTTCAGAAAATTCTGCATCTTTACAACGCTTTGATAGCATTGAGAAATTCTGCTTTTTCTGTCACTCAGGACAGGGGACTGCCAACCTGAGTCATTCGAATCGCTTAGCAGCCTTAACCGGACAACAGTGGCCTTGAGCCGGGGTCAATTCCGGCGCCCGTGCAAAGGTCGACGGTTGGGCGCCAACAGCGACACGCGACAGGCTGCCCAATGGATACGCGGGTCAAGCCCGTGTATGGCAGACTAGCAAACCGCGCTATGCTGATGTCCGGTAGGCCATACGCGGGGGATCGCACGGCGCTATGCTGAGTGTTCTGTTTTATGAAGTTCTTCCCAGACTTCTAATTGGTGTCGGTGTCATTTGCATGCTTTATGCAGTCTACTGTTTCGGAAAAATCATGGGCGCTGCAGAGAAGCTCCGAGAGAAGAGCAAATGGGAACACCGCTTGGTAATCTTATTCCCATTTTACGGCTTCCCTTTGCTTTTGCGCGAGCAAAACACGAGCGCCTACGTGACAAGACTGTTGGTATGCGGCTTCGCCTTTATTGTGTGTTTCGTTGCGATCCGATTTATCAATCCCAATTACTAATAAGCCGGTCGAAAGCGTGCAAGCCGTGCAATGGATAATCGGGTCAAGCCCACGGCTGTCCGGTTTAATTTTATGGACTGAGTGCACGGTGTTGATTCTACTTGTGTCTGAGCGTTTGGCGACGTTCCCGGACACGAGAGGAGGACAGCACCGTGCGGCACCAGAATAGCGTTTTCCATGATCTCCTAAGCGGGTTCCTTGGGCCGAGTTCGAGCGCCTTGTGATGGAGCATGGAGCGGACTAACGGGTTCGTCGATTGCCGACAAAGAGCCAGTTGATAGCTCTGCTTTACGGACAACTTTCCGGCGCAGCGAGCCTGCGGGAGGTTCTTGGCGGCTTGGAGAGCCATGCGGCATGGCTTTACCACCTGGGCGGTCGCACGGTATCGCGCTCGACCTTGGCCGATGCCAATGCCTTGCGCCCGGGTGCGGTGTTCAGCGACCTCTGTTCGATGATGGTTTCCCGGGCGCAGCGGGGGCTTCGTCGCAAGATCGGCGAGGCGGTCTATCTGATCGATGCGACGGGGGTGCGGCTGAGCGGTGCAGGCAGCGAGTGGGCGCGGTTTTCGGCCAAGGCCTGTGGTGCCAAGGTTCATGTTATTTACGATCCCGCTGCCGACCGGCCCATCTACGCCGCGGTCCCCGCGGCGAAGGTCAACGACATCACCGTTGCGCAGACCATGCCCATCGAGACCAGCGCCACACATGTCTTTGATCTCGCCTACTACGATTTCCGCTGTTGGGCCAGGATGAGCGCTGCCGGCTGCCGAATCGTCACACGTTTCAAGAGCCGCACGCCCCTGGCGGTCGCCGCTGAACGCCCTGTCCCGGAGCAGACCAACATCCTCTCCGACCATATCGGCTTTCTGCCCCGCCGGCAGAGCCGCAGCCGCAAGAACCCCTTCGGCGATCCGGTTCGCGAGCTCCGCGTGCGAACCGAAAGCGGCAAGGTCCTGCGTGTCCTGTGCAACGATCTCGATGCCCCGGCCCAGGAAATCGCCGATCTCTACAAACGCCGCTGGGCCATCGAGCTGTTCTTTTGATGGATCAAGCAGACCCTCAAAATCCGACACTTCCTCGTACCAGCGAGAATGCCGTGCGCATCCAGATCGCCGCCGCCCTCATCGCGCTCCTACTGCTGCGCATGGCGCAAGCCTCGCAGTACTGCGTCAAAAGCCCGCTCGCCTTCGCCCGCCTCGTGCGCGTCAATCTCATGCATAGACGGCGAATAGACCAACTGATCCATCACACCGAACAACCGCCACCGCAAGACCGACAACTGCGCGTGCAATTCGCTCATGTCTAAACCGGACAGCAGTGCTCAGAAGCTGAGGTGGCCGACGAGGCCGCGCTCTCCGACCTGGACGTCGAAGTTCACGGAGCTGTCGTCGCTGCCGCGTGTGATGCGGTCGTTCAACCGCTCCGCAGGATCGACGAAGCGCGGTTCGCGAAAGGCCACCTGGGTTTCGTCGAACCGCAGCAGCCAGTCGTCGAACACCAGGCGATCCCACTCCTCCGAAGGATGGAGCCAGGCGTTGTAGTGCACCGCGCCGTCGCGGCAGGCGATCAGAATCCAGTAGAAGTTCCGCGAATGCAGGCGCAGCCCCCTCGGGGTGGGGCCGTAGGCGCCGGACTGCTGCAAGGCCGTCTCGAAACCCTGCACCTCCGGCGGCGAAAGCAAGACCTCGCTTGTCTTCCAAGCCCAAGGCTCAAGGGGATTGTCGAGGGTGATGCGGGTCAGGCTGGCCGGCGTCTGTACGCGTGCCGTGTAGGTCGCCCCGCCATGGCCGTCACCCACCAACTCGTAGCTGCGAATCTGTTGCTCGTACTGGCCGTTGTAGATCAGGCGCCAGCGCGGCACGCTGCCCGGCTGGCAGGCGCTGCGGATGTCGTCGCCGTTCAGATAGCTGAACCAGCTGACTTTCTGGACGCCGGGCCGGTCGATACCGCCGGCGTAGGTGCAGGCCGTCAGCAGAGAGACCGCAAAGCAGGCCGCCAGAGCGGCGAGAGTCGAAGACCGGTCCGTCGAGATCGTCATGCCGTCAAGACTCCGCTAACCGTTTTTCGCTACTTAATAGAGAGGGCTGGTGAGGCTTCACCAATTCGGTCCCGGATCTACACTTCGGAAGATCTGGACAGATCGGATGGAGTCGTCTAGATTCAAGCCTCTGGGGTGCGTCGTTGTCATAATGATTGAAGGGGGATTCTCCGTGCCGACCGCGTTAGCGCTCTTTGCCGCCGCAGCCCGCGCCGGTGCCGCCCGCTCGAGTCTCCTGGCCGGGCTTGTGATGGCATCCCTTCTATTGGTGACGCAGCCCGCTTCGGCCAACCCCAGATACGCCTCTATCGTGGTCGATGTCGAGAGCGGAGCCGTGCTGCATGCCCGTCATGCCGACGCGCGCCGCTTTCCAGCTTCGCTGACCAAGATCATGACGCTCTACATGGCTTTCGAGGCCCTGGAGCGTGGCGACGCCTCTCTCGACGACAAGCTGATCGTCTCGCCTCGGGCCGCGGCTCAGCCGCCGTCGAAGCTCGGTCTGCGCGCCGGTTCGACGATCAGGCTGGAAGACGCCATTCTGGCTCTGGTGACCAAGTCGGCGAACGACGTCGCCGTGGTCGTGGCGGAGGCGCTGGCCGGGACGGAATGGCAGTTTGCACAGGATATGACGCGGCGGGCGCGCCAGTTGGGCATGTCCAGCACAATCTTCCAGAACGCTTCCGGCCTGCCGAATTCGGGGCAGGTCAGCACCGCGCGCGACATGGCGACCTTGTCGATCCGGATTATGGCCGATTTCCCGGAGCGCTATGCGTACTTCCAGACCACGCGCTTCAGCTACAACGGTAAGACCTACCGGAACCACAACAGGCTGCTGACCCGGTACGAAGGGGCGGACGGCATCAAGACCGGCTACATCCGCGCATCGGGCTTCAATCTTGCGGCTTCCGTGGTGCGCAACGGCCGCCGGGTGGTGGCGGTCGTTTTCGGCGGCCGCACCGGCCGGTCGCGCGACGATCACATGGTTGCTCTTCTGAATCGCGGCTTCACGCAGGTCGCTGCCCTGGGCGTCCCGACGCCCGACCGTCTGCCGCCGCGCAATCCGATGCGTCCGGGGATCTCCCTTGCACTCGCCACCGGGCAGGGGACGCAGGCACAGCCGGCCAACCAGGGCGAAGGCTTCAGTTTGGTGTCGCGGGCCGAGGCAGGC
>JANQPZ010000127.1 GCA_028285215.1 Rhodovibrionaceae bacterium | reverse complement strand
GACTCGCTCTGGCGATCCCACCTGAGGCGATCCTGCTCTAAAGGTCACGCAACGTTTTGCGAATGAACTTGTTGGCGGAGCGGTAGTGGCTGGCGCCGGATGCTTCCGCCCAGCGGCCGAGCGTCCAATTGTTTGTCCAGCTATGGCGACCGGGCTCGTAAAGCTCGGTTTCGTCCAGCCTGCGCAGCAAGGCAAGCAGCTCCGCGTGCCTGCCCTGAAACCGCTCGAGGATGTCCGGCCAAGTTTCCGCTCGGGAGGCTTGCCTGACTTTCTCGTTGTAGTCCTTGAGCTGGTTCCACTTGTAACCAGGGGCCGGGGTCTGCACGGTCTTGCCGGCTTTCCCATCTTTGTGCCAGCCCAGAAAGAGATCGATCCAATGGGCGCGGTGGGCCAGGGTGTCCTTGATGGAAATGCCGTCTTCCGGCCCGGGAGCCGACGCGACGCCGGCATCGATGTCTTCAAGCGTTTTCATCAGCTTGCCGTACTCCTTTTCGGTCACGGCGAGGAGTTCGTCCCGATTCGTCGCTGGCATCCCACGGGTCCTTCATCGTCACGGCCGAAACGGCATAAGCTTAGGGGAGATGTCGAGGGGTCCTGAACAGCTGCCCGGTTGAGTTGACTGTCGAATGCGTATCCTTGCACCGCTTCTTGTCGTCTGCTTGGCAGAACTTTGCTTGGCTCGTGGAAGCCTGGCCTCTGCCGACTGCGCCGGGGTGCTCGACGATGCCGCCCGGCTGGCCTGTTATGACGCAGCCTATAGGACGCCGGGGCAAGGGGCGCCGCGCTGGTCGCTCTACGAAACCACCTCGGCCCTGAACGATCGCCGCCAGGTGGAGGCGGCCATCGAGGCGCTGGCACCCTTCGAGGACCGCTTCGGCGCCCTGGTCCGAGCCTCGCTGCATGTCGCCTGCCGCGACGGCAGCCAGCAGGTATGGATACACTTCGGCGGTGCCTACTTCTCGGAACATGCCGGGGGTGCGGTCATGAGCTATCGGCTGGATGACGCGCCGGCGCGCCGACGCGACTTCGATATCGCCGAGGACCGTCGCAGTCTCGGCTTCTGGACGAGTCGGGCGGCCGGCATTTTCCTGACCGAGCTGGAGGGAAGCCGCAGTCTGGTCGTAAGAGCGACGCCCTTCCGTACGAAGGAAGCGACGGCCGCCTTCGACCTGACGGGACTGCCAGGCGTGTTGCCGCAGGTCCGCGAGTCCTGCGCCGGCTAGAGGGGGCTCAAGTCCGGCGGACGGCGAAGCTGCAACGGCTGTCGCCGGAGAGGCGGTGCTCCCGCCGTTCGACGGTAACGTCCTTGCCGAGGGCTTTTCTGAAGAGTCTCGCTTCTCCGTCGCAAAGGGCGGAGCAAGCGCAGGCGGCCGCGCGGATCGGGCAGTGCGCCTCTGCCAGAAGATACCAGCCGTCTGGCGAAACCTCGAGCGACGCCTGGTAGCCTTCGGCGGTCCGGCGTTTGGCCAAAGCCTCCAGCCGGGCGCGCAAGGGTGCCCTCCGGTCGATCGTCTGGGCGTAGAGCTTGGCGAGACGTTTGTCCCGTTGGGCCAGGACCTCGGCCGCGCCCTTCGTGCCCAGCGCCGCGTCCAGGCTGGCCAGCAGCTCGGCGACCAACTGCGCATGGCCGTCGGCCGCGTCGCCGGCCACGAGTTCTTCTGCCTTCGAGGTCAGGCGCCACAGTTTCGTCGGACGACCGACGGTTCCGCGTGCAAGCTCGAAATCGACCAACCCTTCGGCGGCGAGGCTATGCAGATGCTGCCGGGCGGCCATGTCGCTGACGCCGAGCGCTTCGCCGAGGCGTGTTGCCGAACTCGGTCCACGCTCGGCCAGCAGGTCCAGCAACCGGCCGCGCGTCAGGCCGGGTCGCCGCGTCCCTACCGCTTCGCCTCGCTTGTCCGCTGACCCCGCAGCCAGCCTTTCCGGTTGCGAAACAAAACGACTCGACGTGAAATCCATCTCTTCTGGTACGCCGCGTTTCTGAGCTATGCAAGCATCTCCCGGGCAACGGATGTGCGGCCCCTCCACTCAAGCGCAAATCGGACCTTGCATGCAGGCTGCCGCACCACAGGCGACCTCCTCACGTATCGGCTTCGGCATCGGCATGATGCTGCTCGGGGTGCTGGGTATGGTCGGAATGGACGCCTTCGCAAAGTGGTTGAGCGGCGACTATCCGATCAACCAGATCGTCTTCTTCCGCATGGCCTTCGGTTTGTTGCCGGCGCTTGTGCTGGTCTGGATGGAGGGCGGCCTGCCGAGCTTGCGCTCCGGTAACCTCAGGATGCAGGGCGTGCGGGCTCTGGCCGGTCTGGGTGCGATCTTCGCCTTCTTCACCAGCCTGAAGTATCTGGGGCTGGCCGAGGCAACGGCGATCGCCTTCGTGGCGCCGCTGGTTGTCACGGCGCTCTCCGTCCCGCTGCTGGGCGAAACCGTCGGGTGGCGGCGCTGGACCGCGGTTGCGGTGGGTTTTCTGGGCGCCATGATCATCCTACGGCCCGGCTCGGAGGCGTTTCAGTGGGCGGCGATCCTCCCTCTGGTCGCCGGGATTTGCTACGCGCTGGCCATGATCACCACGCGGGTGCTGGCGCGCACAGACGCCAATGCCGCCATTGTGTTCTGGAATGCCCTGATCATTGCCATCATAGCGGGCGTCAGCCTGCCTTTCGCCTGGGTGACGCCCAGCTTGGCCGATCTTGCCGTTTTCGCCCTGATGGGGCTGCTCGGCGGCGTTTCGATCTATTGGATCACCCTGGCCTTCCGCAACGCGCCTGCCTCGGTGCTGGCGCCGTTCGACTACTCTGCGCTGCTCTGGTCCACGTTGCTTGGCTGGCTGATCTGGCGCGAGCTGCCCGATGCCTGGGTCTGGGCCGGTGCGGTGCTGCTGATCGGCAGCGGCCTCTACGTGCTGTACCGGGAAACGCGAGCTGCACGTGGCTGACGGCCGATACCAGAGTAGGGTCGCCTCAGGCGCCTTGCTCGATGCGCTCCATGTCGTCGTCCGAGAAGCCGAAGTGATGCCCGATCTCGTGGATCAGCACGTGGCGCACGATGCGGGTCAGGTCCTCTTCCGTCTCGCACCAATAGTCGAGCAGCGGCCGCCGGTAGAGGTAGATCATGTCGAGCGCCTGAGGCTGGTCGCTGACGGACCGCTGCAGGAGGTCGACGCCGCGATAGAGGCCGAGAAGGTCGAAAGGCGACTCCAAGTCCATCTCCTCCATCGTTTCCTCGTCTGGGAAATCGTCGACGCGGATAACCAGATCGCCCAGATGCCGACGCAGCTCGGGCGGGATGGCCGCCAGCTGCTCGCGCGCCATGGCCTCCAGGTCGGCGAGGCTGGGCGGCGTCGAGGTCGCCTGCAGTTGGGCGTTTCTGGTCATGATGGCGAGACTCATTGGCGGAACCTAGCGCGGCTTGACCGGGTCGCCAAGCGCCGCCAAGTCGAGCGGGCGGGCGAAACCGGCGATTCGGCGGGCTCGCTCTGCGGCGGCGGCGGTCAGCCGGCTGTGCGGCATGCGTTTGGTTGGATTTTGCAGCATCGCGCCGCAGAAATAACGGCAATTGCGCAAACTGCAAGAGGAGTCACGGGGAAATGACAACGAGGCTGCAGGGCGAAGCACGTGCGGAGGCCTTGGCGAAGATCAACGGCTGGATCGAGGTCGAGGGTCGGGATGCCATTGCCAAAACCTTCAAGTTCAAGGACTTCAATGCCGCTTTCGGTTGGATGACTCGGGTCGCCATGGTGGCGGAGGTCGCGGACCACCACCCCGAATGGTTCAACGTCTACAACCGTGTCGAGGTAACCCTGTCAACGCACGATGCCGGCGGCCTGACGGAAAAGGATATCGCCCTGGCCAGCCGCATGGATCGCTTCGCTGATGAGATGGCGCCTTAGCGCAGCTTTGCTGTCGAGCCTCCAGGACCGGCTCGGCGATCATGTACCGCAAGTCTAGCTGCTCTCTGCAGGATAGCGAGTGGCCTGAACGCTGCCGCGTCTCTGCATGCTGTGCAGCCAGGTTCGCAGGCGGGGATGTCGCTCCAGCAAGGTCATGCCGCTGGGCGTGAGCCCGAGGTAGATCAGCATCGGTGCCACCTGCAAGTCTGCCAGGGTCGGGGACTCGCCCAGGAAAAACGGCTCCGCCAGCAGGCTGTCGAGCGCGGCCAAACACGTTGCGGCGGCGTCCAGCGCGTCGTCCGTCAAAGCTGTTCCCTTCCGTTCGGGAACCAAAACGCCCCAAACCAGCCATGGGTAGGCATAGCTGTCCGCCACGCTGATGATCTGGGCCATGCGGCCGACGCCGGCTGGGGTATCGGGGGTCAGAGCCGGGCCAACGAAAGCCGCATCGACGTAACGGACAATCGCTTGCGTCTCGTAGAGCAGGAGATCGCTGTGTTTCAGCGCCGGGATTTTCCGGAAGGGCTGCAGTTCGGTGTACCAGGCCGGTGGCTGCATTTCATGGCCGAAGATATCGACGACCTCGAAATCGTAGACTACGCCTTTTTCGGCCAGGGCCAGACGGGCGATACGCGTATAGACGCTGTAGTCTGCGCCGTAGAGGATGGGGCGCGACATCACGGTTGCTCCAGCAACAGCAGGCGATTCACGCCGCCGAAGACGCGCAGACAAGCAGCGATCTCACTTTGCAGTCGGGCGAGCGGCAGATCCCGGAAGCGTTCCTGCAAGGCCGTTTCGATCTCGGCGAGGCTGCGCCGGCCGTCGCAGAGTTCGGCGAAGGCTGCGGCGCGCGCCGGCACGTCCAGGCGCAGCGGCAAGCCATCGAAGCCGCCGGCGAGTGCGCTCTCGCGCCTGAGCATGGCGGCTACCGCTGTTCCGTCCCACTCCACCCACGTAGGCACGGCGGTCGTACGTGACTCCGCAACCGTGCGCGTACGAAGGCTCAAGTACAGCGTATGTGTCTTGAGGTTGCCGGCCAACTGCTCTGCCAGCTCCGCGCGCTCAAGTTGGCTCATTCCTTCGAGCCTGTCGTGCAGGTTTGGCGGCAGATAGGTGGCCGGGTCGTAGCGTAGGGGTTCGATCCAAGCGGCGATCTCCAGTCCGACCGTTGCTGTCATCGCTGCCAGCTCCGGGACGCTATAGGCAATGTCGCGCTCATGCAGCAGGAGGTCCACGAGCTCCGCATCGCTGCGCTTGTGATCGCCCAGGATAGGGTTCCGCACGAAAAGATTGGTCTTCGGCAGCGCGGGCAGCAGGCTCTTGGCCAACTGTACGCGTGCGGGAAGATCCATGCCCTTGCCCAAGCCGCGCAAGGCGCCCTGCAGCTCGTAGACGCCGCTGCGGCCAAAGCGGCCGTAAACCATGACGCCTAGGCCGCCCGAGGGCTTGAGCGCGTCTGCGAGGCTTCGCAGGCCCGCCGCCGGATCGCACAGGTGATGCAGGACGCCGCAGCAGTCGATGTAGTCGAAGGTGCCAAGGTCCAGGCCAGCCAGATCCTCGATCGCACCGCTGTGGAAGCTGACGTTGGTCAAATCGCGCCTCTGAACCCGCGCCTCGCAGGTCGCACGCGAGGCACGCGAAAGGTCGAGATAGACGACCTCAGCGTCGTTCCGGCCCGCATCGGCCAGCTGCTGGGCGAGCATGACGGTTCCGTCGCCGGTGCCGCCGCCGGCCATCAGGGCGCGAAAGTTCTGTGGCAGAGGGCCGCCGGCGAACAGATAGTGACGGATCTCCAGCAACCGGCTGGGGGAGCCTGTGACCAAGCGCCGGCTCTCTTCGGCCGGATCGCGGGCCGGGTAAGGATAGGCCTCGTACTGGGCGGAGACGGGGTCGTCGTCGCTTGCGGATACCTTCACGGGCGGATGACCACCTTTCCGGTGGTCTTGCGCGCCCGCAGGTCGGCGATCGCCTGCGCACCGTCTTCGAGGGCGTAACCCTGGCTCACGTAGGGCTTGATCTTGCCGGCCTTGTACCAGGCGAACAGCTCGTCGAATTGCGTGGCCAGGCGTTGCGGCGCCATCGTGCGGTTGGAGCCCCAGTACATGCCGTGCACCGAGATGTTCTTCACCAGCAGGATGTTGGCGGGGATCTGCTGCACCTCGCCGGCCGCGAAGCCGATCACCACCAGCCGGCCACCCCAGGCCGTGGCGCGCAGCGAAGCGTCGAACACCGGTCCGCCGACGGGATCGAAGACCACGTCGACGCCCTGGCCCTCGGTCAGGGCGCGCATCCGGGTCTTCACGTCTTCCTGGCGGTAGTCGATCGTCG
>JANQPZ010000092.1 GCA_028285215.1 Rhodovibrionaceae bacterium | reverse complement strand
GGCGGCGATCTAGACAGCCTTATCGAGGGAACGCTAACATTTTCCCGAGATGACAGTTGGGGAGTTGACGGGGTTGGCCGCCGTGCCCGCAAAGCCGGCGCCAGCCGGTAGGGTCGGAGGATCCGGCGATGCTGACGCACCGCTTCTTCGACAAGGTCGTCCGCAGGGGCGACCTGGAAATCGCCTACGCCGACGGTCGCTGCCGGCGCTACGGCGACGGTCACGGTGAGCGGGTCAAGATCCGGCTGACCGACCGGGCGACGGAACGCAAGCTGCTGCTCAATCCGAAGCTGGCCTTCGGCGAAGCCTACATGGACGGCCGCCTGGTGATCGAGGCGGGCGACCTGGAGGCTCTGCTCGTCATCGCCATCGACAACATGGGCCATCTGGAAAACCACGGCGTCTTCCAGTGGCTGGACCTCGCGGAACGCGGGCTGCGCAAGCTGGTGTCGCACAACCCGGTTCAGCGGTCGCGCAGGAACGTCCATCACCACTACGACCTGTCGCGCGGGCTTTACGACCTCTTTCTCGACGCCGACAGGCAGTACTCCTGCGGCTACTACGCCACGGCGGCCTCGACCCTGGAACAGGCGCAGCTCGACAAGAAGCTCCACATCGCGGCCAAGCTGAAACTCGACCGTCCGGGCCTCAGGATCCTGGATATCGGCTGCGGCTGGGGCGGCTTGGCGCTGTATCTGGCGGAGGCGACCGGCGCGGAGGTGCTCGGCATCACGCTCTCGACGGAGCAGCTGCGGATGGCGCGGGAGCGCGCCAAGGCCCGGGGACTGGAGCGGAGCGTCCGTTTCGAGCTGATCGACTACCGTCATCTGGAAGGGCGGTTCGACCGGATCGTGTCGGTCGGCATGTTCGAGCATGTCGGCCCGGCCCACTACCGGGCCTTCTTCGACAAGATCGCCGCGCTGCTGACACCGGGCGGCGTCGCCCTGCTGCACTCCATCGGCTCGACGCACAGCCCGACCGCCACCAACCCCTGGCTGCGCAAGTACATCTTCCCCGGCGGTTACACCCCCTCGCTCAGCGAAGTGCTGCCAGCCGTCGAACGCTCGGGGCTTTGGACGGCCGACATCGAGGTTCTGCGGCTGCACTACGCGGAGACGCTGCGCGACTGGCACGCGCGCTTCATGGCCAACTGGGACCAGGCGGCAGCGCTCTACGACGAGCGCTTCTGCCGCATGTGGGAGTTCTACCTGGTCGGCTGCGAACTCTCGTTCCGCCGCATGGGCCAGATGGTCTTCCAACTGCAAATGGCGCGCGACATCGAGGCTCTGCCGATCACCCGCGACTACATGGTCGACTGGGAACGCCGTCACAGAGACGACGCGCAGACACGCAAGGCCACCGACGAGCGGACCGAGGCTGCGGAGTAGTCGCCGGCGACGCGCCCTTCTCGGAGTGGGACGATGCCGACGCAGCGCCTTTCGCACGCTGTCCACCCTATTCACAGGGCTTTGGAAGCTGCATGACGCGCAGGTGAGCGCTACTGTCCCGTCCCATGAACGCGAACGCACCGGGCGCCACCCTCACCCACCTGCCGGGCCTGTCCGACGGCGCCGGCCGACTGCCGCCGGCCAACCTGGAGGCCGAGCAGGCCCTGCTGGCCGCGGTGCTGGCGAACAACCATGCCTTCGAGCGGGTGTCGGAGTATCTGCTGGGGGAGCACTTCGCCGACGCGGCCCATGCCCGCATTTTCGAGGCCTGCCGCAAGCTGATCGAGCGCGGCCAGCAGGCCAACGCCATCACCCTGCGCAACGTCTTCGACCAGGACGGCGATCTCGCCGACGTCGGCGGGGCGGAGTATCTGGCGCAGCTTCAGGCGTCCTACATCACCATCGACGTGCGCCACTACGGCAGTCTGATCTACGATCTCTTCCTGCGCCGGGAGCTGATCGACCTGGGCGAGGAGATCGTCAACGAAGCCTTCCGCCACGACCTGGAGGTCGGCGCCCTCGACCAGATCGAGACGGCCGAACAGCGGCTCTACAACCTCAGCGAACAGGGCCAGGTCGAGGGCGGGCTGCAGCCCTTCCGCAGCGGCCTCGCCGAAGCGATCGAAGCCGCCGAGGCGGCCTACAAGCGCGACAACAAGCTGGTCGGCGTCACCTGCGGCTTCGACGACATGGACGAGATGCTCGGCGGCCTGCATCGCTCCGACCTGCTGATCCTCGCCGGCCGGCCCTCCATGGGCAAGACCGCCCTGGCCACCAACGTGGCCGTCAATGCCGCGCGCAGCAGCCGCGTCGACAGCGATGCCGACGGGAACGAGGTCGAGCGGCAGGAGGTCGTCGCCTTCTTTTCCCTGGAGATGTCGGCGGAGCAGCTCGCCTCGCGCATCATCGCCGAGGCGGCGGACGTCCGCAGCGACCTGATGCGCAAGGGCCAGCTCAACGAAGACGAGATGCGGCGGGTGCTGGACGTGCACCGCGAGCTGGAACGCCTGCCGCTCTATATCGACGACACCCCCGGCATCACCGTCGGGGCCATGCGCAGCCGGGCCCGGCGGCTCAAGCGTCAGGTCGGCCTCAGCATGATCGTGGTCGACTACCTGCAGCTCCTGCAGCCGCCGGCCGGCATGCGGCTGGACAGCCGCGTGCAGGAAGTCAGCGAGATCACTCGCGCCCTCAAGATCATCGCCAAGGAGCTGAACGTTCCGGTACTGGCCCTGTCGCAGCTTTCGCGCCAGGTGGAAAACCGCGACGACAAGCGCCCGCAGCTCTCGGACCTGCGCGAATCGGGCTCGATCGAGCAGGATGCGGACGTGGTGATGTTCATCTACCGCGAGGACTACTACCTGGAACGGGAAGAGCCGACCCACCGCCTGAACGAGACCAGCGAGAAGTACCAGGAGCGCCTGGACCGCTACAACGAGCGGATCGAGCGGGCGCGCAACAAGGCGGATGTGATCATCGCCAAGCAGCGGCACGGCCCCATCGGCACGGTCACCCTGCACTTCAATCCGGAGCGGGTGCGCTTTTCGAATCTGGCCGAGGACGACCGCCTGCCGGAGCACTACTGACCGTCCATGTCGAGCGACGCCCTGCCCGAGTCTTCGAAGTCCGACAGCCCCGAATCGGCTGTTCCTCTGTCGGACCCCGCCGCGCGGGCCGGCGGGATCCTGGAGATCGATCTGTCGGCGCTGGCCGCCAACTGGCAGCGGCTCGTCGCCGAATCGGCGCCGGCGGAAGCCTCCGCCGTGGTCAAGGCCGATGCCTACGGCCTGGGCGTCGCCGAGGCCGCCCCGGCCTTGTGGCAGGCCGGAGCCCGGACCTTCTTCGTGGCGCAGCTCGACGAGGCGCTCACGCTGCGCGCACTTCTCCCCCAAGCGCGCATCTACGTGCTCAACGGCCTGATGGCCGGCGCCGAGGCGGACTATCCGGCCCATGACCTGAGGCCGGTGCTCAACAGCCTGGAGGAGCTGGGGCGCTGGCGACAGACGCTCGGCGCGCGACCGCATCCGGCCGCCCTGCAGATCGACAGCGGCATGAGCCGCCTGGGCCTGGAGGCGCGCGAGCTGGCGAGACTGGCCAGCGAACCGCAGCGCGCCGCCGGCCTGGAGATCACCCATCTGATGAGCCACCTGGCCTCCGCCGACGTGCCGGGCTCGCCCCAGAGCGAGCAGCAGCTCGCCGAGTTTCTCGCCGCCCGGCAGACGCTCGCGGCAGCGCTCGGCCCGGCCGGCGCCAGCCTCGCCAACTCGGCCGGCGTCTTCCTGGGGCCGGCCTATCGCTTCGATCTGACCCGCCCGGGAAGCGCTCTCTACGGCATCAACCCGACGCCGGGTCGGCCCAATCCGATGCGTCAAGTCGTTCGGCTGAAAGGGAAAATCTTGCAGCTTCGCGAAATTGACCCTCTCAGAGGGGTCGGATATGGTGCCTCGTGGCGGGCGCAGGGCCCGACGCGGATCGCGACTGTAGCGGTGGGCTACGCCGACGGTTATCTGCGATCTCTCTCGAACAGCGGCGAGGCTCTCGTCGGAGGGCACAAAGCGCCTGTGGTTGGACGGGTTTCCATGGATTTGATCACGCTTGACGTGACGGCCGTTCCCGAAGCGGCGGCCAGACCGGGCACGTTCGCCGAGCTGCTCGGCCCGGATCTGCCGGTCGACACCGTCGGCGACGCGGCGGGAACCATCGGGTATGAAATCCTGACCTCGCTCGGCCGGCGCTATCACCGGGTCTATCGCGGGGGCGCTGCGTGATTTCAGTGCTGCAGCCGCTCGGCCGAACCTTTCTGTCGTTCCTCACCGTCACCGGCCGCCTGGCGATCTTCACGGGCAACGCCGTCTCTCACTGCGTGAGACCGCCCTTCTATCCGCGCATGATCCTGCGACAGATGGTGGACATCGGCTATTACTCGCTGCCGGTGGTCGGCCTGACCGCGATCTTCACCGGTATGGTTCTGGCGCTGCAGAGCTACACGGGCTTCGCACGCTTTTCCGCCGAGTCGGCGATCCCCAACGTCGTCGTGGTCTCGATCACGCGCGAGCTCGGTCCGGTTCTGGCCGGCCTGATGGTGGCCGGCCGCGTCGGCGCGGCGATGGCGGCGGAGATCGGCACCATGCGGGTCACGGAGCAGATCGACGCCCTGACCACGCTGGCGACCAACCCCTTCAAGTATCTGATCGCACCGCGGCTCTTGGCCGGCACCGCGGTGCTGCCGCTGCTGGTCCTGATCGCGGACATCATCGGGGTGTTCGGCGGCTATCTGGTCTCCGTCTACAAGCTGGGCTTCAACGGCGCGACCTACATCAGCAACACGCTGGAGTTCCTCGAGGTGCAGGACGTGGTCTCCGGTCTGGTCAAGGCCGCCGTCTTCGGGTTCCTGATCGCCCTGATGGGCTGCTACAACGGCTATCACTCGCGCGGCGGCGCGCAGGGCGTCGGCGCCGCGACCACCAATGCGGTGGTGTCCGCCTCGATCCTGATCCTCAGCTTCAACTATCTGATCACCGAGCTGTTCTTCGCCCGATGACCCTCGCCAACGCTCTCCCGAAGATTCAGATCCGCGACCTGCAGGTCGCCTTCGGCAGCAACAAGGTATTGCAGGGCGTGAACCTCGACATCGCGCCGGGCGACTCGCTGGTGGTCATCGGCGGATCGGGCAGCGGCAAGTCGGTGCTCCTCAAGTGCATTCTGGGCCTGCTGCACCCGCAGGCAGGGTCGATCAAGATAGACGGCGAGGAAGTGGTCGGCCTGACCGGCGACGAGCTCGAGGCCGTGCGCCACAAAATCGGCATGCTGTTTCAGTCGGCCGCGTTGTTCGACTCCCTGACGGTCTGGGAAAATGTCGCCTTCGGTTTGACCCAAGGCGAGAAGATGCCGCGCCAGGAGGCGAAACAGGTTGCGCTCAAACGGCTGGCCGAGGTCGGTCTGCAGGCGCAGGTCGGCGAATTGATGCCGTCCGAGCTGTCGGGCGGCATGAAGAAGCGTGTCGGCCTGGCGCGTGCCATCGCCACCGAGCCGGACATTATCTTCTTCGACGAGCCGACCACCGGCCTGGACCCCATCATGGGCGCGATGATCGACAAGCTGATCGTCGAGGTCACCCAAGCGGCCGGCGCCACCGGCCTGACCATCACCCACGACATGGCCAGCGCGCGACGCATCTCGAACCGCATGGCGATGCTGTTCGAAGGCCGGATCATCTGGGACGGCGCGACGGATCAGGTCGAAGCCTGCGGCAACCCCTACGTCGAACAGTTTATCAACGGCCGCCCGGACGGCCCCATCGAGATGAAGATCCAGGACCATTTCGGCTAGAGCAGGATCGCCTGAGCTGGACTCGCTTTGGCGATCCCAGTTAAGGCGTGACTCCTACTCTCGTCATAGGTTTAGAGCGCGTCCCCGAGGTTTAGAGCGCGTCCCTGAGCGGTCCGTCGGATCGAACCCTGCTGTCGGTCATCTGCGAGAGCGGCTGAGCCCTTGTCCAAACGCACCAGTCACTATGTCTGCCAGTCCTGCGGCGCCACCTATGCGAAATGGGCCGGACGCTGCGACGCCTGCGGCGAGTGGAGCACGATCGTCGAGGAGGCGCTGCCGGACGCGCCGCCGGGCGGGCTCGGCACCAAAGGCAAGCGCCCGGGCCGCGGGATCGAGTTCGTCCCGCTGAAGGGCCAGAACGAACAGGCCCCGCGCCGCGCCAGCGGGATCGCCGAGTTCGACCGGGTTCTGGGCGGTGGCCTGGTCCGCGGATCGGCGGTGCTGATCGGCGGCGATCCGGGCATCGGCAAGTCGACTCTGCTGCTGCAGGCCGCCGCGGCGCTCTCGAAAAGCGGAAAGACGGGCTGCGCCTATGTGTCCGGCGAGGAGGCCGTCGAGCAAGTGCGCCTGCGTGCCGCGCGCCTCGGCCTTTCGGAGGCACCGGTGGAACTGGCGACCGCAACCAACGTGCGCGAGCTGAAAGCGGCGCTCGACCGGCCGGAGGCACCGGACGTGGTCGTGGTCGACTCGATCCAGACCATGTATGTGGACAGCCTGGACAGCGCGCCGGGAACCGTCAGCCAGGTGCGCGCCAGCGCCCAGGAACTGATTCGCGTGGCCAAACGCCGCGGCTTCGCCGTGCTGCTGGTCGGGCACGTCACCAAGGAAGGCGCCATCGCCGGCCCCAAGGTTCTGGAACACATGGTCGATACGGTCTTGACCTTCGAAGGGGAGCGCGGGCACCAGTTCCGCATCCTGCGCGCGGTCAAGAACCGCTTCGGCCCGACGGACGAGATCGGCGTGTTCGAGATGACCGACGGGGGACTGATCGAGGTTCCTAATCCATCCGAGCTGTTTCTGGCCGAGCGCCATGGCGACGTGTCGGGCGCTTGCGTCTTTGCCGGGCTGGAGGGCACACGGCCGCTGCTGGTCGAGATTCAGGCCCTGGTCGCGCCCTCGCCGCTCGGCACGCCGCGCCGCGCCGTGGTCGGCTGGGACGGCAACCGTCTTGCGATGGTGCTGGCCGTTCTGGAGGCGCGCTGCGGCGTCTCGGTCGCCGGCCAGGACATCTATCTCAACGTGGCCGGCGGACTGCGCGTGGCCGAACCCGCGGCCGATCTGGCCGTGGCGGCCGCACTGCTGTCCGCCGTCAGCGACCGGCCTGCGCCCGGGGAAACGGTGATCTTCGGCGAGGTGGGCCTGTCTGGCGAGGTCCGTGCGGTCGGCCAGACGGACGTGCGCCTGAAGGAAGCGGCCAAGCTCGGCTTCACCCGGGCGCTCTGCCCCGCCGCGCGCGGGCGCAAGACCCGGCCGCCCCGGGGCATCGCCCTGCAGGAGGTGGCCGCCCTGGGGGACTTGGTGGAGATCTTCCTCGACTCGACCTCCGGCAAGCAGCGGCGAGAGGCCTGAGGCGGCATGGAGGGCTTCCCCATCAACATCGGCGATCTGATCGTGCTGGTGACGGTCGGCCTCGCCGCGCTCATCGGACTGCTGGCCGGTTTCGTTTACGCCATCCTCTGGATCGCCGCCTGGGCCGGCGCGATCGCCGTGGCCATCCTCTTCTATCCGGTCGCGGAGCCCTTCGCGGTCGAGCTGATCGGCTCAGGGCTCTTCGCCTCGGTCGGCGCGGGCCTGGCGCTGTTTCTGGTATCTCTGGTGGTCTTCATCATCGGCGCCTACCTGGTGTCCAAGGCCGTTCGGGCCTCGGCCTTGGGGGCGCTGGACCGGACCCTCGGCCTGATCTTCGGGCTGGGCTGCGGTCTGATCGCGATCAGCGCCTTGTGGCTGGGTTACGCCTGGCTCATACCTCCTCAAGACCGGCCGGCCTGGATCAGCGAAGCCAGATCCCTACCTGTGGTGATGGCTGGCGCGGAAACCCTGGCCAGCCTGCTGCCCGAGGACTATCGGCAGCGTCTGGAGAACGACGGAGCGACGGGGGCAGGGCAGCCCTTCGCGCCGCCGATCCAGCCGGGTACCGGCGAGAGCGGTGGCAACGGCGGCACAACGGAGTATAACCAGCAGGACCGGCAGCAGCTGGAGCGCCTCATCCAGCAGCGGCAGTAGCCGAAGCGGTCCCGCAGCCAAGCGGAGCACGGAGGCCAATGGGCCCGACGTCATGATCACGACCCATCCCTTCGACCGAGACGACATCGACGGAGACAAGCTGCGCGAGGAGTGCGGCGTCTTCGGCATCTGGGGCCACGTGGAGGCGGCGAACTTCTCCGCACTCGGCCTGCACGCCCTGCAACACCGGGGGCAGGAGGCGGCCGGCATCGTCTCCTTCGACCGGCAGCAGTTCCATGCCCACCGCGGCCTGGGCCACGTCGGCGATATCTTCGGCAGCGAAGAGGCGATGAACAGCCTCAAAGGCCGGGCCGCGATCGGGCACAACCGCTACGCCACGACCGGCGACACGGTGCTGCGCAACGTGCAGCCGCTGTTTGCGGAGTTGGCTTTCGGCGGTTTCGCGCTGGCGCACAACGGCAACCTCACCAACGCCTCGACCCTGCGCCGGGAACTGGTGCAGCGCGGCGCGCTCTTCCAGTCGACCATGGATACCGAGGTGATCATCCACCTGATGGCCATGCGCACCGAGGCCACGGTGATCGAGCGCCTGGTGCATGCGCTGTCGCGCGTGGAGGGCGCCTACTCCCTGGTGGCCATTTGCGACGACATGGTGATCGGCCTGCGCGATCCCCTGGGCGTACGCCCCCTGGTGATCGGCCGCCTGCCGACGGAGCAGGCCTATGTCATTACCTCCGAGACCTGCGCGCTGGACATCATCGGGGCCGAGTTCGTGCGGGACGTCGAGCCGGGCGAGCTGATCATCCTGGACAAGAACGGCCTGACGGCACGACAGGTCTTCCCCAAACGCCCCCGGCGCTTCTGCATCTTCGAACACATCTACTTCGCCCGCCCCGACTCGATCATCGAGGGACGCTCGATCTACGATTCCCGCCAGAAGATCGGGGCGGAGCTGGCGAAGGAAAGCCCGGTCGACGCCGACGTGATCATTCCCGTCCCGGATTCCGGCGTTCCGGCCGCGCTGGGCTACGCGCAGGCCGCAGGCATTCCCTTCGAGCTGGGCATCATCCGCAACCACTACGTGGGCCGAACCTTCATCGAGCCGGGTCAGAAGATCCGCGACCTGGGCGTCAAACTGAAGCACAACGCCAACCGCGCCAAGATCGAAGGCAAGCGGGTGGTTCTGGTCGACGACTCCATCGTGCGCGGCACCACCAGCCGCAAGATCGTGCAGATGGTGCGGGCCGCCGGCGCCACCGAAATTCACTTCAGGATCGCCGCGCCGCCGACCACCGATCCCTGCTTCTACGGTGTCGACACGCCGGACAAGGACGAGCTGCTGGCCTCCAACATGGATGTCGCCCAGATGGGCGCGCACATCGGCGTCGACAGCCTGGCCTTTATCTCGATCGACGGCCTCTACCGCGCCATGGGCGAATCCGGGCGCGATCCGGTTCTGCCGCAGTACTGCGACGCCTGCTTTACCGGCGATTATCCGACCCGACTGACCGACCGCGAGGATCGGGTCAGCCCGCAGCCGTCGCTGTTCAAGGAGCTGACTCGCGCGTGATCGGCCGCCTGGCCAACGCTCTTTTCGGCGGCGCCGGAGCGCTTGCGGCCGGACAGGCACCGGCCTTCTACGCCCAGTACCTGCAGCGCCTCGGCGGGCGGCTGGACCAGGCGGTTGACGCAGTCGAACGCGTTCGCGCCGATGCGGCCGCCCGCGGCGAAACCCTGGAGGACTACATCGCCCTGTCGCTGTCCGACGCCTCGACCCGCGCACAGGAGGCTGGCCAGCGCGCACTGGAGGCGGTACAGATCCGCGACGCCCTGCGCGAGGCCTATGCGGCCTTGACGGTCGCGCGACCTCTGGAGCGGCCGGTGGTTTTTGTCGAGCACCTGGACACCGGCCTCGCCCAGGCGACCTTGAACGACTTCGCCCCGGCCCTGCCGGTTTCGCCCGAAGGCTTGATCTATGCCGGCGCAGGTCTGCTGATCGGTCTGGGGCTGCTGGCCGGGTTGGAAACGGTCGGGCGCGGCATCGTCGGCAGGCCAAGACTGGACGGAAGAGCGAAGCAATAGGAATGACTCAGGAGGCCGCCGACCGACTCGCCAAACGCTTCGAGGGCAAGGTTGCCGTCGTCACCGGCGCCTCCCGCGGCCTGGGACGCGCCTTGGCGCTGGGCCTGGGTCGAGACGGCGCGCAAGTGCTCGCCTGCGCCACCGACCGCAGCGTCGGCGCCCTGGAGGAGTTGGACGACGCCATACAGGCTGCCGGCGGGCCGCGGCCGACCCTGGTTCCCTTCGATCTGAAGGAGGCCGAGCGGATCGACGCGCTGCCGGGAGCGCTGCAGGAGCGCCACGGTCGCCTCGACCTGCTGATCGGCAATGCCGCCGTCCTGGGCCGGCTCTCGCCGCTCGGCCACGTCGAGCCGACAAGCTGGCGCAGCACCTTCGCGGTCAACCTGGACGCAAACCAGCGCCTGCTGGCCTGCCTCGACCCGCTGCTGCGGCAATCGAAGGGGACGGCCCTTTGCATATCCTGTCGGGTCGCCGCAGAGGCGCCGGCCTACTGGTCGGCCTACGCCGCAAGCAAGGCGGCCCTGGAGCGGATGGTTGCGGTCTACGCCAAGGAGGTGGCGGCCTTCGGGGTGACGGCCGCCTGCGTCGCACCCGGCCCCTTGCGCACCCGCCTACGCGCCCAGGCCTTCCCCGGCGAGGACCCGCAAGCCGTGCCCGGGCCGGAGGAGGCGGCGGCCGAAATCCTGGACCTGCTGGCCGACGGCAGACTGGCCAAGACTCCGGCCTCCGCACGGGCCTGAAGGCCCGCGAGGCCGTCCGGAGCCCGCCAACATCCGCGGCTGACGGCGAGAAACCCCAAGTCGCCTTGACAGGCGAGCGCGCGTGGCTATCTTCGCGGCCTTGAATTGGCGCCGGGCGAGCCCGGCCCAGCACAGATTATGTCGAGCGCGGCAGGCCGTGCCGCGCCTAAGGAGGTCACGATGGCCAAGCCCATCACCCAGTGGATCAAAATGGTCAGCACCGCCGATACGGGGTACTTCTACGTCAAGAAGAAGAACCCGCGGAACATCACCGAGAAGATGACCATGCGCAAGTACGACCCCCGGGCGCGCAAGCACGTGGAATTCAAGGAATCTAAGATGAAGTAAGTCGCCTCGGGCGACGTCTTCATCGACGCCGGCGGCCGTCCTTAGGGGCGGCCCTTTGCGTTTTGGCGCGTGCGTTTTGAGAGGTTTCGATCCCCGGAACACGCATGTCCGCAGCAGACGAAAGGCCGTCAGTCGCTGGCGACGGCCCGTTTGGCATCCGGCGTGACCGGTCCGTTGACGCCGAAAACCCGGTTGCGGCCGTTCTGCTTGGCGTCGTAGAGCGCAGCATCGGCCCTCTGCAACAGCTCCTCGGGCGTTTCCATCGGGTCGGAGGTCGTGGCCACGCCCGCCGAAATGGTGACGTTCAGACAGGGACCGTTGGGACCTGCCGAGATCAGTTGCAGGCTGAGACGCTCCCGAATCCGGTCCGCGACCTTCAGAGCCACCTCCACGTCGGTAGCGGGCATCACAAGCACGAACTCTTCGCCGCCGAAACGGGCCAGCAAGTCGGTCTCCCGAACCGACTCCAGCACATGGTCGGCCACCGCCTTCAACACGCTGTCTCCAACGACGTGTCCGTGGTTGTCGTTCACCCGTTTGAAGTAGTCGATGTCGAACAGCATGACGGAAACCGGCTTTCCGGTCTCGGCGATCTCCATAAGCTTTCGGTCGAGATGGGCGCTCATGTAGCGGCGGTTGTAGATCCCGGTCAGCACGTCGGTGAAGGCCATGCTGACGCTTCGGTCGAGCATCGAGCGCAAGCGATCATGATAACGCCGCCGCCGAACCTGGGTCCGCACCCGCGCCTTGAGCTCGTTACGGTCGACAGGTTTGACCACATAGTCGGTGACGCCGAGATCGAGGCCCTTCGCCAGGCGCTGAAGGTCCATGTCGTCCAGGACCATCAGGATTGGCACATAACGCGTCGCTTCCCGGCTTCGGAAGTGACTGCAGAGCCTTAACCCATCCTCGCCGGCAATCTCGATCGCCGTGATGATCAGATCGAAGCTCCCGACCTGGCTGATCTCCAGGGCCTCCTGCGTCGAGGCGGACAGGGACACGTCATAACCGGCTTCTTCCAGATAGCCCTTCATGCGGGCGCTGCTGCGCGGACTGTCTTCGATGACAAGGATTTCACCGCCGGTGACTTCGGCCTCCGCAACCGCCTCCTCCAGCAGTTCGGCCTCCCCGGCCATGGCCTGACGGGTGCGCAGCTCGTCCATCAGCATCTTCAGGCGAACCAGAGAGCGCACGCGCGCGAAAAGCGCCACCTCGTTCACTGGCTTAGAGAGAAAATCGTCGGCGCCGGCCTCCAGACCGCGCACGCGGTCGCCGACGTCGGTCAAGGCAGTTACCATAACGATCGGAATGTGGCGGGTGGCGGCATCCGATTTCAGCCGGCTGCAAACCTCGAAGCCGTCCATGCCGGGCATCATAACGTCGAGCAGGATCAGATCCGGTGCTTCGCTGGTCGCGAGCTCCAGTGCGCTCATTCCATCGTAGGCAGTCAAGACGTCGAAGTACTCAGCCGTCAAGCGTGCTTCCAACAGCTTGACGTTGGTGTGAATGTCGTCGACGACCAGAATCCGCGCACTCATGGGGTCGTGCCGTCCGGCTAGGGGCGTCTAGCACCCCCGTTGCCTGTTAATTGAGGAACCGCTCGACAGTCTGCAGAAAGTTGGTCACGGAAATCGGCTTGGCAATGTAGGCCTCGCAGCCGCCTTCCCGGATCTTCTCTTCGTCGCCCTTCATCGCAAAGGCGGTCACTGCCACAACCGGGATCGACTTCAGCGTATCGTCTTCCTTGATCCACTTGGTGACCTCCAAACCGGACACCTCGGGCAGCTGGATATCCATAAGGATCAAGTCGGGCCGGTGCTTTCGCGCAAGACGCAGAGCCTCCATGCCATCCTTAGTCTGCAGGATGTTGTAGCCATGCGCTTCGAGAAGGTCATGAAAAAGCTTCATGTTCAGGTCGTTGTCCTCAACGACCAGAACGGTCTTTGCACCGGGCGTACCCGTGGTCTCGGCCTCGTTGTGCATCCCCACCCCGGTCGCTGCCGCTATAGTCGCTGCCATGCCTCTTCGCCCCCGGCCCTTTAAGTCGGTCGTACGCTAGAGCGCACAACTCTTACCAGCATCGGCGTCAGATTTGGCATGAAAGTCGTTAACAATAAGTAAGATCGTCGCCACGTTTCGGATCGAGGTACAAGAATAAGTCAGATATGCGCATTGGTTTGGACCTCGGTGGCACTAAAATCTCCGGTATCGTTCTCGGCGAGGACGGCGACGAACTTTTACGCCTCCGCCGTGCAACGCCCCATGGCGACTATGCCGGGACATTGACCGCACTGCGGGATCTGGTCGCCGAGCTGGAGTCGCGCACAGGCCGGTGCTGCAGCGTCGGCGTCGGCACACCCGGCGCCCTCTCCCCGCACAGCGGCCTGATCAAGAACGCCAACTCGACCTGGCTGATCGGCAAACCCTTCGACCAGGATCTCGCCGAAACGCTGGGCCGGCCGGTCCGACTCGAGAACGATGCCAACTGCCTGGCTCTATCGGAGGCCATCGACGGCGCTGCAGCCGGCCTGCGTCTGGTCTTCGCCGCGATTCTCGGCACCGGTGTCGGCGGCGGGATCGCGATGGACGGGCAGATCTGGCGGGGACGCGGTGGCATCGCCGGAGAGTGGGGGCACAACCCTCTGCCCTGGCCGCAAGCGGCGGAACTGCCGGGCCGCCGCTGCTACTGCGGCCGCAAAGGCTGCATAGAGACCTGGCTATCCGGGCCGGCACTGGCCAGGGATCACGGCACGGCCGCAACGGGCGAGGCGGTGGTCGCAAAGGCCCAGGCCGGCGAATCGGCCGCCAAGGCAGCCCTGACCCGTCACCGCCAGCGTCTGGCCCGAGCCCTGGCCAGCATCGTCAATCTGCTGGATCCCGATGCGATCGTGCTGGGCGGCGGGCTCTCCCGCATGCCAGCGCTCTACGACGGCCTGGCGGACGCCATGCGTCCGTATGTCTTCTCCGACCACTTCGACACACCGATCCGCCCTGCCCTGCACGGCGACGACAGCGGCGTGCGCGGAGCGGCCTGGCTCTGGCCGGCCGAGGCGCCGCCGTGAGCGCCGAGAAGGCCGCAACGGAGTGGCCGCAGCTCTGCCGCGACTGCTTCACCTGGTCTCATGCGCTCCCCCTGCCCGATCCCCGCTGCACCGCCTGCGGCTCGCATCGGCTGATCGCCCATCCGGAGCTGCGCGAGCTGGGTCTGGCCCACATCGACTGCGACGCCTTCTACGCCTCGATCGAGAAACGCGACGCACCGGAGCTACGCGACAAGCCGGTGCTGATCGGCGGCGGGCGGCGCGGCGTGGTCGCCGCCGCCTGCTACGTCGCCCGGCTCTACGGCGTCCGCTCCGCCATGCCGATGTTCAAGGCGCTCAGCGCCTGCCCCGATGCCGTCGTGATCCGGCCGAACATGGCGAAGTACCGCGAAGAGGGCCACAAGATCCGCGCGATGATGCAGGAGCTGACGCCCTTGGTGGAGCCGCTCTCCATCGACGAGGCGTTTCTCGACCTCAGCGGGACGGAGGCGCTGCACCACGCCCCGCCGGCCGAAACGCTGGCACGACTCGCGCGCCGCATCGAGCAGACCCTCGGCCTGACGGTATCCATCGGCCTGGCACCCAACAAGCTGCTCGCCAAGATCGCCAGCGACCTGGACAAGCCGCGCGGCTTCGCGGTGCTCGGCCGGTCCGAGGCGCAGGACTTCCTGGCCGACAAGCCGGTCGGACTGCTCTGGGGGGTCGGCCCGAGCCTGCGCCGCGCTCTGGAGCGCCAGGGCATCACCAAGATCGGGCATCTTCTGATCTACGAAGAAGCCGAGTTGGTTGCCCTCTTCGGCTCGATGGGGCGACGCCTCTACCGCTTCTCCCGGGCCCGCGACGAGCGCACGGTCGAACCCAACGCCCCGACCAAGTCCATCTCCTCCGAAACCACCTTCGAAAGCGACCTGGACCGGCTGGACCAGCTCTCCGCTCAGCTCTGGTCGCTCTGCGAGAAGGTGGCGGCGCGCTTGAAGCGGGCCCGGCTGGCCGGGCAAGGCGTTACGCTGAAGCTCAAGACCCGGGACTTCCAGACCTTGACCCGCAGTCGGCGGCTGTCCGATCCGACCCAACTGGCCGAGCGGATCTTCGGCGAAGCCTATGCCTTGCTGGAACTGGAAGCGGACGGGCGGCGCTTCCGCCTGATCGGCGTCGGCGCGGACAGTCTGGTGGAAGACACCCATGCCGACCCGCCCAGTCTGCTGGAACCGGACCGCCTGCGCGACGCCAAGGTGGAACAGGCGATCGACAGCGTCCGAGCGAAACTGGGCGACGGGGCCATTGCCAAGGGCCGCAGCCTGCCCAAGCGCCGCTAGAGCAGGATCGCCTTAGGTGGACGCGCTCTGGCGATCCCACCTAAGGCGTGAATCCTACTCTCATCATAGGTTTAGAGCAGGATCGCCCCAGACCGCCGGGACTCCGTCGGCCGCAACCGGCTTGCAAGGGATTTCAGCACTCCGGCATCGGGAGCGCTTCCATGTCGGTCAGGCGCGCACGCAAGGCGAAATCGCCGTAGTCGAAATGAAAGTCATCCGCCAAGCCGTTGGGAAAGACCCGGAGGTTGACCTCCGTTTCCGGCAGCTCGGCCTCGCCGAAGGGCGGGAAGTACGCCAGCATCAGGCGCCAGGACGGCAAGCCCGCGAGCAACTCCGACTCCAGGGTGGCTGGGCGGTCCGTCGGGATCTCGCTACCGACAACGGCAGAAATGGCCGCCAGGCCATCGGTCTCCGACGAGGCGTCGAAGACCATCTGGTAGAGCGACGCGCCGTCGGTCAGGGCGGAGTCGATCATGCGAAAGGTATGATCCGTGGGAAAGATCGTTCCAGGCGGCAACTCCACTTCCCGCACCGTCGGCTCCTCGAAACGCGCAACGCCGCCGGCACCGGGAGCTTCCAGTTCGGCATCGCCGCGCAGCGTTTCGTAAACCTCGCCGCCCTGAAACCGCTGGATCACGAAACGGAACGAGAGGCCATCCTTGGCCTCCCAGGTCGTCAAGGCCCAGCCGAAGTCCAACTCGCCGCCCTGCGACTGGCCGAGCAGAACACGGGTGCGCTGCTTGACCGCCCAACCGTCGCAGACATCCGTCCATTCGAAATCCAGGCGGCCGCCTGCCGAGGCGACGCTGCCGTCGCCGCGCCCGGGGATCAGCAGCAGTTCGTAGCTCGCCCGATGCGGCTGAAACCCCTCGACGGCTGCCGAGCCGGCGAGCGCAACCGGCGGCAAAGCCCCAAGCGGCAGGAAAACTGTCAAGAAGATAGCCCACTTACGCGTCATGTGAGACAGATTAGGCTGCCGCCGGCTCACTGCAACAGAGAGCTCTACAACTTTCTTTCAACCGCCCACGCCAACCCACCGTCCTCGTTGTCCGCCTTGGGAGTTTCGAATCATGGCCGAGAAGCTTCGCGTCCTCGCCACACGCGCCCTGCCCCCCGCGGTGACCGACCGCCTATCGCGCGACTATCGCGCTAGCCTGAACCCGGCGGATCGGGTTCTGGGTCCCGATGAGATCGTCGCGGCGGCCGAGGACTGCTTCGCGATCATCTGCATCGCCGGCGACCGCTTCGATCGCGCGTTGATCGAACGCCTGCCCGCAAGCGTCAAGCTGCTGGCGACCTTCTCGGTCGGCTACGAGCACATCGATCTGGCGGCCGCCAAGGCGCGCGGACTTCAGGTCAGCAACACGCCGGACGTGCTGACCGATGCGACGGCCGACATCACTCTGCTCTGCCTGCTCGGCGCGGCACGGCGCGCCTGGGAGGCCGAGAGCCTGCTGCGCCAGGGCCGCTGGACCGGATGGACGACCACGCAGCTCTGCGGCACGCACGTCGGCGGCAAACGCCTCGGCATCCTGGGCATGGGACGGATCGGGCGGGCGGTGGCCGCACGCGCCCGCGGCTTCGGCATGAAAATCCACTACGCCAACCGCAGCCGCCTGACGCCGGAGCAGGAACAGGGCGCGACCTACCATGCCGACCCCGAGGAGATGCTGCCGCACTGCGACTTCCTCTCACTCAACGCGCCTTCGACCCCGGAAACCCATCATTTTCTGAACGCGCAGCGGATCGCACTGCTGCCGGACGGCGCCATCGTGGTCAACACGGCGCGGGGGACGCTGGTGGACGACGAGGCCCTGATCGCGGCCCTCACCTCGGGCAAGCTGGCGGCCGCCGGACTGGATGTCTTCGAGGGAGAGCCGCAGCTCGATCCCCGCTACCTCGAGCTGCCGAACGGCTTCCTGCTGCCCCACATCGGCAGTGCGACGGTCGAAACCCGCGACGCCATGGGCTTCATCTGCCTGGACAACCTGGACGCGGTCGCAGCCGGAAAGCCAGGGCCCAACGTGCTAACGTGAGCAACAAGACGCGGGCCTGAGCAACAAGACGCGGAACGGACCGCCGAACCGCTCCCGGTCGCGGCCCCCCGGTCAGCAGCTCCCGGTCAGCAACTCCCGGTCAGCAACTCCCGGTCAGCGGCCCTCGATCCAGCGGTCGAGGAAGCCCTCCAGCCAAGCGCCCAAAGGCTCGTGATAGCGTTCGGCGCCGGCAATCTGCTGCTCGCGCGACTGCGCACCCGGGCGCAGCAGACAGTGCGATGCCTCGGTCATCCACTCCTGCATCATTTCGCGGGTGACTTCCGGGTGGAACTGCAGGCCGTAGATGCGGCCATCCAGCCGGAAAGCCTGGTTCTCGAACACCCGACCGACCGCCAGCAGCTCGGCCCCGGCCGGTACGTCGAATCCCTCCGAATGCCAATGATAGGCGTACATCGGCTCCGGCAGCACCTCGCGACCGCGCGGGGTCGGCAGCACCTCGGCATAGCCGACCTCATGCAGTCCCGCGCGATGCGCCTCCACCTTGGCACCCTGGCTGCGCGCCAGCATCTGTGCGCCCAGACAGATCCCGAGATAGGGACGGCCGGCACCGACCCAGTCGTCGATCCAGCGCAGCTCCGCCGCCAGGTAGTCGATCTGCTCGGCCTCGCTGGCCATCTGGGGGCCGCCGTAGACCACGCAGAGATCGTGCCCTTCGTCCAGGGCCGGGAGTTCCTCACCCCTGGCGACGAAACGCTGATCGAGCCGAAAACCGCGCCCGCGCAGGGACTCTGCGACACGGTCGTTTCGTTCGTGCTGGCCGTGGCGGACAAGCAATGCGGTGCGCGTCATGAGCGCCAGACTAGTTCGATATGCTGCGACGCAAAAGCGCCAAGTCTCCGCGCCGTCGTCACGGTTTCGCGCAGGATCGCCCTCTCGAGACGGCCCGAAGCCCCGCAGCAGGGACACGCGCCCGATTGCCTTTCGCGCGAATCCGTCTCAGGCTTCGCCAGTCCCAACCGATTCCGGGTTTTTCGATGTCTCGCCCGATCCCTCCCCCTTCGAAGGAGCCGCAAGCGGCGGCACTGGACGGCGGCCGCGGACAGCGGCCGCCGGAGCGCTTCGCCTTCCTTCTGGTATCGAACTTCTCCATTCTGGCCTTTACGTCGGCACTCGAACCGCTGCGCGCCGCCAACCGGCTGACCGGACGGGAACTCTATACCTGGACCCTGCTCAGCGGCGACGGAGATCCGGTTCGTGCCTCCAGCGGCGTCGGCGTCCTGGTCGATGCCGCGCTTGCCGACGAGCAGCGCTTCGATACGGTGATCGTCTGTGCCGGACTGGGTGCGGAGACGATGCGGGATTCGCGGATCGAGGGCTGGCTCAGACGCCTGGCCCGGCAGGGCTGCCGCGTCGGATCGGTTTCCACCGGCACCTACATACTGGCGCATGCCGGACTGCTGCAAAACGTCCTGTGCACCATTCATTGGGAGAGCCTGCCGGCCTTCGAGGAAGCGTTTCCCGAACTGGAGGCAACCGCCGAATTGTTCGAAATCGACAGCCACCGCATGACCTGCTCCGGCGGCACGGCATCGCTCGACATGATGCTCTCGGTGATCGGCCTGGATCACGGGCGCGAGCTTGCGACCAAGGTTGCCGAGCAGTTCATCCACGAGCGCATCCGCAACCGAGACGACAAGCAGCGCATGGCTTTGCGGGCCCGCCTGGCGGTCAGCCATCCAAAACTGCTTGCCGTCATCGCGATCATGGAGGAGCACATCGAGGATCCGCTGCCCCGCTCCGACCTCGCGCGCATGGCAGGCCTCTCGACCCGGCAACTGGAGCGGTTGTTCCGCCGCTATCTCGGCAAGACACCGACCCGACACTACCTGGAGCTTCGCCTCGACCGGGCCCGACTGCTGCTGGCGCAAACCTCGCTGTCGGTTCTGGAGGTCGCCACCGCCTGCGGTTTCGTCTCAGCATCTCATTTTTCGAAGTGCTACCGTGAGTTCTACAACCGTAGCCCGCGCGAAGACCGTGCTGCGGCACCCTCGTCACGGACGGCATTATGACGAGGAGTTGATTGGACGAATATTTATACACGTGGACAGAGTTGAATTTGTTTAGTAAGCTTACATCCAGACGATGGAAGGTTGAATTAGCCCAACCTCGTCCTGCTTTCGCGATCGTCCGCGCAGGCGGTTTTCGGCCCCTCTGGACAGCGTCCAGGCACCGCCGGAAACACCGTCACGCCAAGGAAACGAGCGGGAGGCCATAGGAAAGCCGATAGACTAGACGACTGGGAGAAACGCGCTAGGTTCCTGCGCAGGCGAGTTGAAATGACGTCTGCCAAGCTGATTACCCCAGCCGGCGCAGCAGAACGCGGCAGGGTAGATCTTAAAGCTACTTCATTTTGGCGTGAGCAGAGGGGACCAAACGCCATGATCGCGAAGCTTGCTGAAAATCAAATGGATCACATGACAGTCCAGGCACTCAACCTTGACGAGCAAGTCGCACATTTGCTGCGGCGGGCGCACCAACGCGCCTCCTCGCTGTTTTTGAGCCTTCTCGGGGAGCATCAACTCACGCCGACCCAGTTTTTCGCCATGGCACGCCTGCACGAGCGCGGGCAGCTATCGCAGAACCGCCTGGGCCGGCTTGCCGCAATGGATCCGGCGACCATTCAGGGTGTCATCCGGCGCCTGGAAGAACGCGGCTACATCCAACGCAATCCCGATGCCAACGACC
>JANQPZ010000088.1 GCA_028285215.1 Rhodovibrionaceae bacterium | reverse complement strand
GCTGTTCCAGGGCCGCATGCCGGTGACCGACTCGCTGCCGGAGGCCTGGTACGAGACGCCCAACATCCACCTCTGCACCCTGCGGGACTTCACCGCCCTCTGCCATGCCTGCGGCCTGCGCATCGACGAAACCCTGGTGCTCACCAAGGACCGCCTGCAGCCCCACCTGGGGGCCGGCCGCCTGGGCAACCTCTTCGGCGAAAAGGTGATCTTCCGCCTGCGGAAAGATTAACCCGCCGCGATCCCGGCTGTGACCAGATCGCGCTGGGACACCACACCCAGGACCTGGCCGTCGTCGCCGACGACCGGCATGTGGCGGAAGCGGCCCTCGGTCATGCGCCGGGCAGCATCCTGCAGGGTGGCGTCGCGGGACAGGGTCTGCGGCTGTTCGGTCATGACATCGCCCAGGTGCGTGTAGTCCGGATTGCGCCGGGTGGCGACGAAGATGCGCAGGGCATCGCGTTCGGTGAAGATGCCGCGCAACGCGCCATCCTCCATCACCAGCACCGAGCCGACGCCGTGATCGACCATATAGCGCGCGGCCTCGCGGATGGTGTTGTCGCTGGGGAGCTGGGCCAGCTCCTGCTCATGGACGATTTCGCCGACGGTGGTCATGGGGCGCCTTTCCGATCACAAGAGGGTCGACGCCAGTGTAGCGCGGCCGTCGGCGCCGCCCTTGATCCAGCTCAAGAGCCCGAGAGGGCGCCGTCGGCGCTGCGGCGGATCAGGAGAGCGGGACGCCGGCCACGGTGACCCGATGCATCAGCCGCCCCTGGCCCTGGTAGTCGGCGGTGGCGAAGTGCTGGACCAGCCGGTTGTCCCAGACCGCCACCGCGCCCTCGGACCAGGTAAAGCGGCAGCAGAACTCCGGCTGGGTGGCGAAGTGATAGAGGTATTCCAGCAGCGGCGCCGATTCCGCTTCCGTCCAGCCGTCGATATGGGTCGTGAAATCGCCGTTGACGAACAGCGCCTTTTGCCCGGTCTCCGGGTGGCGGATCGCCATGGGATGCAGGGTCGGCTCGGTGATCCCATTCTGGTTGAAGGCGTGTTCGGACTGCGGTGCGGCGAAGCTGGCATCGCTGTGCCAGGCCTTCAGCCCGTCGACAGTCGCGCGTAGGCCATCGGAAAGATGGGCATAGGCCGCGGTCATGGAGGCAAAGAGCGTATCGCCGCCATAATCCGGCAGCTCGCGCGCCACCAGGATCGTGGCCATCGCCGGCGCCGGATTGTAGGAGTGATCGGCATGCCAGATGCCGCCGATCACGGTCTTCTGTTCGGGGAGCGTGCGGACTTCCGCGATGCAGGGGTGACTGGCCAGCGGCGTGAAGAAGCGGTTGACGTCGATGGCTCCCCAGCGCTCGGCGAAGGCGATGTGATCCTCCGGAGTGAGCCTCTGGTCGCGGAAAAAGACCACGCCATGGGCGAAGAGCGCCCGGCGGATCGCGGCGAAATCCTCTTCCGACAAATCACCCAGCGCGACGCCGGAAACCTCCGCCCCGACATGCCCGGTCAGCTTGCGAATGCTCAGAGCCGTCATTCCGAAACTCCTCGGCCTCAGCTTGCCGCGGGCTTCGCCGAACCGCCAGCGGCAATCTCCGCCGCCGACCCCGTTTCTCTCTGAAACGGTCCTTCTAGGTAAGCCCGGGCGTCTTCTCGCGGCGCACCCGTCCCGCCGCCTGGGGCAACTGGACAACCACCGGCCGGCCGAGACGCCGGCGCACCCGCTTGGCGGAGCCGGCGTAGAGCTGTTTGCCGGACTCGATCATCACCACGCCGGAAAAGGTGGGAAACAAACGCGAGCCCATGCGCTCGAAAGCCGGCGCCGACCGCAACAGGGTGTGGGAGCGGGTCGGCGGCACATAGAGCGCCCGCTCAGTGCGGGTCGGGGTAAACATGTTGTCGCGCAGCACGCGGGAAAGCTGGGCGGCGCTGTAGGGATGGCCCCAGCCCAGCGGCGTGCGGTCGGAGCGCGCCCAGATGCCGCGGCGGTTCGGCACCACCGTCAGCAGCCGGCCGTCGCCGGTGAGCACCCGCCAGATCTCCCGCAGCAGGGCGCGGAGCGACTCGCTGTTTTCCAGCCCGTGGACCAGCAGCACCCGGTCGACGGAATAGTCCGGCAGGGGCAGCTCGGTTTCCTCCACCAGGGCCACCACCCCGGGGCCCTCCGGCGGCCAATGCAGCACCCCCTGGGAGGCCGGCATGAAGGCGAGCACCCGCTCGGCCTCGCCCTTGAACTGACGCAGGTAGGGCGTCGCGAAGCCCAGGCCCAAGACGCTCTGGCCCCTCACGTCCGGCCAGACTGAGCGGATGGCGCGCCGCATCATGTGCCGCGCCACCTGGCCCCGGCGGGTCTCGTAGAACTCCCGCAGATCGACGACGTCATGCCACATGATGGTGGTGCCCGATGCTCTCCGAAGGCGCAAGGACCGGTCCGGTCCCGCGCAAAACGGCGTTAAGCTAGCACAGTCGGCGGATCTGCGCGATGGTCCGTCTGCTATGGTTAACAAGGTGTTAACGGGAGGTATCGACGTGGACGCCGCGACCATCATCCGCGACCTGGGCCTGCAGCCGCATCCCGAAGGCGGGCACTTTCGGGAGACCTTCCGCGACCCAGCGGCAGAGGGCGGACGCGCCGCCTCCACCGCCATCTACTATTTGCTGGCCGCCGGCGAGCACTCCCACTGGCACCGGGTCGACGCGGCGGAGGTCTGGCACTGGTACGCCGGTGCCCCTCTGGTACTCACCCTCTCGGCGAACGGCCACGACGCCGAGGCCCAGGTGCTGGGGGCCGAGCTGGCGGCCCGCCAGCGCCCGCAGATCGTGGTCCCCGCCGGCGTCTGGCAGACGGCGGAGTCCCTCGGCGCCTGGACCCTGGTGGGCTGCACCGTGGCGCCGGGCTTCGAGTTCGACGGCTTCGAGATGGCGCCGCCGGACTGGCGGCCCATGCCGCGGGACCCGCGGTGAGGTTCCTTCAGGTCTTGGATTTGCGCAGCAGGTCCTTGGAGGCCAGCACCGCACCGCCGACGATCAGCAGGCAGGCGAGGGCCACGACCCAGGTCGCCTCCGCCTGGCCGAAGGCAATCAGCACCAGGGTGGAGAGCAGGGGCGCGGCATAGGAGAGCGCGCCCAGCACCTGGATGTTGCCGTGCTTGGTGCCGTAGTCCCAGACGAAAAAGGCGGCCCCCACCGGACCGAGGCCGAGCGCCAGCACCGCCAGCCACTGCAGGCCCTGGGGCACCATCGTGGTTTCCAGCGCGAAGTGGCAGGCATAACCCAGCAGCGCCACGGCGCCGCAGTAGCCGCCCACCACCTCGGTGGGGACCGCACCGAAGCGCCGGTTCAGGACCGAGTAGCTGGACCAGGTGAGCGCGCAGGCCAGGGCGGCGAGATAGCCGAGGGCGAACTCGCCGCGAAAGGCAATGCGCCCGCCCCCCGTCACCAGCAGCACCGCGCCAGCGAGACCCAGCAGTGCACCGGCGAGATGGAACCAGCGCAGCTTCTCGCCGGGCAAGAGGGCCGAGAAGACGACGATCAGCAGCGGCCAGAGATAGGCGATGAGGCTGGCGTCCACGGCAGGCGCATTGCCCAGGGCGACGAAATAGAAGAAGTGGTAGCCGAAGAGGCCGGCCACCCCCAGGAGCCAGACCGTCGGGCGCTGCCGCCAGGCGGCGAAGCTCTCCCAGCCGCGCGCCGTCAGCACGACGAGGCTCACCAGAAAGGCCACGCTGAAGGTCATGGCCAGAAGCTGGAAGGGCGGAATCCCCGCAGCCCCGGTGGTGAAGAGCGCAAGCAGTGCCCATAGCAGCACCGCAATGCCGCCGATCAGGGTGGCGCGCAGGCGCTTCGGGTTGGCAGCAGGCGGGTTGGGCTGTGTGGAAGCCATGGCGCCGCAGATAGCGGGCCGGACGCGCTCTGGCAAGTCAGGGCTTGCTGCGCTTTCGCTGCGCCAGGGCAATGATGCGCTCGGTCTCATCCCAAAGCCCATAGAGCGTCAGGTCAGCCGGAGCGGCCCAGACCACCTCCGCCGCATCGTGGCCGGCCCGCGCCTCCCCCGCCCGCCACTCGGCGACGAAATCCACCAGGGTGTAGTGGTACTGCACGCCGCCCTGCGCATCGCGGGTGATGGAGTCGACCACGTCGAGCAGCGGGCCGACGGCAATCTCGATGCCCGCCTCCTCGCGCACCTCCCGGCAGGCGGCCTCCTCGATGCGCTCGCCCAGGCGCTGGCGCCCGCCGGGCAGCGACCACTGCCCCTCGCGCGGCGGCTTGCCGCGGCGGATCAGCAGCACGTTGTCGTCCTTGAAGACCACGACGCCGACGCCGATCAGCGGCCGGTTGGGATAGTCGTTCATGGCAGATACCGCCGACGCAGGTCCCGGTCCGGAACCAGACAGTCCCGGTAGCGCCCGAACAGGCGGTAGCGGTTGCGGGCCACACGGTCGTAGAGCCAGTCGCGTAAGCCGCGGGGCAAGACCCGCAGGGCGCCGAGCCAGCGCCAGGGGGTCTTCAGGCCGCGGGCGAGGCGCAGCACCGCATCGGATTTGAGGTAGACCGCATCGCCGTCGATCACCACGACCGAGTCCCAATCCTCCAAGGGACGGCCCAGTGCTGCCAGCGCCTGCCGGCCGCTGGCCGACTGCACGGCGGCGAAGTGAAACTCGGGTGCCCGCTCATGGCGCAGCACGAAGCGCATGGAGCCGTTGCACAGCACGCAGACGCCATCGAAGAGAACGATCTTCTCCGGCAGCTCCGATCGGCGAAGCGCGTTTTCGGTCACGCCTCTACTCAGAAAGACGGGAGTCCGAAGCCGCGCATCGCCGAGCTGCCCACGGCGTCAGGCCATGTACTGGCCGCCGTTGGCGGAGATGGTGGCGCCGGTGATGAAGCCCGCCTCTTCCGCAGCCAGGAAGACGACGCAGCGCGCGATCTCCTCCGGCTCGCCGAGACGCCCCACCGGAATGAGCGGCAGGATCTTCGAGTTGAGCACCTCTTCGGGCACCGCGCGCACCATCTCGGTGGGGCGTCTCGGCGAGCCGGAGGAGATCGCGCGCTGCGTCGTCTTCCTGGCTGCGGAAGAGGCGGGCTTCAT
>JANQPZ010000075.1 GCA_028285215.1 Rhodovibrionaceae bacterium | reverse complement strand
GCGGTCGTGGACGAGCGCCAGACTGGCGGTTATCCGACCGCCGTCACAGAAGGCGCCGGTCAGGACGCGGTATTTGTGGGCCGTATTCGTGAGGATATTTCCCACGAACGCGGAATAAGCCTGTGGGTCGTGTCAGACAACATTCGCAAGGGCGCAGCCTTGAACTCCGTGCAGATCGCAGAGATTTTGGTACGCGAACACATATAGGCTATATTTGACATAGTTTTCCGGCGCTTGGCGGGCTTTTCTTTGTGCGCATCCGAAAGCCTGGCCGCCGGAGCAGGGGACCGCTGATTCGGGGATTCAACATGCCGCGAGTAGTTCTGTGTGTCTGGTCTTTACTGGCCGGATTCTTGCCTGCGTCAGCCTTGGCGCTGGGCCTGGGCGAGATCAACCCGAAGTCGGCGCTCAACCAGCCGTTCGTGGCCGACATACCGGTAGTGCTGAGTGCCGGTGACGATATCGAACAGCTGAAAATCTCACTCGCTTCCCGCGAAACCTTCGAGCGCTATGGCCTCAGCCGGCCGGCGTTCCTGAGCGATTTCGAATTTCGGATCATTCCCGACCCGGTCAGGCCGGTCGTGCGCGTCGAGTCGTCCGAGCCGGTCATCGAACCTTTCGTGACCTTGCTGCTGGAAGTCGACTGGCCGCAGGGCCGCCTGCTGCGGGAATTCACCGTCCTGCTCGATCCACCGGTGTTTACCAGCACGGCCCCCGCGGCGAGTGCCGCCGCTCCGGCCCCGGCCCCTGCGCCCATGCCCGAGGAGCGCCCTGTCGCGCGACCGCAGCCCCGGCCTGCGCCTGCCCCGCGCGCAGCGCCGATGCCGGGTGGCAGTTACGCCGTGCAGCGAAACGAGACGCTCTGGGGTGTCGCCGAACGCATGCGGCCGGACGACTCGGTAAACATGAACCAGATGATGCTCGCGATCTACCGGGCCAATCCGGAGGCTTTTGCCGGCAACATCAATCAATTGAAGGCGGGTGCAATTCTGCGTGCGCCATCGGCAGACGAACTCGCACAGCTCAGCCGCGGTGAGGCTTTTGCAGAGGTCCGTCGTCAAAACGAGGCCTGGCGTGGCGGCAGCCGCGCGCCGGCCGAGACGCCGCGCCTGCGCCTGGTGCCGCCGCCGGCGGACGCCGGTGAGGCCATGGCCGATGCAGGCACGGATACAGCGACCGCACCGGGCCCGGGTAGCGGAGCGGACGCATCGGCGCGGGTCATGCAGCTGGAGGCCGAACTGGCGAATCGCGATCGCCTGCTGGACCTAAAGGACCAGGAGCTGGCGGCCCTGCAGAGCCAGCTGGCCGAGTTGCGAAGCCGCGCCGATGCCGATATGCAGGCCGGCACGGAAGCGCCGATCGACGACACACCGCTGGCGCTGGAACCGCCGGCCACGGCGCCGGGCGACGCACCGGCTGCAGTCGCCGATGCGCCGGAAACCATGCCGGAGACCGCTGCGCCGGACGCCGCTGCGCCGGAAGCGCCTGCCGGCCCGTCGACGCTGCCACCGGCGGTATCGACGACAACCACGACCACGGCGGAATCCGAGTCCTTCGTCAGCCAGTTGCTGGGCAACGTGCTGTTCTGGGCTGGCCTGGCCGTGGCCTTGCTGGCGGGCCTGTTCTTCGCACGTCGCCGCCGGGCCGGTGACGATACGACGGGTCGCTGGGAGCAACTGGCCGATTCCGACGAGATTGATGAGGAAACCCGGGAAGCTACCGACCGGCTGCGCGCGCCGGTCAGCGAAGCGGAAGAGACCTTCGTCGTCGAGGAAGGCACAGCAGGCGCGTCCGATGCGCTGGAAGACCTCGGTCCAGGGACGGCCGAGATCGATCGCAGCGGCGACCAGGAACTGCCGCTGGAGCGCACGCTCAGCAGTGACGCCGGTCTCAACCTCGATCAGTCCGATCCGATTTCGGAAGCCGAGTTCCACATGGCTTATGGTCTGTATGACCAGGCCGCCGATTTGCTGATCGCGGCCCAGGAAGCAGAGCCGGAACGCCGCGACCTGCGCCGCAAGCTGCTGGACGTCTATTTCGTCTGGGAAAACAAGGGGGGCTTCCTGAAAGAAGCCCAGGCGTTCCACGAGAGATTCGGCGACGGGGATTCCGACTGGAACAAGGTGCTGATCATGGGCAAGCAGCTGTGCCCGGACGAAGCGCTGTTCGAGGCAGAAGCCGCAGCAGCCTCAGGCGACGAGGCCATGGACCTCGAACTTTTCGAGGGCGGGGCGGGCGATGTCGATCTGCCGCTCGGCGGCGGCGGCGATACCGACCTGCCGCTCGGCGTCGATGAAGGCGAGGTAGATCTCGACCTGTCGGCAATCCGGTCGGTAGCGGAAGACGACATGCTCGATCTGGACCTGGCCGCTGCCGACGAGGACGACGATCTCTCGCCGACCCTCCGCGATGACGCCGATTCACCGACTCAGGAGACACCGACCGTCGAACAGGAGGGTCTTGCGTCACCGACCGTGGAGTCGCCCACCATCGAGCAGCCGATGAACGAGCCGACCATGGAGTCGCCGACCCTCGAAACGCCGATGGGTGAAAGCACCATGGAAACGCCGACCATCGAATCGCCCGCGGTCGGCCTGCCGTCAGGCGAGGACCGATCGTCGGCGACCAGCGAGACCGCGTCACTGGATCTCGACGAACTGGGCCTGGACCTGTCGGAATTCGACGATGTCGATGAGCCTGCGGACGATGCCGAAGCCGAGTCCACGCTGGGCGATGACGACGCCACCTTGCTGGCCACCGATATGGACGATGAC
>JANQPZ010000055.1 GCA_028285215.1 Rhodovibrionaceae bacterium | reverse complement strand
AGATCTAGAGGGCGATTCACGTCTCAGGTGGAAGCGTTTCGCTTCCACCTGAGACGATCGCGCTCTAGCTTCGGCCCATGCAAGTCACCTTCCGCTGCCCGCCCGAGTTGGAGTCCTTGCTGCCGCGGCCGCAGCGGGCGCGGCAGGCCTTGCCCGACTGGCTGCGCGCGATGCCGAGCGAGGCGGAGGCTCCCGACCTCGGGTTCGCGGTGCGTACGGTCAAGCAGTGCCCACCGTTCGTCGACGCCATGGCGAGCGGTTTCGTGATGCCGCTGGCCTGCGATCTGCGCGTCGAGGCGGGCCGCTTCGTCTGGGACTGGCCGGTGCCTCCACCTGGAGTCACGGGACCCTACACGCGGGCACCGATCTCCTGCCACTTCGCCGAGCAGGCGAGCGGTTCGCCGCTGCACGATCCCGATGCATTGATCGTGAAGTTCAACTCTTTCTGGACCATTGCGCTGCCGGCGGGCTGGTCGCTGCTCTGCCTGCATCCGATCAATCGGGCCGACTTGCCCTTCACCACGCTGACCGGGCTGGTCGATTGCGACAGCTTCTCGGACTCCTTCGTGCACTTCCCGGCGGTCTGGCGAGACCCCGACTTCACGGGCGTTCTGCGCAAAGGTACGCCGGTTGCTCAGTGCCTGCCGCTGCCGCGCGAGTCGCTGGACCTGGACTGTGCCGCCTTGGACGAAGCCGGAGCGGAAACCTTCGCTCAGGTCCAAGAGGCGCTGGCGACTGAGCCCGGTATCTACCGCAAGCGTTATCGGGCCCGGGTTGACCGGCCAGGGCAGGCGGCTGATCCGCTAGCCGAGGAGCCAGGTGCGTAGAGCGGTTGGCCGAAGCGGCAGCTCGCCCTTGGCGGCGGAGACCAGTCGCTTGACCGCCGCTGCGTAGAGGCCTGGATCGAGCGCCAGCGCTGCGCGATAGGCCGCCTGCGACGCCGCCAGTTCGCCGGCTTCCTGCCGGCAGTGCGCCAGCTCCAGCAAAGCTTCGGGCCGCTCTCCGGCCCGGTCGAGATGCGCCATGGCCTGCTCCCAGAGGCCCAGCGATTTGGCAGCCAGGCCGGCGGTGAGACGTATGTCTTGCGCGTCGACCGCTTGCAGCGCGCTCTCCGCAGCTGTCAGGGCCTCGGCCGGCCGTCCGGCGTCGAGCAGAGCGCCCGCCAAGGCCGACTTGGCTTTGGTATAGCCCGGCTCCAGCTCGCAGGCCCGGGCCAGAGCTTCGGCGGCGTCCGACGGACGTTCCAGCCGTCGCAGCAGAACCCCGAGGTTGTAGGCCGCCTGGGCGAAGTCGGGACGCAGGCGGCAGGCTTGGGTCAGGCTTGCGACGGCTGCGTCCGCTTCTCCGGCTGCCTCTTCGGCAATGCCCAGGTTGGTCAGCAGGGCGGCGTCTTCGGGTCGAAGCTTGGCCGCGCGGCGCAGCCGGCGCTGTGCTTCGGTCGCGGCACCTCGCTGCAGCGCCAGAACCCCGGCCAGCGCCAGGGCTTCGGCATCCTTCGGCTTTCGCTGCAGATGGCGGGTCAGCAGGGCTTCGGCGTCCGCGGAATCGCCGGCGGCCAGCGCCGCCTGGGCGCGCAGGACCGGATGGTTCGTTTTCTGCTGGGGAGCGGACTTCATGAACGACAGTCAAGCCGAAGCCTGCGCGGAGGTCAAAGCCGCGATCGGAGCCATAGGTTCAGACCGGGGTCTCCTCGAAAGGGTTCTTCCCGTCGCGTGCTTCCACCTCAACCACCCAGAGATCGGGGTCGCGGTCCGTCGTGCGGGCGATGTAGGCCTCGGCGTCCGGTTCGGGGATCGGGCCGTCGCCTTTGGCGAGCATCCAGCCGAGCCGGCCGTCGAGATCGCGCTGCTGCACCAGCACCTTGGCGGTGCCGTCGAGCAGGGCGAGCTTCAGGAGCACCAGGCCGCCCATGCGTTCGCCCTTGCGCAGGACGTAGGCGGCTTGGCCGCTGTCATTGCAGCGACGCACCTGGGCCATCACCCACAGGTGCGTCGGGACCCGTGCCTCGTCGTCGCCATACATTAGAGCGCGCCGAACAGCAGGCCGACGATCGTGACGGCGGCGATCACGCCGGCGATGTCGGCGGAAATGCCGGCGGCCAGGGCGTGGCGGATACGGCGGATCTGCACCGCACCGAAGTAGACGGCCAAGACGTAGAAAGTGGTCTCCGTTGAGCCCTGCAGGGTCGAGACCAGGAAGCCGACGTAGGTATCGGGGCCGGTGGCCGGATCCTGCATGATCGAGGTCATGACGCCGTAGGCGCCGGATCCCGACAGCGGTCGCAGCAGCGCCATGGGCACGGCTTCGGCCGGCAGGCCCAGCGGGTCTGTGAAGGATCCGATGGCGGCGACCAGTGCGTCCAGCGCGCCGCTGGCGCGGAACATGGCGACGGCGACCAGGATGGCTACCAGATAGGGAATGATCTTGAGGGCGACCTGGAAACCGTCCTTGGCGCCCTCGACGAAGCACTCGTAGACCCGAACCCGCTTGGCCATGCCGAAGCCGAGCAGGCCGACCATCAGCGCCGGCACGATCCAGGGCGAGATCTCCCGACCGTAAAGGATCGTGAGCGGGACCAGCGCGGCCACCCCCAGCAGGACCAGCAGGGAGACATGCAGAGGGTAGGCCTCGTCGGACCCCGCCGGTGCCTCCGGTGTCTTGGCCGCCGGGGGGGCTGTCACCTCGTCGGCGTCCATCTCGCGCTCTTCGGTTTCGGCGGCTGGTGGCGGTGCGGCGAAAAAGCGCTGCAGCGACTTGGCGGCGACGATCGCCACGATGGTCGAGCACAGCGTGGCGACCAGTGTGGTCGGTACGATGGCCGCCGGCTCGGTGGAGCCGAGAGAGGCACGCAGTGCGATCACGCCGGTCGGCAGGATGGTCACGGAGGAGGTGTTGATGGCCAGGAACAGCGCCATGGCGTTGGTCGCCGTGCCTTTGTGCGGATTGAGCTTGTCCAGCTCCTGCATGGCGCGGATGCCGAAGGGCGTGGCTGCGTTGCCGAGACCCAGCACGTTCGCCGAGATGTTGAGGATCATCGCGCCCATGGCCGGATGGTTGGGCGGGACATCGGGGAAGAGGCGAGTCATCAGCGGCCGGACGGTCTTGGCGATGATCACCAGAAGCCCGCCTTGCTCGGCCACTTTCATCAGGCCGAGAAACAGCGCCATGACTCCCACCAACCCGATGGCCAGCTCGACGGAAGCACGGGCCGCGGCGATCATCTCGTCGGTCAGCAGCGCCATGGGCGCCACCTCGTCCAGTCCGCCCGCATCCCAGAGAAGCTGGCGCACCGCGGCAACGGCGAAAGCGACTGCGACCAGGGCGAAGAAGACAAGATTCATGGCAATATAGGGCCTCGACCGCTTACTCCGGGAGGTGGCGACTCGGACGACGACTCATTGTCATGCTGACGGTCATGTCCCGAGTGTCAAATCCTGAGTGTCAAAGCGCTTTTGCCAAGGCCGGCCAAGCCGTTATGATCCGACCCATCATGAAACCGCGTCGTCGTTCCTGCCTGCCCGCTCTCCTGCCCGCCTTCCTGGCCGGCCTGCTGCTCGCGGGCTGTGGAGAGTATCCCTATCCGGTCGCGGCGCCCACTGCCTTGGTCGAGGAGGTCAACGAGATCTACCTTGCACAAAAGCTGCAAGAGGGCCCGCAGTCGAACTTGCGTCGTCCGGGCATAGTCTCCTTTTGCTACGGTCCGGCGCTGAACGACATCGGAGAACTCTACGATTCGGCCCTGCGGGTTTGTCGCGGCGACTACCAGCGGCTGATCTATTACGGCCGCGACAGTCTGGGCGCGCCCTGCGCCATCGCCCAGCCCTATCGTCACACCTTCCTTTGCCACGACCTGCAGCAGCGCACGCTCATTCCGCCGATCCCGAGTCGGGGGCGGACCATTCTGCCCTGACGGCCGCGTCGCTCTCCCTGGCCTCGCGGATGGCGCGCTCCTGCGCAAACACGACCAAATCGAGCCGGCCGAGCGCCCAGACCGCCATGGCGCGCACCAACGGCGAGGGGTCGTCCAGCAAGGGGCGCAAGACGGGCACCGACTCAGGTGCGCCGGAGTTCCCGATGGCGATCAGAACGTTGCGCAGAAAGCGGTCGCGGCCGATTCGCTTGATCGGGCTGCCTGAGAACACCTGGCGGAAGCCGGCGTCGTCCAGTGCGGCCAGATCGGCAAGCCGCGGTGCCGTCAGCTCCGCGCGCGGCAGGAAGTCGGGCTCGGCACTGCGCTGGGCAAACTTGTTCCAGGGACAGACGGCGAGGCAGTCGTCGCAGCCGTAGATGCGGTTGCCCAGGGGCGCGCGGAACTCGCGGGCGATGTGCCCCTTGTGCTCGATGGTGAGGTAGGAGATGCAGCGGCGGGCGTCGAGCTGGTAGGGGGCCGGAAAGGCCGCGGTGGGGCAGGCATCCAAACAGGCCCGGCAGGAACCGCAGTGGTCGACCTCCGGCGCATCGGGCGCCAGCTCCAGATCCGTGAAAACGCTGCCCAGGAAAAACCAGTTGCCCAGGTCGCGGGACAGCAGGTTGGTGTGCTTGCCCTGCCAGCCGAGGCCGGCGGCCTGCGCCAGAGGCTTCTCCATCACCGGCGCCGTATCGACGAAAACCTTGACCTGACAGCCCTCGCGTTCGACCAGCCAGCGTGCCAGCCGCTTCAGCCGCTTCTTGAGCGTGTCGTGATAGTCGCGATTGCGGGCGTAGACGGAGATGTTACCCAGCTTCGGCCGGTCCAGCATGTCCAGCGGATCCTCCGCCGGGCCGTAGTTGACTGCCAGGACGATCACCGAGCGTGCCTCGGGCCAGAGTCTGTTCGGATCGGCGCGGCGCTCGGCGGTGTCGGCCATCCAGCCCATGTCGCCGTGCCAGCCCCGGGATAGAAACTCGCCAAGTCGGCGTTTGGCAGCCTCGGAGGTGGACGCCGGCGCGACGCCAACGGCGTCGAAGCCCAGCGCCAGCGCCTCCGCCCGGATCGCCGCCTTCGTGTCCGGAGGGGCGTCGTCTAGAGAGGCGGGATGTCGCCCTTGGCCTGTTCGGCCTGGAACCACGCTCTGTACTCCTCCAAGCGGTCCGTCTCGATGGCACTGCGCAACTCGGCCATCAGAGTCTGATAGTAGGCGAGATTGTGCAGGGTCAGCAGGATCGGCCCAAGCATCTCGCCGGTGCGGAAGAGATGGTGCAGATAGCCCCGCGAGAAACCGCCTGCGCAGGCCGGGCAAGTACAGTCCTCGTCGAGGGGGCGCGGGTCCTCGCGGTGGCGGGCGTTCTTGATCACCACCTTGCCGCGCCGGACGAAGGCGAGGCCGGTGCGTCCGCAGCGGGTGGGCAGCACGCAGTCGAACATGTCGATGCCGCGCCAGACCGCCTCCACGAGGTCCTGCGGCTTGCCGACCCCCATCAGATAGCGGGGCCGATCCTCAGGCAGCTGCGGCACGGTCGCGTCCAGGATCCGGAGCATCTCCTGCTGCGGTTCGCCGACCGCCAGACCGCCGACGGCATAACCGTCGAAGCCGATATCGATCAGGGTGCTGGCAGAGCGTGCGCGCAGGTCGGGGTAGACGCTGCCCTGAACGATGCCGAAGAGACCGTAACCCTCCCGCTGTCGGAAGGCCTCGCGGCAACGGGCCGCCCAGCGCATCGACAACTCCATGGAACTCTCGGCCTCCGTCTCCGTGGCAGGCCAGGCGGTGCACTCGTCCAAGACCATGGTGATAGTCGAATCCAGCAAATCCTGGATCTCAACGGCGCGTTCGGGTGTCAGCTGGTGTTCGGTTCCGTCGACGTGAGACTTGAAGGTGACGCCCGTCTCTTCCAGCTTTCGCAGCTTGGCGAGAGACATCACCTGGAAGCCGCCGGAATCGGTCAGGACGGGGCCGGGCCACTGCATGAAGCGATGCAGGCCGCCCAGCTTGTCGACCACCTCGGCCGTGGGGCGCAACATCAGGTGGTAGGTGTTGGCCAGGACTATCTGTGCGCCGAGCGCTTCGACCTGTTCCGGCAGTATGCCTTTGACGGTGGCGGCGGTGCCCACCGGCATGAAGGCCGGGGTATCCACCGGCCCGTGCGCGGTGGTCAGGCGCCCGCGCCGTGCGGCGCCGGAGCGGGCCGTCACCTCGAAGCCGATGCTCATGCACGCTCCAGCAGGGAGGAATCGCCGTAGGAGTAGAAGCGGTAGCCCGAGGCGACGGCATGCGCATAGGCTGCCGCCATCCGCTCCCGGCCGGCAAAGGCGCAGACCAGCATGAAGAGGGTCGACTTCGGCAGGTGGAAGTTGGTCATCAGCCGGTCGACCAGCTTGAAGCGATAGCCGGGCAGGATGAAGAGGTCGGTTTCGCCCGCGAAGGCGACGATACGGCCGTCCTCGCCGGCGACATGCTCCAGAAGTCGCAGGCTTGTGGTGCCGACGGACACGATCCTCTTGCCGGCACCCTTGGCGGCGTTGATCGCGGCGGCTGCCCCAGGGGAGATCTCGCCCACCTCCGCATGCATTCGGTGCTCTGTCACCCGCTCCGTCTTGACCGGTAGAAAGGTGCCGGCGCCGACGTGCAGGGTCAGGGTCGCGTGGCCGATGCCGCGAGCCTTCAGGGCCGCCAACAGCTCGGGCGTGAAGTGCAGCCCGGCGGTGGGGGCAGCTACGGCGCCCTCCCGAGCGGCGTAGATCGTCTGATAGTCGTCGAGATCCTGGGCATCCGCGCCGCCTGCGCGCTTGATGTAGGGCGGAAGCGGCATGATGCCCTGGGCATGCAGCGCGGCAAGCAAGTCGCTGCCCGCCCGGTCGAAGGTCAGCCGCACCTCGCCGCCTTGGCCTTTCTCGGCAACCTCGGCAGCGAAGCCTTCCTGGAAATCGACCCGATCTCCGGACTGCAGCTTCTTGGCCGGTTTGGCGAAGGCGTACCAGCTGTCGGCCTGCGCTTGTTTGTGCAACGTGATTTCGATCCTGCTGCCGCCCGGGGCGCTGGCTTTGCGGCCGATCAGGCGCGCGGGGATCACGCGGGTGTCGTTGAAAACCATCAGATCGCCCGGGGCAAGCAACCGCGGCAGATCGCGGACCGAGCAGTCGGTCAGCGCCGGGCCGACATGCAATAGGCGGGCCGAGTCCCGCGGTGTCGCGGGTCGCTGGGCAATCAGCTCGTTTGGGAGATCGAAATCGAAGTCTTCGAGATTCATGGCGGCGCGGATGTAGCACCAAAGCGGCGCGAGACCTAGTCCATAGGGCGCCCCAAGAAGGTCGAGCGGAATGCCTTCTGAGGTTTGGAGCGCGTTCGTCTCAGGCGGATGCGAAGCGATTCCGCCTGAGATCTGAATCGCTCTCTAAGGCAAAGGTGTCGTCGGGTTGTGAAACGAGCGCTTGCTGCACCGACGGGCTTTCCCAAGCGGACCGGCCGGCAAACGGAGACGTTGGTGGTTACCGGCTGCCTCCGTGGATGCTGTCGCGCTTCAGCGGCTCTTCCTCCCCGATTCGCCGAGAGAGCGAATCAGCTCCGCCAGGCGCCGACGTACCAGGTTGCTCTTGATGTCGTGGTAGGCGCGGACCAGCGTAAGCGTCTCCCGCTCGCCCATGACGTCCGGCAGGTTGACGGCGGTGTTGGTCGTTGGATGCGGCATGACCTTTTCGGTCCCGATGCCTTGGAAGAAGTACTCCACCGAGACCTGCAGCACCTCGGCAAGTTCGTAAAGACGGCTTGCGACGATGCGGTTGGTGCCGCGTTCGTACTTCTGGACCTGCTGGAACGTAATGCCGACAGACTTGGCCAGCTTATCTTGAGTCAGGCCAATGGCCACCCGCCGTTGCCGAAGACGGTGACCGACATGAACGTCAACCGGGTGCGGCACCCCGGCCGCGGAGTCCCGCGAAACGGCCATCGTTTGAAGACCTTCCCATACGATCACTTTCTGACGCATGTTCGACAGCCGGTTGCCCAGGCCGGCAGGCCGGAAGAATTGGATATCTGCGCCAATTGGTTGAATCGTGAATACGCGAACTTACGCGAATCGTAAAGATAATTCGGATCCCGCTTCGCGACCTATGGTCGTTGCCGCACACCTCGAAGGGTTTCGCAGCCGATGTCCCGCTTTGACTTTCTCCGGTCGGACCTGCCTCTCGCTTTCGCCCATCGGGGCGGGGCCCTGGAGGCGCCGGAGAACACCATGGCGGCCTTCGGTCATGCGGTTGATCTGGGGTATCGCTACATCGAGACCGATATCCAGGCGACCCGCGATGGCGTCGCCGTGGTGTTTCACGACGACGATCTGACCCGCCTCACCGGGCGGCCGGAAGCTGTCGCCGATCTGAGCTGGGACGACCTGAAGCATGTACGTGTCGCTGGCGAACCGATCCCACGCCTGGACGAGCTGCTGGCCGCCTGGCCCGATCTGCGCGTCAATCTGGAACCCAAGAGCGACCTTGCCGTCGAGCCGATGGCCCAGGCGATTCGTGCTGCCGGCGCGCGCGAGCGCGTCTGCGTAGGCTGTTTTCAGGAATCTCGGGTGCGCCAGCTGCGGGCGCTGCTCGGGCCGGCGCTCTGTTGGTCGCCCGGCCCGTTCGGCGTATTTCGCATTTGGGCGACGGGCTACGGCCTTCCGTTGGGTGCGCCGGACTGCGGGGCCTTGCAAGTACCCACCCACTTCCGCGGGATTCCCGTGGTAACGCGCCGCCTGATCGCGGCAGCTCATGCCCGCGGCATTCAGGTGCATGTTTGGACGGTCGATGAGCGAGCAGACATGGAACGGCTGCTCGACGCCGGCATCGACGGTCTCATGACCGACCGGCCGACTCTGTTGCGCGAGGTCTTGCAGGCCCGCGGACTCTGGTCATAGAGGGCGATTTACGTCCCAGGCGCAGGCGAAGCGTTTGCGCCTGGGACGTGATTCACCCTCTAACCTCATGATAAGAGGAGGTTTATGAAACTCTGGCTTACAGTCGCGGCGCTCAGCGGGTTCCTGTCGGTCGCCATCGGTGCCTTCGCAGCCCACGGACTGGAGGGGCGCTTGCCGGAGGAGGCTCTGGCGTGGCTCGCGACCGGTCTGCGATACCACATGCTGCATGTAGCCGGCTTGTTGGCCGTCGGGGTGCTGGCAGGACAGGCGCCGACGCGCAGCCTGACCCTGGCCGGCGGCGGCTTCCTGCTGGGTACGCTGCTCTTCAGCGGCCTGCTCTATGCCATGGCCCTGACGGGCGCGCGCTGGCTTGGCATGATCGTGCCGCTCGGCGGGCTCGGCTTCCTGGTCGGCTGGGTTGCCTTGGCGTGCTACGCGCTGTCGAGACAGGAGGAACGGACGTGAGCGATCGAACCCTCGATGCCAAGGGCCTGAAATGCCCTTTGCCAGTACTGCGGGCGCGCAAGGCGATGAAAGAGGTACCGGCCGGCGGCATCCTCGAGGTGCTGGCAACCGATCCCAGCGCCCCCGAGGACTTCGTGAATTTCTGCCAAACCACCGGCCATGATCTGCTGGAGAACCGCCAGGACGGTGACGTCTACGTCTTGCGCATCCGCAAGTCGGGGTGAGACGGCTTACTCCCCTGGCTGCGGTTCCGCGCGGCCCGGCAGCTTCACGGCAGGCGTCGCCGCGCGGCCGCCTTCCAAGGTGCCGACCAGCAGGCTGAGCATCGGCGGCACCACCAGCAGGGTCAGCACGGCCGACATGGACAGGCCGCCGACCACGACCGATCCCAGCCCGCGGTAGAGTTCCGAACCGGCGCCCGGAAACACGACCAGCGGCAACATGCCGAACACGCTGGTCAGGGTGGACATGAAGATCGGCCGAATTCGGTTACGCGTCGCATCCAGAATTGCCGCTTCCGGAGCCACACCCTCCTCGCGAATCAGCTGCAGGGTCTGGTGAACCAGAAGAATCGCGTTGTTCACCACGATACCGATCAGAATCACGAAGCCGAGCAGGGTCAGCATGTCGAGCGGCTGATAGGTAAAGAGATTCAGCAGCGCGAGACCGCCAATGCCGCCGGCCGCAGCCAGCGGAACCGCCAGCAGCATGATCAGCGGATAGACGAAGCTCTCGAACAGGACCGCCATGACCAGATAGACAATCACCACCGCCAGCAGCAGGTCCCAGATCATGGCGTCCCAGGTGTCGCTCAGCTTGTCGGCCGTTCCCGAGATGGACAGGCGGATGTCCGGCGGCAGTCCGGCATCGCGCATCGGCTGGATGACCTCTTGCTCAAGCTGCTCCACGGCCGCTTCCAGAGGAAGCCCCGGACGAGGGCGAATCTCGAGCGTGATGGTGCGAAAACGCTCGCGGTGGCGGATCTCCGTGGGGCCGGCGGTCAAGATGACGTCTGCCAGGGCTTCGGCCGGCAGCATCTGCCCGCTGCTGGTGACGACCGGCAGATTGCCGATGCCCTGGGTGGACTCTTCGGGCTGCTCGGGGCCTTCCAGCACCAGATCGATACGGTCGGTGCCGATCGTGATTTCGGCGACACGAAGCCCGTCGTTGAAGGCGTCCAGCGTGTCGGCCAACTCTCGGACAGTGACGCCGGTGTCCGCCAGAGCCATGCGGTCCGGTAGCACCCGCACCTCCGGCGCGCCCAACTCCAGGCCAGGGTTCGGCCGAAGCTGATTTCCTTCGGCGAAGGGGAAGATCCCGGTGATGCGCCCCGCGGCCTCTTGCGCGACCGGCACGATAGTTTCCAGTTCGGCACCGGAGATATCCAGCTCGATGGTGCGGCCGGAGCCCAGTCCACGCCCGAAGATCGAGGGCTGGTTGATGAAACCGAAAGTACCCGGCTCGCTGAAGACCGGGCCGCGGAGGACCGGCACCAGTTCGCCGGCATTCTGTTCTTCTTCGGAGATTGCGCCGACGAAGGTCGTCGAGCGGGTGGCGACGAAGAAGAAGCGCTCCATCTTCGGCGGACCGCCTTCGTCGCGCTCGGGCCCTGTTTCGGAGGACCAGAGATGGCGGACCGCTCCCTCGATGCCTTGGGCAATATCGGTGGTGGTGTCCAGGTTGTAGCCGGGCGGCGGGATGATGATCCCCAATACCAGGTTGCGGTTGCCCTCGGGCAGATACTCCAGCTTCGGCAGAAACAGCCAAGCCGCCGTCGCAGCGACCAGGGTCACGCTGCCCACGACGGAGAGCGCCATCAGACGGCTCGACACGACCCGCCTTTGAAAGCCGACGACCGTGCGTACGAAGACCTCCGCAAAGCTGTCGATGCCCGGCAAGCGAATGCGGGTGACGGAGGTCTGTTCGCCGCCTTTGGTGCCGAACCCGAACAGCCAGTTGGAGAGCGCCGGAATGACGGTGATCGAAACGATCAGCGACAAGAGGACCGCCACCGAGATCGCCACCGCGATATCGCGGAAGAGCTGACCGACCTCCAGTTCCATGATGAGCACGGGAATGAAGACCATCACCGTCGTCAGGGCGGAAACCAAGACGGCACCCCAGACTTGCGATGCGCCCTTGAAGGCCGCCTCGGCGGCGCTCAGGCCGCGTTCGCGCAGGCGATAGATGTTCTCCAGCACCACGATGGCGGCGTCCACCACCATCCCGATGGCGAAGGCCAGCCCCGCCAGGGAGATTACATTGATTGAACGGCCCAAGGCCGCCATGGCGACGAAGGCGCCGATGACCGAAACCGGAATGGCCAGTGAGATGATCAGCGTCGCTCGGCCGGACCGCAGGAAGACCAGCAGCAGCAGCGCCGCCAGACTGCCGCCGATGTAGATGTTCTGGTTCACCAGGGCGATGGCCGAGTTGATGTAGACCGTCTCGTCGTAGACTTGGCGAATCTCCAGCCCGGCGTTCGGCACCGGCGCGGCGCGCAGCTCTTCCAGCGCGACCCGAATGCCCTCCATGGTCTCGATCACGTTGGCACCCGTCTCGCGGATCGCATTCATCGCCAGGGCGGGCTGACCGTTCATGCGGATCCGTGCCGTCGGCTCGGTGTAGCCGAACCGCACGAGTGCAACGTCGTCCACCGTGACACGTCCGACCCCGGCGACTCCGTCGCCTTCCGAGCGCAGGACCACGTCGCCCACGGCCTGGAGGGTGTCCAGTTCGCCTTCCGTGCGCACCACGTAGCGGCGCTTGCCTTCCTCGATGTCGCCGGCCGAAACGCTCGCGTTGGCGGCGCGCAGGGTGGCCACCACATCGGTCACCGTGAGTTGAAAACGAGCCATCAGCTCCGGCTCGACGATCACCTCGATCTGCCGCTCGCTGCCACCGAAGACATTCATGCGTGCGACGCCTGGAACGCGTTCCAGGCGGTCGACGACAACATCGTCGATGAAGTCGCCGTAGGTGTGGATCGGCCGGTCGTTGCCGTCCAGCCGGATGATGTTGAACCAGGCAATCGGATTGTCGTCGCTGCCCGAGGTATCGAAGGTCGGTTCGTCGACCTCGTCCGGATAGTCGGCGACGCGGTCGAGCCGGTTGGCGACCAGCAGCAGAGCCCGATCCATGTTGGTGGCGACCGCGAACTCCAGGGTCACGCGTGCCCGGCCGGTTTCCGCGCGAGAGGTGATGGTTTCCAGGCCTTCCAGACCTTTCAGCGCGTCTTCCTGGCGGTTGACGATCTCCCGCTCGACCTCCACCGGCGCCGCTCCCGCCCAGATTGTCTCAATCGTAATCACCGGGTTGTTGACGTCGGGGGCGAGTTGGATCGGAATCGCTTGCAGCGCGACCCAGCCGAACATTACCACCATGATGACGGCGGCGATGACGGCCGTCGGACGCTCGATGGCGATGCGGATGGGGTTCATGGCGGTGCTTTCGCCTAGCCTCGGGTCTCGGACTGGGCCGTGTTCGGGGCCGATTGCGGTCCGCCCGGGGCATCCAGGTTGACCGGCTGAACAGCCTGGCCGTCGCGCAGTCTTTCGTTCCCGCGCACCACCACCAAGTCGCCAAGCTGCAAACCGTCCAAAATCTCGAAGCGGTTGCCCATCGCGACGCCGAGAGCGATATCGCGCAGGCTGGCCCGGCCGTCTTCGAATACGAAGACCTGTTGGCTGCCTCCGCCCCGAGGCAGGACGGCGTCCTTGGAGACCGTCAGACTCTCCCGCGCATTGCCGATGGGGACCTGTACGCTCACGCTCTGTCCGGGCGCGAGCGGCGTTTCCACTGTCCCGAACTGCGGCAGCAGACGCACGGGACGCGTACGCGTACGCGGATTTTCGTTTGGAATCACAGCGCGCACGACGGCACGGTGGGTGGAGCGATCTGCGAGCTGAATGTCGACCTCCGTTCCCGGCGTCAGGCCTGTCAGCCGCATGAAGGGGACTTCCACCTCGATCTCAAGCTCGGCAACGGCAACCAGAGAAACGACCTGCTCGCCGGTGCGCAGGAATGCGCCGGCCTCGCTCTGTCGAGCGGTGACGACGCCCGAGTAGGGTGCGCGAACTTCGGCGTAGTACAGATCGAGTTCCGCCAGCTCCAGCTCGGCACTGGCGGAGTCGACGGCGCTCTGCGCTTCGTTCAGCTCCGCGCGGGCAATGGCGACGGTCTGGCGTTGGTCGTCATAGCGCGCCTGACTGAAGGCGGCCGAGCTGCGCAGGCCTTCGA
>JANQPZ010000054.1 GCA_028285215.1 Rhodovibrionaceae bacterium | reverse complement strand
TCTACCCAAGCTGGCGCCCGGCGCCAAGCCGCAGGATGATGGGCGTGAGCGCGAAAAGCGATCTCAGGACGGGTCGACGCGGTCGCTCGCCTTCAGCCGATCCTGCCAGAACCGGCGGCACGCCTTTCGGTCCAGGGGTGTCGGAAAGCCGTCTTTCAGATAAGCCTCGCAGGCCAACCCGAAGCCACTGGGGAGAAGCTGGAAGGTGAAATTGCAGCGGGTTTCCTCCAGGCCGCTGGGATAGCCGGTGTAAGCCCAGACAAGGCACTGGCGGAACTGTGGATCGGCCGCATCCCGCGCACGGCGGAGGTTCAGGTCGGCACGCTCGTTGCTGGCCCGCGCTTTGCGAAGCGGGCCGCCGCGGAAGGGGTTGGCCTCCGGCAGACCGAGGCATCCGGTTGAGATTGCGGCCTTCAGCAGGTTCTCTCGGCGTTCCAGTGCCGGTGCGCTGCGGGCCATGCTGTTCAGCAAAAAGCAGGCGAAGGTGTAGGCTTCCGTCGAGGTCTCATGCGCGGCCCGCGCGTTTGCGGAGGTGGACGCAAGTCCGACTGCGGCAAGCAAGCCGATAAGAAAAAGAAAACGGCTACGCATCGGACGCCTCCTGTCGGGCGGGGCTCTTGGGCCGGGGTCAAGACATCCTCAAGGCACTGTCGAGCTGCTGCGTTATGGAAACGGCCGAGTGTCGCTCCCTATTCCTTAACCAAACTGTAATAGGGATTCCGGGAGTCGGGCGAGGAGAAAATGCGCACAGAGTGCGCTCGCGCGAACACGCCTTTTTCACCCCTTGGTGATTTCCGCGTGACAGGTCGCGAGGACTAAGCTGGCGGCATGCTCAGCTTCTTCAGAGTCGCCGCTTTCGCCTTCCTGACAGGGGCTCTGCCCTTGGCAACGTTGGTCGGTCCTGCAGCCGCGGAGTCGCGGGCGCCCGTGGTCGTGGAGCTCTACACCAGCCAAGGCTGCAGCTCCTGCCCGCCCGCCGATGCCCTGCTGGCTCAGCTTGCGCAGCGCGACGACGTGATCGCCCTGTCGCTGCACGTCGACTATTGGGACTATATCGGCTGGGAAGACCCCTTTGCGCTCGGGTCGCTGACGGAACGGCAACGGGCCTACGCACGCCACCTGGATCGACGGACGGTCTACACGCCGCAGATGGTGGTCGATGGCATCTACGACGTCATCGGCTCACGCGCCCGCTCCGTTGCCAATGCGATCGAGATGGCGCGCGAGCGTGCGACGGAAGTGGAGGTGGCTTTGTCTCAGGAGGGCGTGCGGATCGGGTCTGGGACGCCACCTGCCGAGGGCGCCGCCGTATGGCTCCTGCTCTATGATTCCTGGCATGAGACCGATGTGCGTCGCGGCGAGAACGCCGGGCGTAAGCTCGGCTACGCGCATGTGGTCAGGGACTACCGGCGTCTGGGCGACTGGAGTGGCGAGGAAACGGAACTGCCGTTCAGCCTCGCCGCCGCCCGTGCCGCCGGTCGCTCCGGTGCTGCCGTCATCGTTCAGGCTGAAGGGCCGAGCCGGGTGCTGGGCGCCGCGTCCCTCAGATTGGAGTAATCCTACGGGCCCGAGCGCCATACGCCCCTAACGTTCCCGTCGCGCTTCGGCTTTCCGCCCTTCCTCCGCGATCACTCGCATGAGATCCTTCCGGTCGATCTCCAGCATCTGAGTGTCGATATCGATGCGTGTGCCATCGTCCAGAGTCAGCCGGATGCCGCGGATGATGGAGGCGCGCCTGATTTCCGCACCGGCGATTCGGTCCCAGGGGATCACCTCTTGCTGCCGGCGAAGATCGAGCACGCCGTCCGGTCCGACTTCCACGACGGGGCCGACGCGCTTCAGATCGCGGGCGAGGAAGCTGGCCATGGCGAGGCAGAAGACCATCAGCACCGCACCGACCAACGTGTCTCCGACCGGCCCCTCCTGCTGCAGCAGACTCCAAGTGCCGAACACGACGAAGGCCAGAAGCAGCGCTATGGCAAAACCGACCTTGCGCTTGTCGATGCGGTAGCCCTTCGTTGCGGTCCGGAGATCCTCGGCGGATCGGCTTTCGGACTGTCGGCGTTGCGGGATCTTGCTCATGAACGGCGATCCGGTCTTTCTCGCATCGGGCTGCATGACCAGTTTATAGGAACGCCTTAGTTATAGGAGGCGGCGTGCGGAGGGAGAAGCCATGACCGAGCAGAGTGCCTACGGCCGCCTGGAAACGCGTTTCGCACGCCTTGGGGCCTTGAACGAGGCCATGGCGGTACTGCACTGGGACAGTTCGGCCATGATGCCGTCGGGCGGCGCCGAAGCGCGGGGCGAGCAGTTGGCACAGCTCAGTCTGATGGCGCACGAACTGCTGGTCGAGCCCAGTGTGGCCGACTGGCTCTCGGCCGCAGAGACGCAAGTCGACAGCCCGGACAATGGATTGGACGACTGGCGCCGCGCCAATCTGCGCGAGATGCGGCGCGCCCACAGTCACGCCACGGCCTTGCCTGCTCGCTTGGTCGAAGCCTTGCGCCGTGCCTGCCACACCTGCGAGGGACTCTGGCGCGAGGCGCGGCCGGCCAACGACTACGCACGGGCGAAGCCCGCTCTCCAGGAGGTGCTGGCGCTGACCCGCGAGGCGGGGCAGGCGAAGGCGGCGGCCCTGGGCAAGTCGCTCTACGACGCACTGCTCGACCAGTATGAACCGGACGGCAACGCCGCTGCGATCGAGCGCTTGTTCGACGAGTTGGCACAGGATCTCCCGAATCTTCTGGGCGAAGTGCTGGAACACCAAGCAAAGCAGCCGGCGGCGGTGCTGCCTGCGGGGCCCTTTCCGGTCGACGCGCAGGCCGACCTGGCACGCCAGCTGATGCAGGCGCTGGGGTTCGACTTCCGGCATGGCCGTCTGGACACCTCGGCGCATCCTTTCACCGGCGGTGTGCCCGAGGACGTCCGCCTGACCACGCGCTACGACGACAGCGACTTCGTCAGTGGCCTGATGGGGGTTGTGCATGAGACCGGCCACGCCCTCTATGAACGCGGGTTGCCGCGTGCGTGGCGACGCCAGCCCGTGGGCGACGCCCGCGGCATGTCGATCCACGAGAGCCAGTCCTTGCTGTTCGAGATGCAGGCCTGCCGATCGCGCGACTTCGTAAGCTACTTGGCGCCTCTGGCGCAAAGCGCCTTCGCAGGTTCGGGGCCCGAGTGGGAGGCCGACAACCTCTATCGTCTCTACACCCGGGTTCAACCCGACTTCATCCGCGTCGATGCCGATGAGGTTACCTATCCGGCACACGTCATTCTGCGCTTTCGCCTCGAGAAGGCGCTGATCGAAGAGCGCATGACCCTCGACGATCTGCCCGGTGCCTGGGCCGAGCAACTGGAGGCCTTGTTGGGGATCACGCCGCCCGACGACCGTCGCGGCTGTCTTCAGGACATCCATTGGTACGATGGTGCCTGGGGTTACTTTCCGACCTACACCCTTGGCGCCATGACGGCCGCTCAGCTCTTCGCCTCGGCCTGCTCCGCGCATCCCGAGATTCCCGAGCAGCTCGGCAGGGGGGACTTCTCCACTCTGCTCGCATGGCTCCGCCGTCACGTGCACGGGCAAGGATCGCGCTTCTCCTCGGAAGAGCTGCTGGTTCGCGCCACCGGAAAGCCGCTCGATCCCAAGATCTTCGAAGCGCACCTGCGCAGGCGCTATCTGGCCGACGCCTAGAGCGATCTACGGCAGGTTGTCTGAGCACGGCCGTAGCGGCTTCTAAGGCCGTGTTCCTTGTTTTGCCTCACCGCAAAGCCTTAGAGTAACGGCAGTTTGCCCGTGCGGCTCAGCGAGGCGAAAACAGCCGATGCGCTATATCTCAACCCGTGGCACAGCGCCGACTTTGGGGTTCGACGACGTCCTGCTGACGGGGCTGGCGCGCGACGGCGGGCTGTATGTACCGGAAAGCTGGCCGCGCTTTTCGGCCGAGGACCTGCGGGCTCTGCGGGGCAAGTCCTATGCCGATCTGGCGACGGCGGTGATGCGGCCTTTCCTGGCCGGTTCGGTCGTTCTGGACGACTTCCCGCGGATTGTGCGGGAGACTTACGCAGACTTCGACCATGCGGCGGTGACGCCGCTGAAGCAGCTCGACGCCGATCTTTGGCTGTTGGAGCTGTTCCATGGACCGACGTTGGCCTTCAAGGATGTGGCCTTGCAGCTGCTTGGCCGCCTGTTCGACGCCGTACTGGCGCACCGCCAGCGGCGTCTGACCATCGTGGGGGCCACCTCGGGCGATACCGGTTCGGCTGCACTGGAGGCCTGCCGCAACCGGGCCAACCTCGATATCTTCATCCTGTTTCCGAAAGGCCGCACCAGCGAGGTGCAACGCCGCCAGATGACCACCATCGCGGCGGAAAATGCCCATGCCATTGCGGTCGAGGGCACTTTCGACGACTGCCAGGATCTGGTGAAGGCGCTCTTTGCCGACGAGCCGTTCCGAGACGAGTTCGGTCTGTCAGCGGTCAACTCGATCAACTGGGCGCGGATCATGGCCCAGATCGTCTACTACTTTGCGGCTGCCCTGGCGTTAGGCGCCCCCGACCGGCGAGTTAGCTTCGCGGTGCCGACCGGTAATTTCGGTAATGTCTACGCTGCCTATGCGGCGCGGCAGATGGGCTTGCCGATCCAGCGGCTGCAGGTTGCCTCCAACCGGAACGATATCCTGGCGCGCTTCTTCGAAGGCGGCGAGATGCGGATCGGCGCGGTGGAGCCCAGCCTCTCGCCCTCGATGGATATTCAGGTCTCGAGCAACTTCGAGCGGCTGCTGTTCGATCTGACCGGCGGTAACGGTGCCGAGGTGACGGCGCTGATGACGGCCTTCCGCCGCGATGGACTCTACAGTCTGAATGCCCAGCGTCTGGCCCAGGTGGCCCAGGTCTTTAGCGGTTTTCGGCTGGACGATCCCGGCACGATCGCTGAAATCCGGGCGACTCGGGCGGCGACCGGCGAAGTCCTCGATCCGCACTCGGCGGTCGGTGTTGCGGCTGCGCGGGCGCTGGCGCAGGCCGGGGTCGCGACCGTATCCTTGGCCTGCGCGCATCCGGCGAAGTTCCCGGATGCCGTCGAGGAGGCGACCGGCCATCGACCGGAGCTGCCGGAACGGCTCGCCGATCTATATCAACGGCCGGAGCGGATGGCCGAGCTGCCGAACGACCTGGAGGCGCTGCGCCGCTTCGTGCGCGACCATGCGAAAGGACTGACCGCCGTATGACGGTGACCGTGACGAAGTTGTCCAATGGCCTGACGGTGGCGAGCGATGCCATGACGGAGGTTGAGACCTGTTCGCTCGGTCTTTGGGTCGGCGTCGGAGCACGGCACGAGGCACCGAGGATCAACGGTGTGGCCCACCTGCTCGAGCACATGGTCTTCAAGGGGACCGGCCGGCGCAGCGCCCGAGCCATCGCCGAGGAGATCGAGGCCGTCGGCGGTCACCTCAATGCCTACACAGGGCGCGAAACGACGGCCTTCTATGCGAAGGTGCTCGCCGAGGACGCGCCGCTTGCGCTCGATATCGTCTCGGACATGTTGCTCGATCCCCGGCTCGACGCCGGCGAGTTGGAGCGCGAGCGGCAGGTCGTACTGCAGGAGATCGGCCAAGCCGCGGATACGCCGGACGACATCATCTTCGACGACTTCCAGTTGGCCGCCTACCCCGAACAAGGAATCGGCCGGCCGGTGCTCGGGACGCCGGAGACGGTCTGCAGCCTCTCTGCGGGCGACTTGCGCGACTATCTCAGCGCCAACTACGCCGCCGATTCGGCGACCCTGGTGGCCGCCGGTCGCATCGAGCATGCGACACTTCATCGCTTGGCCGAAGAGCTGTTCGGCGATCTGCCTGCAGCCTCCGCGGCCACAAGCGAGCCGCCGCGCTATCTCGGCGGCGAGCACCGCGAGACCCGCGATCTGGAGCAGGCGCACCTGCTGATCGGCTTCGATTCGGTCGGTGTCCGCGATCCGGACTACTATGCCGTCTCGGCGCTTTCGACCTTGCTTGGCGGCGGCATGTCTTCTCGGCTGTTTCAGGAAGTGCGCGAAGAGCGTGGACTGGTCTACTCGATCTATTCCTTCCTGTCGGCCGCCTCGGATAGCGGTCTGTTCGGCGTTTACGCCGGGACCGGGGCTGCGGAGGCGCAGGAGGTTCTCGACACGGTCTGCCGCGAGCTGGAGCGCGCTGCCGAGGACATTTCTTCCGAAGAGGTCGAACGGGCCCGCGCCCAGCTGAAGGCGGCGATCCTGATGAGTCGGGAACGCAGCGGAGCGCGCGCCGAACAATTGGCCGGCCATCTTCTGATGTTCGGCCGCCCGATCCCGGTGACGGAGATTGTGGCCGAGCTGGACGCTCTCGATGTCCGGCGCCTCAGGAGCTGTGCGGCAAAGCTGCTGCAGAGCAAGCCCACGTTGGCGCTCCTGGGGCCTGTGGCCGAACTCGCGCCCTACGAAAGCTTCGCTGCACGTTTCGGCAGTGCGGCCGCGGCTCAGTAGGCGTTCGGCGCCATGCTGTTCCCCGCCCTGATCGGCGAGACGAGTTCGCGGGGACCGAAGCTGACAGGTGAGCGGGTGACCTTGCGGCAGCCCACGTCGCGGGATTGGCGTGCCTGGGCCGAGCTGCGTCACGCCAGTCGCCAGTTTCTGATGCCGTGGGAGCCGGCATGGCCGCATGACGCTCTGACGCGGGCCGCCTACCGGCGTCGTCTGCGTCAGCAGGCCGCCGAGTGGCGGCAGGGGCTCGGCGTCACCTTTTTCATTTTCGACCGGCGCAGCGAGCATCTGCTGGGCGGTATCAGCGTGACCAACCTTCGCCGCGGGGTCGCGCAGACGGCGAGCCTCGGGTACTGGCTCGGGGAACGGCATGTCGGGCAAAGAGTGATGACCGAGGCGCTGTTGCTGCTGCTGGACTACCTCTTCGGCAGTCTTGGCCTGCATCGGGTGGAAGCGGCCTGTCTGCCGCACAATGCCGCGAGCCGCCGGCTCTTGGAGAAAATCGGCTTCCGCGAGGAAGGCTGCGGGCGCGGCTACCTGCGGATCGCCGGGCAGTGGCAGGATCACATGCTGTACGGGTTGCTGGCCGACGATCCTCGCGGTGCGGCCTCGCCGGCCTGGACGCCGACCGTTGCAGACCGCTCCCTGGCAGAGCCGTCCCGGATCATGACTGCCACGGCTGCAGCGAAGTAGCGCCTGCCATGCGCCCCCTGGCGCAGCCGTGGCGGCGAGGTATATCCTCCAGTCATGCAGACCACCATGTTCGTCCTGATCGCAATCGCCATGCTGATGACGCTTGGCGTGCTCTTCACCGGCCTTCTGGCTATGGCGCGCGGCGGCGCCTTCAATGACAAGTGGGCCAACAAACTCATGCGCTACCGCATTGTGTGCCAGGGCATAGCCCTCGCCCTCTTCGCCGTCGCTTTGCTGATCGGCAAGGGGGGCTGAGGCCATGGTGCAACTGACCCGGATCTACACACGCGGCGGGGACAAGGGCAAAACCTCGCTCAGCAGCGGTAAGCGCGTGGCAAAGCACGATCCGCGCGTCGCCGCTTACGGGACTGTGGACGAGGCCAATGCGACGCTTGGATTGGCGCGGTTGCATTGCGGTCCGGAGGCCGACGCCGTGCTGGCGCGCATTCAGAACGATCTCTTCGATCTCGGCGCCGATCTGGCGACACCCGATGACGTCGAACTGGAGTATGAGCCGCTGCGCATCGTGGAAAGCCAAGTCGTCTGGCTGGAACAGCAGATCGACCGTCTGAACGCTGAGTTGGAACCTCTGACCTCCTTCGTCCTGCCGGGAGGTTCTCCGGCCTCCGCCTATCTGCATCTGGGGCGTACCGTGACGCGCCGAGCCGAACGCGAGATCACCGCACTTGCGGAGCGGGAAGCGGTCGGGTCCGAAGCGGTGCGGTACGTTAACCGGCTGAGCGATCTGCTGTTCGTGATGGCGCGTCACGAGAACGAACAGGGGCGCATGGATGTGCTCTGGGTGCCGGGCGCCAATCGCTAGCTCGCGCCTAGAGCAGGAGCGCCTCAGGTGGAATCGCTCCGGCGATCCCACGTGAGAGGTGAAGCGCCCTCTAGGCTGTGCAAACCCGTTAGTTTCCGTCGTCTGGTGGCGAGATTGACTCGCCTCCGACCCACTTCTATTTTGCGGCTGCGAAGAGTCGTAGGGGATCGGCGCTTCGGCTTCGGTCTCTCGGCTGGCCAGCGATATTGACGGCAAGAGATCTGAGTGCGGTCGGCTGGGCGTCGGCCGCCGGTTTTCATCCTGCGGACAGAGTGAACAAGAGCGGAAACGGAACGCCGATGAAGGTCCTGGTCCCGGTCAAGCGTGTGATCGACGCCTATGTAAAGGTCCGTGTTAAGGCGGACGGTTCGGGTGTCGAAACCCAGAACGTAAAAATGTCCATGAACCCCTTCTGCGAGATCGCTGTGGAAGAGGCGGTGCGCCTGAAGGAGGCCGGCACGGCGAGCGAGATCGTCGTGGTGTCTTGTGGCCAGCAGCAGAGTCAGGAGACGATCCGCACGGCACTGGCGATGGGCGCCGACCGCGGCATCCTGGTGCAGAGCGATGAGGCGCTCGAGCCGCTCGGCATCGCCAAGCTTCTGAAGGCGATCGTCGAGAAGGAGCAACCGCAGCTCGTGCTGCTCGGCAAGCAGGCTGTGGACAGCGACCACAGTCAGACGGGGCAGATGCTGGCGGCGCTGCTGGGGTGGTCCCAAGGAACTTTCGCCAGCAAGATTCAGGCGTCGGACGGGAAGCTCACGGTGACCCGTGAAATCGATGGCGGCCTCGAGACCGTGGACTTGAAGCTCCCGTCCATCGTTACGGCTGACCTTCGCCTCAACGAACCGCGCTATGCCAGCCTGCCCAACATCATGAAGGCCAAGAAGAAGCCGATCGAGACGACAGCTCCGTCCGACCTCGGCGTCGACGTAGCGCCGCGTACCAAGGTCTTGAAGGTTACGGAACCGCCGGTGCGCGAGGCGGGCGTGAAGGTCTCCAGCGTCGCCGAATTGGTCGAGAAGCTGAAGGCAGAAGCCAAGGTCATCTAGAGCATACGCGAAGGAGCCCCGGACCATGACTGTCCTGGTCGTCGCCGAGACTGAAGACAATGCCCTGAAGGGCCCGGTTCTCAACACCGTCGCTGCCGCCAAGGCGCTGGCCGCTGCGGGCGCCGGCGAGATCCACATGCTGGTTGCCGGCGACACCGTCGACAGCGCGGCGAGCGAAGCCGCCAAGATCGAAGGTGTCGCGAAGGTCCTGAAGGCCGAATCTCCGGCCTATGCCCATAGTCTGGCGGAAGCGGTCGCCCCTGTGATCGCCAAGGTGGCGCCGGACTACGGTCATGTCCTGGTCGGCCATACGACGTTCGGCAAGAACGTGCTGCCGCGCGCAGCGGCTCTCTGCGACATGCAGATGATCTCCGATGTTGCGGGGATCGAAAACGGCGATACCTTCGTCCGCCCGATCTACGCCGGCAATGCCTTGGCCACTGTTCAGAGCGGCGACAAGATCGTCTTCCTTTCGATTCGCGGCACGGCCTTCGACCCCGCGCCGGCTGAGGGCGGCGCGGCCGAAATCGTCGCTGTCGAACCGGCCGAGGATCCCGCGCTCTCCAGCGTCGTCGGCCACGAGCTGACCGAGTCCGAGCGTCCCGAGCTGACGTCGGCCCGCGTCGTCATTTCCGGCGGCCGCGGCATGCAGAACGGCGAGAACTTCGCGATGCTGGAGACGCTCGCCGACAAGTTGGGTGCGGCCGTCGGTGCCAGCCGGGCGGCCGTCGATGCCGGCTTCGTGCCGAACGACTATCAGGTTGGTCAGACCGG
>JANQPZ010000035.1 GCA_028285215.1 Rhodovibrionaceae bacterium | reverse complement strand
GGATCTCCCGCGACCAGACGGCCTCCCGCTCGCTGGGCGCCCCAGGGCGCCATCCCTCGCCGGCCGCTGCGGCCTCGCGGTAGACGATGTCGTGCTCTTCCTCAAGCAGCGGACCGGCCGGGTCGCTCACGATATGGCGCAGCGTCACGAACGCGAGCCGGCCGCTGCGGCCTTCCTTCTGCTCGATGGCGACGACTTCCGACTGCTTCGTCAGCTCCAAGCCGATGCGGATCGGGCGCAGCCAGGTCAGGCGGCTGCCGGCCCACATGCGGCGTGGCAGCTCGATCGGCGGCAGGAAGCGGCCCCGCGCCGCGTGGCCGTCGGAACTCACCCCGGACTGCGAGGCGATCTCCCAGAAGTAGGCCCAGTGCCAAAGCTCGGGCAGCGCATCACCTTCGGCCAAAGGCTCTTCGGGTGTCTCCAAAGTCGCCTGCAAAGCGGTTGCGCGACGGAGATCCGCCGTATCGCGAAAGACGAAGAGGCGACCGATCCAATCCTGCAGGTCGGCGGATGGTGCGCCGGAGTCCTCGGCTGCGGACTCGCCCTCCGACCCTTTCGCACTCTCCGGTCCGGCATGGGTCGCGATGTCCGTCATTGTACCGCCTCCCCTGGCGTATTGGCTGCCTGCGCGTCGCCCCGCGCGAATTCGCGGCGCAGGGCTGCCCCTTGCGCGTTCAAGGCCGGCACGCGGCCCAGTTCCACCGCTTCGCCCACCAATCGGGCAGGCGGCGCCACCAGCTCCAGCTCGCCCGCGGGCGTATCGACCGGGGCACGGCGGAGCTGCGAATGCGCAGCCAGGTCCGCCAGGCTGTTGACCCGGCCGTAGGCGATCTGCGCCGCTTCCAGGCGGGCGACGACCTCGGCCCGCTTCAACCGCTCCCAGACTGCGGCGATCTCGGCATCCAGAGCCGCACGGTTGGCGACCCGCGCGGAGGGATCGGCGAAGCGAGGGTCGGCCGCCAAATGCGGCCGCTGCAGCACCTGGCCGCAGAAACGCAGCCACTCCCGCTCGTTCTGGATCGAGACGACCACCTCCCCGTCGGCGGCGGCGTAGGCCCCATAGGGCGCGATAGAGGGGTGGTTCAGTCCGACACGCCCGGGTGCGCGGCCGCCATAGACCTGGTGCAGCAGCGGCACGGTCATCCAGTCGGCCAGGGCATCGAAGAGCGACACCTGGATCGCCTTGCCGCCTCCGCTTTGCGCCCGCTCCAGCAGCGCCTCCAGCACCGCCATGTAGCCGTACATGCCCGCCGCGATATCGCAGACCGAGACGCCGACGCGCCCCGGCCCGGCCGGATGACCCGTGATCGCCGCCAGCCCGGTTTCCGCCTGGATCAGCAGATCGTAAGCCTTCATATCGCGGTAAGGCCCCTCCTCGCCGTAGCCCGAGATGTCCAGCGTGATCAGCCGCGGATCGGCGGCGCGCAGAGCCTCCGACCCGATCCCCAGCCGCGCGGCGGCGCCCGGCGCGAGGTTCTGGATGAAGACATCGGCCGCGGAGATCATGCGCCGCAGCAGAGCCAGGTCGTCCGAATCCTTCAGGTCGAGCGCAATGGATTCCTTGCCCCGATTGAGCCAGACGAAGTAGGCGCTCTCACCCCGGGCGGCGCGGTCGTAGTTGCGGGCGAAGTCGCCCTCGGGCCGTTCGACCTTGATCACGCGGGCCCCGGCATCGGCGAGCTTGCAGGCGCAGTAGGGTGCGGCCACGGCCTGCTCGACCGAGACCACCAGCAGTCCCTGCAGCGTATTGCGGCCCGTCATGCCGCCCTCCACATTCATCTTGTCTTGCCCCATCTCGATCGCAGGCCGGCGCGGCGCGAGATGAGGCCCTGCGATCCGAAAGCCGGCCCACTTTAGGGTGCAGGACCGACAGAGCAAGGCCGTTGCCCAAGCGGCAGCTTCGGCAGAGCGACAGGGCGCCGAGCGCACGCCCCTGGCTCAGCGCCGGTAAAACCTTGATGGAATTACGTTTCGCAGGGATGATGACGGGATTCCCACCTACCGAACGGGAGAACATATGCGCGTCGGCCAGTCTGTTCCCTACCGCCGTCACACCGAGATCCTGATCGAGAAAACCGCGCCCGCCGGCAAGTCGGCCCTGGACATCGGCTGCGGGGACGGCAGCCTGGTGCGCGCGCTGGCGGCAAAAGGGGCCTTGGCGCTCGGCCTGGAGCTTTCCGATGCCCAACTCGCGAAGGCCAGAGCGGCGGTCGCCGTGCCGGGCGCCGACTACCTGGCAGGCCAGGCCGAACATCTGCCCTTTCCGGACGGCCACCTGGACCTGGCGATCTTCTTCAACTCGCTGCATCACGTGCAACGCCACATGATGGACATGGCCATCGAAGAAGCGGCGCGCGTGTTGAAACCCGAGGGCTTGCTGTACGTCGCCGAACCCCTGGCCGAGGGGCCGAACTTCGAGGTCATGCGCCATTTCGACGACGAGACGGAGGTGCGCGCCGCCGCCCATCGCGTTCTGCAGCGCGCCGCCGCCGGCCAGGCCTGGCAGGACGAGGGCGAGGACTTCTATCGCAACAGTACCGCCTACGCCGATTTTACAACCTTCCAGGAGTCCATGCTGCGGATCGATCCGGCGCGCCATCAGGCCTTTGCCGAGCATGCCGCCATCGTGCAGGAGGAGTTCGAGGCCCTGGGCCAACGCGACGACAAGGGCCGCATTCGCCTGGACCAGCCGATGCGTATCAACCTGTTGCGCCGGCTCTAGAGAGCGATCGTCTGAGGTAGGATCGCCAGAGCGAGGCCACCTAAGGCGATCCTGCTCTAGCCCCACAAGGCCGGCGCGGGCGGCCGGACGAGGCTGCCGTCGATCTCCAGCGGCGGATCTCGGTCTTCGGCCAGGAGCAGCGGCCCGTCGAGGTCGACGACCTGAGCGCGCTGGGCCGGCAGAGTGGCCGGCGCCATGGCCAGCGAGGTGGCCAGCATGCAGCCGACCATGACCTGGAAGCCCGCCGCCTCCGCCTCCGCGACCAGGGCCAAGGCCTCCGTCAACCCACCGGTCTTGT